>WFWY01000151.1 GCA_015490895.1 Thiotrichaceae bacterium | reverse complement strand
TATCAGAATACCATAAGGGGCGTTAAACTAATCCTCTGTTCATCATCACACCGATTATTTCTATAGAAATTTTACTATTGTAAAGATAGTTTTTTAAGGAGGCTCTGATTAAGTCTGAGTGGAATTTCTCGAATGACAGAATTGTTCAGTTTTTGCTTAAAAATAGAGCTAATCATCACTCTATTAGGAAGATTTTTAAGCAAAAAATGGGCGATTCTAGCTTCGAGAAAACCGCTCACGACTTATTCAGAGCCTCCTTAAGCATACTGAGTTCACTATCTGAAAAACCGGCCTGTCGCCTGGCCTTTTCATTAAAGGGGCCTCTCACCCCACCCTGCATATACTGTTTAATAAGCGACATAAAGGTTGCCTGGGGGTCAAGCTGACGCTGCTCACAGCAATAATAAAACCAGTGTGAGCCTATTCGCACATGACCCACTTCATCCTGCAAAATAATTTTCAAAATATCGACTGTTTTCGAATCCCCCGCCTGCTGCAAGCGCTGCATCATACCCGGTGTAACATCCAGCCCTCGTGCTTCCAGTACACGAGGCACCAGTGCCATACGAACCATCACATCATGCTCTGTCTTGATACAAGATTCCCACAAGCCGTTATGTGCCGCCATATCACCATAAGCATAACCCTTTTCATGCAAACGCTTTTCCAGCAATGAAAAATGAAAGGCTTCTTCTGAAGCGACCTGTAACCAGTCTTGATAATAGGCATCAGGCATTCCCCGAAAGCGATATACCGCATCCAGTGCCAGGTTGATCGCGTTAAACTCGATGTGAGCAATAGCGTGGATCAATGATACACGCCCTGCCTCTGTGGTCAGCTTGCGTTGTTTTAACTGGCTAACCGGCACTAATAAAGGTCTGGTGGGTCTACCTGGGGCGGGTATGTGAACAGGAGAGCTGGCCTCACCAACCCGGTATTCACCCTGCATCCAGCAACGATAAAGTCGCCGGGCACCGCGACCTTTGCTTGCAGGGTCACTTTCCATAAGACATTGATAACTGGCTTGATGAATATTCACGTATACACTATTTCGTAGTACTTGCACGGCGAGCCGGTCAAGAGTTTATATTATTTTTTCCTCTTTTTTTACCAGTTCCCAACCCTGATCCATTTGTTGCAGGGAGAACACTGTCGTCTCCGGATACTTCTGACGTACAATCTCCATCATCCGCTGATAGCGCCTGGCAAATTTATTCACTGCCTTTCGTGCTGCATTTTCGGAATCTACCTGCAGATGGCGTGCCAGATTGGTAATAACAATAAATAAATCACCGACCTCTTCTTCAATGCGCTGTTGTGATTCTCCCTGCTCAACAGCCTCGATAATTTCATCTACTTCTTCGTAAATCTTATCAATAACCGGACGCCAATCTGCCCAGTCAAACCCTGACTGAGCAACACGGTTTAGTATTTTCTGGCCACGTTGCAATGCAGTCAGGGACTGGGCAATATCGTCAAACACAAGGCTACTCTCTGTTTTTTTCTCACGCTCTTGCTGTTTAATCTTTTCCCAGGCTGCTTTTTGTTCTGCGGCATCTTTATAGACAGTATCTGCAAAAACGTGGGGGTGTCGACGTATCATTTTTTCACTAATTCCAGTGACAATATCCTGAAAGGTAAATACCCCCTGCTCTTCTGCCAGTTGTGCATAAAACACAATCTGAAAAAGCAAGTCACCCAGTTCACTCTTCAGGTCAGTCATATTTGCTCGGTCAATAGCATCACCGACTTCATGTACCTCTTCCAGTGTATACGGAAATATACTCTCAAAAGTTTGCTGTTTATCCCAGGGACAACCGTTCTCAGGGTCACGCAGTTTTTGCATAATATCGAGTAATCTATTCATGGATGGGTCTAACATAAAAACGAAGAACTACAGTATCTTGGATAAGAGCCTAATTCAACCTGACCATAAGGGCCTATTAGCTTAATCAATAGTTGTCAATGTTTATTTTGATTAATACTTTATTTGGCTTGATCTTTATCAATATTGTTCTACATTCATTATAGGTGATTGCTTTTTGGGCTTCCTCTAGAAGCTGAATCTGTGCTCTTTTTCAGGTTCAGGGCTAGAAAAGGCTCTATTGGCATTAACAATTATTCACCACTACTATAATTAACGGTCACACCAGAATACCCATTGATTATTAAATGTATCTGGTTAAAACCATCAATAGAGAGGTTATCCATTATGGCAATATCTGCATCACATCCCGAGAGTGGTTACTCAGATACTTCTAAAATAAAAATCCGTTCGATTGGCAAGTCTGCACCTAATCGCTGGCTGGCAAAAGGTATTGAGGATTTCAAAACGGCTAATATCCATAGTTTGTTATACGGCGTACTTTTCGTAATCGCCGGTGCTGTAGCTATCTGGCTCACCAAATCCAACCCCTTCTTTGTTATGGCAATAGTCACAGGATTTTACCTGGTTGGCCCTCCCGTTGCTGCAGGTCTTTACGATATGAGCCAGCGCATAGAAAGCGGTGAGAAACCATCTTTGTTACATGCTATTTCGGTACTTGGCAGGAACTTGCGTTGCCTGCTAGGACTCACCCTGGTTCTTGGCCTGTTGATGGTCGTATGGACGGGTGTCGCCATGCTTCTTGTCAACCTGTTTTTTGAAGATAGTTCCACACTACTCACCAACAGCTGGCAGGCATTGTTATCGGGCGAACAGACATTACCCTTTGCAGGTGTATTACTGGTTGGCGGCATCATTCTGGCCGTACTGGCATCAGCCCTGGCACTAACCTTCTTGCCATTACTGAGTCAGCGGCGCATTGGAACAGTCACTGTACTTGTCATCCTGGCCGCCATTATGCTGTCCTGGGTGCGCCTAATGGTACTGGCCATTAATGCGTTTCTTGACAATTCGGATTCTATTGCCAGCAGCTGGAATACGCTATTCACCCAACCCAACTTCCTGCCCTTTCTTATTACATTTTTACTTGCCGGGCTGATCTTTGCAGCAATCGCATTTGCCATCAGCGTAGTGGCCGTTCCCCTGATCATTGACCGTAGAGTGAGCGTATCAAAAGCCATATCTACCAGTGTACGTGCTGTTAGACAAAACCCCGGCCCCATGTTTCGCTGGGCAGCTACTATTGCTGTTCTTATCGCCGTCGGTATTGGCTTCTTCTTTATTGGTCTGGCCATTGCATTGCCCGTCATCGGCCATGCAAGCTGGCATGCTTACCGTGAGTTAGTGGTACAGGAGTAGGCGACTTGTAAAACTTACATATACGTAACAAAAAAGGCTCCTTAAGGAGCCTTTTCAATGCTCTCCAATCACATAAAGAGCCTGATCACTTATGGAAGACCGTTTACTGTGACTGGGAAATCATATGGTCAACGACGGCCTTGACTTCGTCATCCGATAAGTTCATAGACCCCCCTTTTGGAGGCATGGCACCTTTACCTTTTATGGCGGACTGATACAAAGCCTCGGTTCCCGTTGCTATCCGAGCCTCCCAGGCTGCTTTGTCTCCTAGCTTGGGAGCACCCGCAGCACCTGTGCCATGACAGGCAAAGCAAGCTGTATTATAAATCTTGGCACCATTAATCGTACTTTTCTCTGCTGCCCCGGCAGCTTCAGTTGTTGTTGTAGCCGCTACTGTTTCAGCAACAGGAGCCACTGATGACGATGACTCCCCTGCATCTGGAGCAGCTACCTCAGCTGAAGCTGCTGCTTCTGGTGGCTCCGGGGCTGCTGGTGCCTGTGGGGCCTCTGGAGTTTCAGCTTCAACAGCAACGGAAGCAGACACTGTATCTGCTTCAGCAGAGCCATTGTCACTGGATGTATTGGCAGATGCTTCCGGGGCTGCGGTTTCCTTAACCTCCGAAGCTGCTACCGCACCACTGGCTTCTGAGACGGTAATACCTACTTTTTCAAGCATATAAACAATAGCACCCTTCAACTCTGCCTCTGTCAAACTAGGATCTGTTCCCTTTGGGGGCATTGCACCTTTACCATCTATAGCATTTTTCATCAAACTATCCATGCCATTAGCGTAACGCGCCTCCCAATCCGCCCTGGCAGAATCATCCAGCCTGGGTGCATTAGCGACTCCATTCGCGTGACAAGTCTGACAGGTCTTCTCAACCACTTCCTTCCCTGTCCTTGCTGCACCACCACTTGCATCTCCTGATGCATTATTCACGGCAACCTCACCTATTGGTTTTAATGCCTGCTTGCTTGCAGCACTCACTTCATGTGCTGCTCCTTCTCCAGCAGACTCTCCGTGCTTTTCGGGTGCAGGTGCCAATAGATATAAGGTACCTACGATCGCAACCAGTATGAGCTGTACCCAAAATAACCAGGGTAGTTTTTCGTGTGAACCTGCCATAAATCCTCCAATCAATTAAATAGTATTCTATTTCTCAAGCTTCTCTTTCTTGAGGTTGTATTTTAAATACAGGAAAAGCAAGACGGCGGCCATTACAAACCATTGAGCAGCATAGCCATTATGCTTTTCTATACTTCCATAGTAGGGCTGCCATTCACGTATAAAGCCATCCTCCACCGATTTATCCAGCTCTATTACGACAGGCAAAATCTCATACTGAAGCTCAGCTCCCATGGCTCCCAGGGAAAGTGACTGTACCACCTTCGGAAAACCACTATCCATCTGAGAGGTGTCATCCAGTACAATAGATTGACCAGGCGCTTTAATACGACCTGTAATCATCCTTTGCCGATCTTCCAGAGATATATCCGGAATGTCATCACGCCGTCCCAAATAGGGTATCCAGCCACGATTAACCAAAACAACCTTATCTGTACCTTCCATCACAAAAGGGGTCAGCACGTGATAACCAGGCTTCCCAAGGTAAGTCCGGTTATCGTATAAGAACTGATGCCTGCCATCATAACGACCTTTAACGATAACCGACCTATAGACTTGTGATAGCAATGTCTGCTCCGATGCACCCGACTCCTTGTTTAATTCCAGGGGTGTTTTTCTTTCTAACTCATGTATTTTCGCTTCTATCGTGCGTTTCTCATCTGCCCTGTCCAGTTGCCAGAATCCCAGACTAACCAGCAAAGGCAGAAGTACAAAAGTAACAAGCGTAGGAACCAGGGAAGGAGAGAATTTATAGCTACTGATTCTCACACCTGTTTTTCAGTCCTCTCTCATGTTACGCCAGTCGGCTGTATCCAGCCCATCCAGAATGCAAAAATAACAAATATAAACAACAGGATAGACAAGCTTATCCGCATGGTTAATGCTTTCACCATACGCCTGGAGCCATCACCATCCTTCATCATGTAATAGAGCGCCGAACCAAGGCTATAGATGATGAAGATGAAAAAAACAAGGATGATATATTTCATTGGCTCTACCGCTCAACAACCACCGGTGCTATAACCAGTAAACAAATATAAACAGACCTAACCAAACCACATCAACAAAATGCCAATACCAGGCAACACCTTCAAATCCGAAATGATTCTCCGGATTAAAATGCCCACGAATAACACGCATCAAAATCACAATCAGCATGATTGTACCCAAAGTAACATGCAAGCCGTGAAAGCCTGTCAACATAAAGAAAGTGCTACCGTAAATCCCGGAGGTTAACTTTAGATCCAGGTGTTGATAAGCCTCACCATACTCAGCGACCTGTAGTGCCAGAAAAATAACACCCAGTACAATGGTAGCAATAAGACCTGCAATAATTTGATTACGTTTGTTATTCAGTAGCGCCCAGTGCGCCCATGTTAATGTCGCGCCGCTGGTTAACAGGGCAAGTGTATTGATGGCGGGTATCTCCCAGGCATGAATAATCCCTTTAGGGACCGTGTATTTACTCACATCCGGAACCTGTATTAAGGGCCAAACTGCTTTAAAATCTGGCCATAACACCTGCCCGGTGAAAAAGTTATTACCCTCACCGCCAAGCCAGGGCACCGCCAGATTTCTTGCATACCAAAGTGCGCCAAAAAAAGCCGCAAAGAACATCACTTCTGAAAAAATAAACCAGCCCATTCCCATGCGAAAAGAGCGATCTACCTGTTTATTGTAAATCCCCGATTCGCTTTCGAGCACAACCTGACCCATCCAGCCAAAAACCATAAAAATGATAATGACAAGACCGAGAACCATCAGTCCTGTGCCCAGCACATTGCCATGCAATGAGCTGGCAAAACCACCGAGCAAGGAAGCCATTCCTACAGAACCAACTATAGGCCAGTAACTACCGTGGGGTACGAAATATTGATTGTTAGATTGCATTATTCCTCCTGCCTTTAGACGCGGCTGATTCTTTAATTCTAAAAAAGTTATATGATAAGGTGATATTTGATACCGACTTGCTTAAATCTGGCTCAACAATGAAACTGACTGGCATTTCAACAGGAGTTTTTGGCTGAAATGTTTGATTAGTAAAACAAAAACATTCAATCTTCTTGAAGTGTTGAGCTGCTTCTCCAGGCGCAACACTTGGCACTGCCTGACCCACAATGACAGCATCTGAACGATTTTCAGCAATATACTTAATGGTGTACATCTTGCCGGGAATGACATTCAACTGTTTTACTTTAGGATAAAACCTGACCGGGAAACCAGGCGCAGTCGCAGCCAGAAAATCAACGGTAACAACCCGGCTTTGATCCACTTCATACGAACGACCCAGATCCACCGAAGCCGAGCTAGTGTTAGTTTTGCCATTTAGCCCTGTTACTTCGCAAAAAACGTCATACAAAGGAACAAGGGCAAATGCAAACGCAAACATCCCGACAGGAACCAGGCCTAGCTTAATCCAGAAACTCCGGTTGATTCCACGCTGACTCATGAGCCGAAATTCAGATAAAGTGTTAACAAAAAAATACCCAGTGCAACAGCACCAACGATGAGAGCTGTCTTTACCGCTCCCTGTCGCTGGCGCTGGATCTGCCCCTGACTCATGTTGGTTGATTTACTCAAACTTTCCACCTTTATTAGTGAGCACCAATGTGACTTGATTCATTCAAAATTTCAGCTTTCTTGGGTGGCTCGTTAAAGGTGTGATAAGGAGCGGGTGTAGCAACTGTCCATTCCAGCCCCCTGGCACTCTCCCAAACTCTTTCATCCTTAACAGGTTCACCATTACGGATACAGTTCACGATGATATACGTTAGCAGCAGGAAGGAAGCACCAAATGCAAATCCACCAATACTCGAGATCATATTGAAATCGGCAAACTGAGTGGAATAATCAGGAATTCGACGAGGCATACCGGCCAGCCCCAGAAAATGCTGGGGAAAGAACAGGACATTGACCGAGATAACTGCCCACCAGAAATGAATCTTGGCGAGTTTTTCGTTATACATACGTCCACACCATTTAGGCAGCCAGTAGAAGACCGCAGCGATAATGGAGAATAAAGCCCCTGTTACTAATACATAGTGGAAGTGTGCCACAACAAAATAGGTATCATGGTACTGGATATCAACCGGGGCAACACCCAACATCAGACCGGAAAAACCACCGATGGTAAACAGAATAACAAAAGCAACTGCCCATAACATCGGTGTTTCAAAAGTCATCGAACCGCGCCACATCGTTGTTACCCAGTTAAAGACTTTCACACCTGTTGGCACCGAGATCATAATCGTCGCATACATAAAATACATCTGACCTGCTATTGGCATTCCCGTCAGAAACATATGATGCGCCCATACCACGAAAGACAGCAAGGCAATAGATGCCGTTGCATAAACCATTGAGCTGTAACCAAACAATGGCTTTCGTGCAAAGGTAGGGATAATCTGTGAAACCACGCCAAAGGCTGGCAAGATCATGATATAGACTTCAGGATGACCAAAGAACCAGAAGATATGCTGAAACATAACCGGGTCACCACCACCGGCTGCATCGAAAAAGCTGGTGCCAAAGTTACGGTCTGTCAACATCATGGTAACCGCCCCAGCCAGTACAGGCATAGCAGCGATCAGCAAAAATGCAGTGATTAACCAGGTCCATACGAACAGTGGCATGTCCATCAATTTCATGTCCGGGGCACGCATATTCATGACCGTAGCAATGATATTGATGGCTCCCATAATGGATGAGAAGCCCAACATATGAATCGCAAAGATAAAGAAGTCCGTGCTATCGGGAGCAAAGGTTGTTGACAACGGCGCATAGAATGTCCAGCCAAAAGCGGGACCACCACCTTCCATAAACAGGGTGCTCAGCAACATGGCACCCGCGAAAGGTAAAATCCAGAAGCTCCAGTTATTCATTCTGGGAAGTGCCATATCCGGCGCACCAATCATCAATGGTATCTGCCAGTTAGCCAAACCCACAAAAGCTGGCATGATGGCACCAAAAACCATTATCAAACCGTGCAGTGTCGTCATCTGGTTGAAAAACTGTGGCTCAACCAGCTGCAAGCCCGGCTGAAACAGCTCGGCACGAATGACCATAGCCATCGCACCTCCAATTAGCAACATGGTAAAAGCGAACCAGAGGTATAACGTACCTATATCCTTATGGTTAGTGGTCTTCACCCATCGCATGAGTCCCTTGTCAGGGCCGTGATGATGCTCATCATGGGCATCTATGTCAATCTGAACATCAGAAGTTGTTGTAGCCATGTTTTATTCTCCTATCTTGCAGATTTAATGGTTGAAGGTTGCACAAGATCACCCGTATTATTGCCAAAGGCATTGCGCTCATAGGTAATAACGGCTGCGAGATCACTATCATTCAGCTGACCACCAAATGCCTGCATTGCAGTTCCTGCCTTACCATTCATAACAATATCAATATGTGCTTTTATATCACCCGTGGTAACAGCACTACCTGCCATTGCAGGGAAGGTGCCGGGAATACCCTGGCCTGTCACGCCATGGCACCCTGCACAAGAAGTACTATAGACTTTTTGGCCTTGCACCATAAGCTCATCTTTACTCCACTCACGCTCTCCGGCTGCTGCAGCTGCTTTTTGCAATGCCTGCTGCTCTTTAACCCAGGCCGCATAATCTTCTTTACTTTTTGCCTCAACGACAATAGGCATGAACCCATGATCTTTACCACATAGCTCTGCACATTGCCCCCGGTAAACACCAGGCTTCTCAATAGTAGCCCAGGCATCATTGATAAATCCAGGGTTAGCATCCTGCTTCACACCCAGGTCACGCACCCACCAGGAATGGATGACATCATTGGATGTCATCAAAAAGCGAATACGCGTATCCACGGGCAACACCAGCCGACGATCCACATTCAGCAAATAGTTTTCAGGAAAATCACCACCCGCACCCAACTGCCTCTTGTCATTTGACTCTTTGGAAAGGTTACTAAAGAAGCTAACACCGTTATCCAGATATTCATACTGCCACTTCCACTGATAACCCGTGATCTTCACTGTCATATCAGCCTTATCCGTATTTTCAAGATCAATCAGCACCTTGGTAGCCGGGAAAGCAATCGCAATCAGGATAGCCAGAGGAACCAAAGTCCAGACAAGTTCGATCGTTGTACTCTCATGGAAGTTAGAAGCTTTCGCACCCCGGGATTTACGATGGAAGATAATAGAATAAATCATCACACCGAAGACGATTACACCAATGCCCACACAGACCCAGAATATGAGCATGTGCAGGCCATAAATATTTTTACTAACGGGAGTGACCCCTTCCGTCAGGTTCAGACCATATTCTGCAAAGGCTGAAAAAGGTAGAAAAAAGAGTGTAAACAAAAGCCCTTTAGATAGCTTTGACCCCAGAGAGCACAAAACACTCCTGGCTCTTTGCACAACAAATAGTGGTACTCGCGACAATGGGTTGATTGACGATATATCTACTGAATATCTTCTACTCAACATACAGCCTCCTCCTGATATTGAGATCCTTGGTGACACCTTCATGTCAAAAAGACTCGATTAAAATTACAAAAATTACGTCTCACATGGCTCCACGTTACCGGTGTTATCAACGCCCGAGGCTTGTTATTAATTTTATCCTGATGCGGGTCGCCAAAGACCATGTCTGAAAAATTTATTGTGAAACAATAAGTTACAATTAAACGCTTATTTCGAACACCTCTGCAT
>WFWY01000150.1 GCA_015490895.1 Thiotrichaceae bacterium | reverse complement strand
CCTTTATACATGGCACCGATTTGTGGCACGGTAGCATGTGATTCATCAATCACTACCAGCGCATCGTCAGGGAGGTAGTCGAACAGACAGGGTGGCGGTTCACCGGCCTGGCGCCCGGAGAGGTAGCGAGAATAATTTTCGATACCCGAGCAATAGCCCACTTCCATGATCATTTCAATATCAAACAGGGTGCGTTGTTCCAGTCGTTGTGCTTCAACCAGCAGGTTGTTGTCGCGTAATTCAGCGAGGCGCTCTTTTAATTCCACCTTGATATTTTCTACTGCATCCAGGAGGACTTCGCGCGGTGTGACATAATGGGTTTTGGGGTAGACCGTCAGGCGTGGTGTACGGCGCAGGATTTCTCCGGTGAGAGGATCGAAAAAACTGAGTTGTTCAATTTCATCGTCAAACAGTTCAATACGGATAGCTTCCCGGTCTGATTCTGCCGGATGGATATCAATCACATCACCACGTACCCGGTAGGTTGCACGACTGAGTTCAATATCATTACGCGTGTATTGCAGCTCTGCCAGTCTGCGTAAGATAGTGCGTTGGTCAACCGTATCCCCCCGATCCAGGTGTAGCATCATTTTCAGGTATGACCTGGGATCCCCCAGACCATAGATAGCGGATACCGTGGCAACGATAATGACGTCCTTTTTTTCCAGTAGGGCTTTGGTTGCCGAGAGGCGCATCTGTTCAATGTGGTCATTGATGGAAGCATCTTTCTCAATATAGACATCTGAGGCGGGGACGTAAGCTTCAGGTTGATAGTAGTCATAGTAGGAAACAAAATACTCCACAGAATTTTCCGGGAAGAAGGTTTTCATTTCTCCATAGAGCTGTGCGGCTAGTGTTTTGTTGTGCGCCATGATGATAGTGGGACGCTGAGTTTTTTCAATAATATTGGCAATGGTATAGGTTTTGCCGGAGCCGGTGACGCCAAGTAGTGTTTGATGCACCAGGCCATCGTTCAACCCGGTCACCAGTGACTGGATGGCACCGGGCTGATCACCCGCGGGTTGATAAGCAGCATGAATTTTAAAGGGCTTGGATGGCATCTGCATAAACGGGGTTTTCAGTCTGATTATTCTGGGTCATAATGGTAGCAGTTTTGTGGCGATTCGGCTTCGGTTTCATAGGAGAAATGTGAGGAAGGAGATGAGATCGTTAAGCTTTTTTATTTTCCGGGAGTCGTAACATTGAGTATTCAGCTTTCTGATCGTATCCAGCGTGTTCAACCTTCGCAAACACTGGCTATTTCAGCCCTTTCGCAACGACTTAAGGCAGAAGGCCGGGATATTATTGGTCTTGGGGTCGGAGAGCCTGATTTTGATACGCCAGACTTTATTGGTGCAGCGGGTATTCAGGCCATTAAAGATGGACGTACACGCTATACCCCGGTGGATGGTATTCCAGAGCTCAAGCAGGCTATTGTTGACAAATTTAAGCGCGACAATAATCTGGATTATAGCCTGAATGAAGTGATTGCTTCGACGGGAGGCAAACAGTGTTTGTATAACCTGTGTCAGGCCTTGTTAAATGATGGTGATGAGGTGATTATTCCGGCACCTTACTGGGTATCTTATCCGGATATGGCAGCATTGGCAGGAGGTGTTCCCGTCTTTGTAGAAGCGGGTATTGAGGATCACTTCAAATTAACCGCAGAGAAGCTGGAAGCAGCAATTACTCCCCAAACCCGCCTGTTTTTTATTAACAGCCCTTCCAACCCGACCGGTGTGGCTTACAGCCGGGAAGAACTGGCTGCACTTGGGCAGGTATTGCTCAAGCATCCGGGTATTGTTGTCGCTACAGACGACATGTATGAACATATTCTCTTTGGCGATACACCCTTTGTGAATATCCTCAATGCAACACCGGAGCTGGCAGACCGGTGCGTGGTTTTTAATGGTGTCTCCAAGGCCTATGCCATGACAGGCTGGCGTATTGGCTTTGCGGGTGGGCCCAAAACGCTCATTCAGGCGATGAAAAAAGTGCAGGGGCAAAGCACCTCAAACCCCTGTTCTATTGCCCAGGTAGCAGCTGCCGCAGGGCTCAATGGCGACCAGAGTTTTATTCAAACCATGTTGAAATCCTTTGAAGAGCGCCATAATTTTGTGGTAGAGGCCATCGGCCAGATCCGGGGGATGCGCTGTATTCCTTCAGATGGTACCTTTTACAGTTTTCCAAACATTGAAGCAATGATAGCGCAGCTGGATGGTATCGAAACCGATGCACAGTTTGCCGAGCGCCTGCTGGATAAAACTGGCGTGGCACTGGTTCCCGGTTCTGCTTTTGGGATGCCCGGTTATATTCGCCTCTCTTATGCCACCAGTATGGAAAATCTGCAAAAAGCAATGGATAGAATTGACTCAATGCTACGCTAAATCAACGGTAACGCCTGTTAATGAAGAAACAACCCGAATCTTTCCCTGAGCTAAATGAACGAGCCAAACATCTGCTCAAGGTTCTGGTTGAACAGTATATTCAAAGTGGGCACCCTGTCGCATCAACAACACTGGCCAGTCAGAGTGGATTGGCACTCAGCCCTGCTACCATTCGCAATGCGATGGCTAATCTTGAGAAAAAGGGTCTGATACATGCCCCGCATACTTCTGCTGGACGGATACCGACAGCGAGGGGGTACCGGGTATTTGTTGATTCGCTGGTGAGCGTGCAAGCCCTGGATCAGCACACACTGGATCAGCTTAAAGTCAGTATTAACGTCCCCAATACCCCTTCCGACCTGATTCAGTCTGCTTCGGTAGTCCTTTCAGGAATTACCCGGCTGGCCGGCATTGTTACCCTGCCGAGCCGTACCCACGTGGGGCTCCGGCGTATTGAGTTTATCGGGCTTTCATCCACACAGGTTCTGGTTGTACTGGTGCTCACGGATGGGGAAGTACAGAATAAATTACTGGAAGTTGAGCGTGCGTATAGCACATCAGAGTTACAACAGGCGACGAATTATCTGAATGAAACATTGCAGGGGCAAACCTTGCAACAGGTAAAACAGGGTTTGCTGGAAGATATGAAAAATGTCTGTAACGATGTGGATCGTCATATGCGGCTGGCGGTTGAGCTGGCAGAGCAGACCTTTACAACCGTGGACACGGCTGAGCAGGATAATGTCATTATGGCGGGGAAGAGTAATCTGATTCAGTGCCATGATTTGTCTGATATGGATAAACTGCGTGATTTGTTTAATGCATTCGAGGAAAAGCGACAAATGCTGGATTTGTTGAATACGGCACTGGATGCAGAGGGTGTACAGATATTTATTGGCAGTGAGTCCGGCTACCAGGCATTTGATGATTGCAGTCTGGTGACATCGACCTATCAAACTGAAGATGGCTCAATCGGTGTGCTGGGGGTTGTTGGGCCAACCCGGATGTCTTATGACCGGGTCATACCGGTGGTCGATATTACGGCCAGATTATTGAGTGCTACTTTTAGCGCGAACAAAGGCTGATCCCGCTATGCAGACGTTTCGTCTTGTGTGTGACAGGGCGTCGGCTTGCCGGATCCGAACCTGCTACGGGTGAGTGTGTTTATTACCATCATTGCCGTCATGACGGGTGTGCTGGTGCTGTCTTTTTATGGCGAAACGATCCTGCAACCCCGGAGCCTCCTTTTCAAACGCTCCCCAGCTGCTTCTGGGTTGCATGCGCTGACTATGGGGGCACTGTACAGTGCTGTATTAATGCTTGTACAGCGCTCACTGTTTGCAGGGGCGGTTGTCGTCGTCATCTTTAGTTTGCTGGTGGTGGTCAGTAATGCCAAATACAGGACGCTGCGTGAACCGCTGGTTTTTTCTGATATCGTCATGTTCTCGCAGGCTTTCCGGCATCCCCGGCTTTACTTGCCTTTCCTTGGATGGGCGTCATTGATAGCGGTTCCCGGAGTGACGACTGTCCTGGTTGTGGCCGGTCTTTATTATGAGCCAATGATGCCTCTTTCTTATGGGTCTATTGCCGGTCTGCTTGCTTTTTTACTGTTTTCTGTTGTTGTGATTCACCGCCTGGCACTCACTTTTCATTTTTCACTTGAACCGGTCAGTGATGTCCAGCAGTTCGGTTTGCTGGCTACGCTGCTGGGCTATGCCGTTCAGGCTAACACGACAAAACACCAGCAGCACGTAGACGCAGTGCTACAAACAGCGATAATGGCGAGGCAAGCAGAAGCAAAGCCCGTGGCAACAGGCTCCGGGGCAGATGTGGTTGTTATTCAAAGTGAGTCTTTCTTTGATGCCAGGCGTATGGGTGCCGCGATCCAGCCTGACATACTCTCACATTTTGATCAGCTCTGTGAGGAGGCAGAATTTGCAGGGTGTTTGACGGTTCCTGCCTGGGGAGCCAATACCTTGCGTACAGAGTTTTCTTTTTTAACGGGTATTGCGGTGAAGCAGCTGGGGTTTTATCAGTTTTATCCCTACTATTATTTGCAGCAGTGGGAGGCACTTGATTCATTGGCACGCTATTACCGTGAACAGGGTTATTTTTGTGTCTGTATCCATCCACATGCGGCTACTTTTTTTAACCGTAACGCGGTTTTCCCAAAGATGGGATTTGATCAGTTTATTGATATTCACGACTTTGACCCGCGTCAGAGAGCAGGGCCGTATATTGCCGACGAGGCAGTGGCACAGAAAATTCTGGAGCTGATGGCGGAGCAGGAACATCCAATTTTTATATTTGCCATCACGATGGAAAATCACGGCCCATTTCATCTGGAAACAGCCACTCCCGAAGATTGTGAACAGCTGTATACAGAGCCACCTCCTGAGCAGCATAATGACTTGACAGTCTATTTAAGGCACTTGCGAAATGCAGACCGGATGTTTGCTGGATTGCGTGAAGCCTTTATCAGGAGAAACAAAGAAACAGTGCTGTGTGTGTATGGTGATCATGTACCAAGCCTGCCTGATAGCTATCGTCACTTTGCTCACGAATCAGCGCAGACAGACTATGTTGTCTGGCACAGTAACTCGCGCTTGAGTCCACCTGTGGAGGCTGTGTTCGCGATAGAAGAACTGGCAGGGTGTGTTATTGGAATAACAAGCAGGAGTCGTTTCAATCCGATTTCAGGGCGCTAAGATAGTGTCGTAGGCGCAGCAATCGATAGCCCTGGCAGGAGAGCTGTTTTAACTGGTTTCTGCTGGGCCATGAATCGTAATGGGTGATTTTCTGTTTTTGGCTGCAAGGAGCAGGAGATAAAGCGTCCAGTGATAGAGGCAAGCCGTTTTCTATTATCTGTAGTGCGATGCTTGCTCCATGGGCAAACAGTTTCAGATTGGCTGTAAACACACTGTCTTCTACGCTTATGTTCAGGGCTTGCTGACAGATAACAGGCCCGGTATCAAAACAGTCATCCATGAGGTGAACACTGACCCCCAGTTGCTTTTCATGCTGGAGCAAGGCATATAATACAGGGTCAACACCCCGGTAAGCAGGCAGTAAAGAGGGGTGAATGTTCAGTGCTGCAATGGTTGGAATTTGTAATACAGTGGGTTTAAGGAGCTGGTTAAAATGTGCGGCTAACAGTATATCGGGGCGGTGTTGCCGGACAAACTCAAGACCGCCTTCCGTATTTATATTTCGGGTATCCAGCAGGGGGATATGATGCTGCCGGGCCAGGGCATGTACGCTTTTATGGTGGCTCAAGGGGTGCAGTAGCCGAAACAGGTCAGTGACCATAAACAGGTAACTGGCATAGCGCCATCCAGTCAGGTAAATGAAGCTCAGTGCACCACGAAATATGCCATAGGAAGGCTTGAGTAAGCGGGTTGAATTAACAATCCCGGTCACTTCAATATGATCAGACTTTAACAGGCTGTCCAGTACCAGGCTAGAATAGATACTGGAATAGGTACAAAAAAGCAGGCGTTTTTTCTTCACGGCTCGATTGTCAACTGTCAGTTTCTCCAGAAAGTGGGCGAGAATAGAACCAGCACGGTAAATATCTCCAGGCGACCCAATAACATGGCAAAAATGCTTAGCCATTTTACGAAGTCGCTCATGCTGGTAAAACTGGAAGCCACTTCGCCCAGCCCGGGCCCTACATTGTTGATGCAGGCTGCGACAGCTGAAAAAGCAGTGACCTGATCTACTCCGGCTGCCATCATCAGAAGCATTAACAGGCCGAAGGAAACAATATATAAGCCAAAAAACCCCCATACTGCACTGGTTACACGTTCTTCAACCTTTCGTTTGCCAAGTTTAATGGGTAATAAGGCATTGGGATGAATCAGCTGCTTGATTTCCCGTAGTCCCTGTTTGGCCAGTAGCACAATGCGTATCACTTTAATACCACCTGCGGTCGAACCGGCACAACCACCGATAAATCCGGTAAAAATCAGTAAAACCGGAATAAATGTAGGCCAGGAGGTGAACTCGGCAACACCAAAACCGGATGTTGTCATAAAGGAAACCAGCTGAAAGGTGCCGTGATGCAGGTCGGCCATCGCTGCCTGGTAGCCGTCATGGATGGCAAGATAGCCAGAGACAAGGATGCTGCTGATCAGCAAAATCATGAGGTAAGCACGGAGCTCGGTATCTTGCCAATAGGATTTCAGGCTTCGGGAATGCCAGGCTGCATAGTGCAGGGAGAAATTTACTCCGGACAGGATCATGAAAAAAATAGCGGCAATTTCCAGCGCAGCACTATCAAACCAGGCAAAGCTTGCGTCATGTGTTGAAAAACCACCATTCGCTACAGTAGACAAGCTATGGGAGATAGCATCAAACCAGTTCATACCCAGAAGCTTATAGGTAACAGCACATACAATCGTGATGACCAGGTAAATCAGGTAAAGTGCCTTGGCAGTACCGGTAATACGGGGTGTTAACTTGGCATCTTTGATGGGGCCTGGGGCTTCGGCCTTAAACAGCTGCATCCCGCCAATACCCAGCACAGGCAAAATGGCGACGGCGAGAACGATGATCCCCATACCACCAAACCATTGTAGTTCCTGCCGGTAGAACAGGAGTGAACGAGGTAAATAATCCAGCCCGGTGATGACAGTAGCACCCGTCGTGGTGAAACCCGACATGGATTCAAAAACGGCATCGGTTACTGACATTGAGACATAGTCTGACAGCAGAAAGGGGATAGCGCCTAATGCGCTGAAGATTACCCAGAACAGGGTAACAATGATAAAACCTTCCCGGTTTCTCAGTTCTTTTTCATAGTGACGAACCGGCAAAAATAGCACGATACCAATAGATAACATGATAAAAAATGTTTCAGTAAACGGTATCTGATCCTGATGGTAATTCTGGTAGGCCACAAAGATAGGTGGCAACATACTGAAACTAAATATAATCAGTAGTAAACCAAAGATCTTTTGCAATAAACGAAAATCCATTAAATACCTGGCTGCAAGATTGAGTGAATCAACTGATATTACAGAATCTGGGAAATAAAAAGTGTTGTAACTACTCAGCTTGCACTCATGTTGTCCGGCTTCTACGTTGAAAGTGCTTATTGATACTTACAAACTCCGCGCTTTCGCCTTGAACTCGAACAACACGAGCACAATCTGAGCAGTTACGAATTACGCTGAATAGTTACAAAGTGTTTATCTTACACTAACACACGGAAATACTTCTCTATGGCTGATATTTGTTTTGCCGGTACAACGAGAATGAGGTGGTCGCGTGTTTGAATGGTCGGGTTTGTGGTTAAGTTCAGTACCTCATCTCCACGCACCAGCGCACACAGGGAAACCTCATCGGGCAAATCCAGCTGTTCCGTTGGCAAGCCTACAACACGTGAAGTTTCCTGATTACCTTCAACGATAATTTCCAGTACTTCAAGCGTACTGCCATGCAGTGGACAGACATCGATAATCCCACCTTTGCGGACATAGCGTAAAATCGTTGCTGAGGTGATTTTCTCGGGAGAAAAGACAGTATCCATGGCGCTTTTAGGGATCATATCCACGTAAGCGGGTTTGTTTACCAGGCAAAGTGTATTTCGTACGCCCAGTTTTTTGGCGAGCATGCTGGAAAGAATATTGGCTTCATCACTGGAAGTCAGGGCGCAAAAAACATCACTGTCTCTGATACCTTCCTCCACCAGCAAATCACGGTCTGTGGCATCACCACACAGCACCATGGTTTTTTCGAGATCTTCGGCGATTTGATTGGCACGTTGTGGGTTTTTCTCTACCACTTTGACCTTAAATGTATCTTGCAATGCCCTGGCAAGGCGCTTGCCAACATGACCACCTCCCGCCAGAATGATACGTTTATAAGGCTTGTTCTCAGCGAGAAACAGGTCAACACTGTTAGCGAGTTCAGGGGCGAGTACCAGATAGAGAAGCTTGTCACCCGGGGTAAGGCGAGCGTGTTGCGCTGCGGTTATGACGGTATGTTCATGGAAAAGCCCCAGCCATTTGATGGCCGGATGCAGGCGTTGCAGGGTTTCGCGATCAAGATCGACAGCTTTAGCATGTGTGTGAATTTCAAGTGCAACCAGTTTGAGTGAAGCATTGGCAAAATCATGCAACTGGTGTACCCCGGGATATTCAATCAAGCGGCGCAGATATTGAGTGACCAGGGATTCGGGGCTTATCAGTGCATCAACAGGGATCGAGTCTTTGGTGAAGAGTTCGGGATGATTGAGATAGTGGGCATTTCGAATACGGGCGATAATCAGGGGAGGGCGGTATAAGCTCCAGGCTATATGGCAGGCGGTAATGTTATCCTCATCCCGTTGCATAACGGCAATCAACAGGTCAGCCTCTTGCATATTGGCGCGTTGTAAGGAGTCTGGATAGGTTCCAACACCACAAATAGTGGCAATATCGACCTTATCCTGTAACTCTCGCAGATGCTCGGCGTTGATATCAATGACGACCACGTCATTGCCCTCATTGGCCAGGCTACGTGCGACCGATGCTCCTGTATGGCCTGCACCGAGAATAATAATTTTCACGCCTTGCTCCATTGAGTGAGAAGAAAGCTTTTATGTCTATGTCACTCCTGTGATTTTCGCTACGCTTCCTATTCCTGGACAGTCTCCTGACCCGGAAGATTCACAAATTATGCTCCATCTCGCTTGTCTATTGATTCCACAAGAGATATTAGAGCATATTCATGAAAATTTCGGGCTAGAAATTGATCCACATATGGACGAGAATACTGGCAACATACCCCAAAGCGATAGCCGGTGTCCATCTCAGGTGGCTAAAAAAGGTATATTGCCCCCGTGCCTGTCCCATCAGGGCGACACCCGCGGCCGAACCAATGGATAACAGGCTGCCACCAACACCGGCGGTCAGCGTGACCAGTAGCCATTGTGCAGTATTCATATCCGGTTGCATGGTGAGTACTGCAAACATAACCGGTATATTATCAACGATGGCGGAGAGTATACCTACGGTGATATTGGCTGGTGTTGCGCCCCACTGGTTGTACATAAGATCCGAGGCCAGACCCAGATATCCCAGGAAACCAAGGCCACCAACACAGAGCACGACGCCGTAGAAAAAAAGCAGGGTATCCCACTCTGCCCTTGCAATCTTGCTAAAGACATCAAAAGCAACCACATCACCGATTGTACCATTGGTATCTCGGTGATTGGGTTGATGGGTAGGTGGTTGATCCTTGCGAGCGGTTTTTTTCAGGAAATAACCAAAAACTTGCAGATATCCCAGCCCGGTCAACATGCCGATAACGGGTGGTAGTCCCAGAAAGTTATGGAAGCTAACGGCGGTTACGATAGTTAATAAAAAAAGGATAATAATGCGCGTGGCTCCACGTCGCATGGAAACGTGTTCGGTATTTGCAACAGGATTTTCTTTGGGAATGGAAAAATGCATGATGGCAGCAGGAACAACAAAATTCACCAGGGCGGGAACAAACAAGGCAAAGAAGCCCCAGAAATCCACCATACCTTTTTGCCAGACCATGAGTGTTGTAATGTCACCAAAGGGGCTGAAGGCACCACCAGCATTGGCACCAACGACGATATTGATACAGGATATGGCAACAAAACGGGTGTTGTCGCCACCTACTGCCAGTACTACGGCACACATAAGCAGAGCCGTAGTCAGGTTGTCTGCTACCGGGGAAATCAGAAATGCCAGGAAGCCTGTTAGCCAGAAGAGCGTGCGGAAGCTGAAGCCTTTTTTGATCAGCCAGGTGCGTAGTGCATCAAAGACACCCCGTTCCTCCATGGCATTAATATAGGTCATCGCAACCAGCAGGAACAGCATAAGCTCGGCGTATTCCAGCAGGTTGTGGCGTACAGCATGTTCAGCCATTTCGGACATGCCGTGGTTCATATAAACCACCCCTATCATTGCCCATATAATACCGGCGGCGATAATCACCGGCTTGGATTTACGCAGGTGCGTATATTCTTCTGCCATCACCAGCAAATAGGCTACCAGGAAAACGGCAATGGCCGCAAAACCCACAGTACTGTGGGTTAAGTCCAGTGGCGTATGTGATGTTCCTTCGGCAAGTGCCTGCCCAGGAAACAGCCAGAAAGAGAAGAAAAAGGCAAGCAGTGCTGGCAGTTTAGCTAGTAGGGTGGCTATATGGGATGATTGCGACAGGTAACAGCGTGGATTCATTGCTTGCTCACTTAACTGGTGTCGGTGACTTAATAGAGAAGGTTCAGCATGATCATCATAACGATCAGGAACAAAATGGTCATCACACTGCCTGCCCGCATAAAATCAGGGACTCGATAGCCGCCGGGTCCCATGGTCAGGGCGTTGACCTGATGCGTCGGAATCAGGAATGAGTTAGATGTTGCAATGGCTACGGTGAGTGCAAAGAGAGCCGGGTCGGCTCCTACTCCGCGTGCAATATTGACCGCCAGTGGCACCAGCAAGACAGTAGCACCAACATTGGACATCACCAGGGTAAAGAAAGTGGCCAGTCCAGCAATGGATAGCTGAATCACCCAGATAGGCATATCTCCGACAACAGAGAGGGTTTGATCTGCTATCCATTTAGCTGTCCCTGTTTGCTCAACTGCGAGCCCCAATGGAATAAGGCTGGCTAATAAAAAGACCGTTTTCCAGGAAACAGCTTCATAGGCCTCATCAATAGTGAGTACACCGGATAATACCATGCCGATGGCACCGGTGAGCAGGGCGATAGAAAGACGGATATCGGTAAACAGCACCATGGAAAGTGCAATGGAGAAGAAAATACCCGCCCACACGACTTTTTGGGGGCGTAGCTCTTCACGGGGATATTCTGTTGTGATGACGACAAAATTGGGATCTTTCTCCAGTCGCATCAGGGTTTCCCAGGTGGTATGCACAACAAGCGTGTCACCAGAATGTAAAGGCATGTTACGGATATCCTCGCCTTCATGCATTGTTTCACCGTCACGATGCAGACCCACCATGGCAATACCATAAGTTTTACGCATCCATACATCACGGGCACTTTTGCCAATGAGTTTGGAGCTGGGTGGAATAACCACTTCGGCAATACCGGCCTTGGTACTGGCAAGTGCTTCGGCAAAGGTGCGTAATTCATCCCTGCGTTTCAGACCATATTTTTCAATAAAGTGGTTCAGGTCTTCTGGTTCCGCAACGACACCCAGTACCATACCTGCTTGCAAGCCCGTATCACGATCCAGTGCTCCGGGGCCTACGCGGGTTTCCTGACCAGGTAGTTTAGTAGCGATGACCCTGACCCGGTAAATGGTTTCCACATCATCCAGTTGCATGCCAATTAAGTCACTGTCATCCGGGATGACAACTTCAAACAACTCGTAATTGATGCCGTAAACATCATGGAAATATTTCATCGCGTCAGAGCCACTGGTGCTACTTTCGCTTTTGGTCGCAGGTAGGACAAAGCGTCCAGCAATGACAAAATAGATAACACCCGTTGCCACCAGTGCAATACCAATCGGTGTGACGGAGAATAAGCCCCAGGTCTGCATTTGCTGGTCGGCGGGGAGTGCGCTGTTTGAGGTCAGGATAAGGTCATTTAGCAAGATAAGAGGCGAAGAACCTACCATGGTAACGGTACCACCAAGAATGGCACAAAAGCCCATTGGCATAAGCAGGCGGGACATTGGTAACCCTGAGCGTGCCGATATACGGGCAACAACGGGCAGGAACAGAGCCGCCGCTCCCACGTTTTGCATAAAAGAGGAGATAAACGCTACTGTCGATGAAACGATAGGAATGATACGTTTTTCAGAGGTACCTCCGACATTCAGAATAAAGGCGGCAACTTTGGACATGATCCCGGTTTTATCCAGTCCGGCACCAATAATCATCACCGCTATAATTGACATCACAGCATTACTGGAAAAGCCGTCAAAGAGACGGTTGGGATCAACCAGGCCTTTTTCGAGCCCCATAATCGGGGCGAATAGACTGGTGAGGCCCAAGAGTACCATGATACTGACGGCAGCAATATCGACATCGACAATTTCAAAAGCAAACAAATAGATGGTGAGTAACAAAATGGCAGTAACCCAGGCTATTTCTATAGTAGGTTCTTCGTATGCCAGGAAGACACCTAACATGATAAAAAGAATGACAGACGCGAGTCGCTTTTTGATACGTTCTTTCGTTGTGGCCTTGTGCTGTTCTTGTGTCATAAAGGAGCCTTGTTACGCTATTATTTTTTAGTCTGTGTACACTGTTATTTATTTCCAGGTGTCATAGTGCAGTATCAAGTGCCTGGAGCTTTTGCATGATTGCTTCGTAATGCTGTTTATTTTCCAGTGAACCGATATCCTGCTTTAGTTGGCTGATATCGGTGGCGATACGGGTGAGCCTGTTCCGTATTTCAGCAGGAGCTCCCTGGCTGCTGTCTTGAATAGCTGTCTGAGCAGTATTCAGTGCATTGATAATACGCACCTGTTCCGGGTCAGGTTTGGCAGTGCTGGCCAGTGACTGAATTTCGGCTCTGAGTGCCATAATTTTTTGCTGTGCTTCAGGGTTGGCTACCTTGCTGGCCCTGTCCAGATAAAGCAGTGTTTGCTGTAGTTCGCTATTCGCCTTTTCACGATTTCGGCTAATGAACAGATCATGCTCGGCATAATGGAAATGCAGCCGCGCATCGACCAGGTATTTCAGGGTTTTGTTAGCGGCAGTGGTTTCAGCCCAGCCTTTGGCTGCCTGTTGAATTTCTCGTTCAACCAGTGCGGTACTACGATGCCAGATACGGCTGATTGCACTTTCATGTTCTTCTTCGGGTTTTTTTTGAGTACCTGGCCGGGAGATTTTTTGTTGTAACTGCTGAATGTCACTATTTAATCTGGCTGCTTCATCGCGGGTTTTTGTATCCTGGCTAATATTTGAATTCTGTAGCCACTGACTGGCGATGTTTAGTTCTTTCTGTACAGCAGCCAGATCTCCCTTGTTATAATCTTCATACGCCTTTTTTAGTTGCTCATGTGCCATTGCCAGTGGGTGATTTTTTTCCACCGAAACAGGGTGTGGCGTGTTACTTGCAGCGGGCTGTGCCGTATCAGAGTTTGCCTGACCAAAGAAAAAGGCGAGGCTCAGGGCGGTGATAAGTACGCCAGTCACAGTAGGAATGAATTTCATGGTAAATACCGGGTTTTGGCATGGGTCATTTTTTGTGGTGCGGATAGTACCGTAATTTATCCCCAGGGAAAAGGTGGTATATTTTATTCAAGGCCTTAAGGGGCTGATACCTGTTCAGGGAGTTTGGGTTAAGTGGTTGAATAAATAAAGCTATTTATTTCTGCCGCAAGAACAGGAGGGGGCAATAAACCGCACAGGTGGGACATGGGAAGTCGATAAACGGTAGCTTGCTTCTCCTGTGTTTGTAATAAACAGGCCGTCTACTGAAAAGCAACGGGTGGGTTGGCGCTGACGAGGGAAGCCCAACAAACGGTGTTGTGTGGGCCTCCAGTCTACCTGTCAGCTTTTATGAAGGACGCCATGTAAGCCATGTAAATATACCAGCCAGTATGAACCTGTTATTCGCCGTAATGATCCAGGTAGTCTTGCATGGATGCACTAATGACCTTTTGTGCATGTTCCCGGCCGTAGGGTTTACCAATTTCCACACTGCTCTTCTTGCCGGGTAGCATTTTGTAGGTTCTGAAATAATGATCTAGTCTTTCAATCAGTACATGTGGCAGATCATCCAGCTCGCGTGCATCACCCCAGATGTTATCAGTGGCCAGTACAGCAATAATTTTATCGTCGGCTTCACCGTCATCAATCATCGGTAAACCGCCCAGGACACGTGCGTGGAGTAAAATATCGGAGCGGGTAATAGGGCGTTCCGAGAAGACGCAAATATCCAGTGGGTCTTTGTCACCTTTCAGGTCATCACCCATGAGTAAGGCTGTTCGCTTCCCGCAATAGGTTCTTGGGATAAACCCATAGAGCGAAGGTTGCAACGAGGAGGCTCGCTGGGGACGGTCAACCATTAAATAGCCTGTTTTCTTTTCAGTTTCATATTTAACCGGGTCAAAGGGTGTGATTTCGATATAAGCGTTGACGATTTCAGGCGCATCTTCACCTGCATCTAATCCATGCCAGGGATGAGGTCGCCAACGATAAAAAGCATCTGGGAAAGGCATTTATATTCCTTGTCTTGTAACAGTTATAAGAGACGTAAATGGGCTAAGGAGACTCTGAATAAGTCGTGAGCGGTTTTCTCGAATCTAGAATCGCCCATTTTTTGCTTAAAAATCTCCCTAATAGAGTGACTATTAGCTCCATTTTTAAGCAAAAACTGAACAATTCTATTAATCGAGAAATTCCACTCATTAATCAGAGTCTCCCTAAAGAGGCTGTGCAAGTCTGCGTGGATGCATAAAAATGGTTAAAATCCTCCAGGCTCCTTAAAGAACCCACTCCGTATGAATGCAGGCGCATATTACACGCTTCCGGGCAAACATCGAAGTTTTTTACAGTGAGAGTGTTATCAGGGAAACAAAATCGCCCTCCGGGAGGAAGGAGGGCGAGAACCTTGGAGCGAGACAGTATTGTCCAGGAGCCTGTCGGACTTAACGCTCTTTGGCTGCAAGCCCGTGGATAGCGATCAACTGAGGTTATCCGGTTCGTTGAATAGCCCGGCTATTCGGCTCATCTGATATGCCCATTGGATTCGCTCCCACGAATTTTCGCTTCAAACGGTCAAGTCCGACAGGCTCCTGGAATGAGAAGCTACTATCTCACCAACGAAGGGTAGCTTGTTTTCTCTGTAGATGAATTGATCCAGGTTAAGTTTTCTAAAAAATACCAAAGTAACTACTTAGCGTAACCTGTAACTGCTCAGATTGCCTTCGTGTTGTTCAGGAGCAAGGCCAAAGCGTGCAGTTTATTCAGAGTCTCCTTAGGTATCAATAAGCATTTAAGCTACTGCGGTCTGCTCTCGCTCCTTACCCACATCCCTGTAGGCGACGCAGCTATTGGGCAACACGAGAGTAAGCTGAGTAGTTACACACCAA
Source organism: Thiotrichaceae bacterium (assembly GCA_015490895.1). Classification (GTDB taxonomy): domain Bacteria; phylum Pseudomonadota; class Gammaproteobacteria; order Thiotrichales; family Thiotrichaceae; genus HyVt-477. The sequence continues at coordinate 3,988 of WFWY01000150.1, read as the reverse complement.
AAATAATCAGGCAAGGGGTATTATACACCCAGCATTAATTGCTCCAGTTCGGGAAGGCTGATTTTTGCTACATTGGCAAGTGCTTCTCTGTCAGGTACCTGCAGGGATCGGTTTTTACAGACAATCAGGTTTTTCTTCCGCAATGACTGAAAAACCCGGTTAACGTGAATAGCCGTCAAGCCCAGCGCATCAGCAATATCTTCTTGTGTAATCGGGAATGGAATCCGGTCGGTAGACTGCCGCAGTAGTGACATCTCCCGAATATATAAACTCAGCAGCAGGTAAGCGACTTTTGTTTCGGCCGGGTGGCTGGCTATCGTGGTGAGTGCTGTATGGCAGCGTTTAATGGTGGTTTCAGTAATGGAGCTAAGGGCGAATGAGAGTTCGGGCAGTTCGGAAATGACTTCCCGGAACCGGTCAATAGGAAAAGCACATAGCGTCACGTCAGAGACGGCGATAGCAGAGTGATCAATATGTTTGTTTTTTCCTACCTTGTAACACAAAAAGTCTCCTGGTAATGCAAAACGTAAAATCTGTCGGTCTCCGTTACGCAAATTCTTGAAGAGCGTGACCCACCCCTTGTATACCGTAAATGCCCTGGTGGGTATATCACCTTCGTGGTAAAGATATTCTCCGGTGGTGTAACTCACCTGTGCCGATCGCAGGGCGCGTGCTTTATCCAGGTGTCTGGTTTCGAGCTCTCCAAACAGGGCAGTGGCACGAATGGCACAGTTTTCACACTTCGGCAAATTGGTTGAATTAGATTTCATAGGCTGTTTTGGTGACGGAGATGTTGGTACTCTAACCCATTGAGTCTGCCTTGATGAGATACCGGCAATCATGGCATGAATCATGCAGTTCATACAGAGTATAGCGGGCTCTGTGAGGTCTGGGTGAATACCCTACTATGCAAATGGGCTTGAAGCCAAATTATTCCGTATCAGGTTTGTCAGGGGATGTTTTGAGTGTGTATTGATCCAGAGCTTGTTGCAAACGTGCTTTGATGATGTCCTGAAGTGAGGCCGGTGCTATTACTTTAATCCCTTCTCCGTGTTTGAGAATCTCTCCTGCCAGCTCGGTCGGGTTGCTATAGGGCAAGGTAAGTTGATAGTTGCCATTGGCCAGCCATTTCCCCCGTTGTCTGGGGTGCCAAATTTCATCTGCTACCCAGCGTGAGCTTTCTTGATTGAATTCTAAAACGGCTTGTTTGCTGGCTTGTCCGGTGAAGATGCCAAACGAATCACCAGTAAACTTTTCGAGTGCTTGAGGGGTTAGCTGCCTGGCGGGCTTTGATAACACCTGTAATGTCTCTATTTTGTCCAGCGAGAATACCCGCATGGCCTGCTTGTCATGACACCAGGCACTGAGATACCAGTTTTCCTTGTAATGGAGTAGCTGGATAGGAGATAAGGTACGTTCGCTATACTGATTTTTACCTCGTGCAAAGTAGCGGATATGGATTTGCCGTTTATTGAGCGTGGCAGAGGTGATGGGTTGAAAGTATTGGTATTGACGCTTCCGCTTGCCAGTAGACAGGAGTTGTATGTACTGCCCGATATCCTGTTCTGCATCCAGTCCGGTGGTTTGTTCCAGCAAACTGCGAATACGGCTGGCGAAGGGAGCGATTTCATCATGCAAAAGCTCAGGGTCAAGGTGAGTCAGTAATTGCTGGATCGTTAACAGGGCATGGATCTCCTGTTCATTGAGCCATAGTCCGGGTAGCTCGTAGAGGCTGTTTTCCTGGGGGCGGTAATACCATCCATTCTGTTCCGGGTCATATTCCAGTGGTGCTCCCAGCCGGTCACGTAGAAAATCAATATTTCTGCGGACGGTTTTTTCCGAGCAATCCAGTTTTTCCTGTAGCGTTGCGCGTGGGATAGGGTAACGTGCATGGGAGAGAAGGTTGTGTAGCCGGATGATACGTTCGATATGTTCCATGGTTTAAGGGTTCCCCCTAAGGGCAGTTAGCAGCTTGTTCAAGGTATTCATGCGCTGTATTTTGGTTACGCAGTGACGGGTCCGCGTGTTGATAGAGCCGGGAGCAACGATAGCTGATAACTACAGACTTTCAGCCAATAGTCAAAACCTGGTATATGCTTATGATACACGTTCGCCAGTACAAGGCGAGTGATGTTGTACAGGATGGCTGTCTACCGGATAAGGGTAGTACATCAACCCGCTACAGGTGTTGGTACTCTGGAAGCTCAATATGGCATGGTTTGTTGGGCTTCGTACCAGCGTCAGCCTCCTGATTCTTTGCACATATAGGCAATTTAAACTGGACGATGTGGTAGTAGCGAACAGAGAATAATAGAGGTGCAGGCAAACAGCTTGTGATACCGTATAAACAATGAAAAATGAATGTCCCTGTCAGTCTGGAAACGCCTTTTCGGACTGCTGCAAACCATTATTAAACAATCAAAAACGTCCTGTAACGGCGGAACAGCTGATGCGTTCCCGTTATACGGCTTATACCCTGCGCGACTGGAAATACCTGTTTAAGACCTGGCATAAAAGTACCCGTCCTCCATTGGCAGAGTTACGTAACGGTGGTCAGACTGACTGGCTGGGCTTGCGCGTGATCACGTGTGAAAAAGGACTGCCTGGTGATAAAACGGGAATGGTTAAATTCACAGCAATCTATACTTGTGGAACCACCCCTTCCCAACTAACAGAAACCAGTCAGTTCGTGTTTGAAAAAGGCCAGTGGTTTTATCTGGATGGCGAATGAGAACACCTGAACCCGTGTGGCTGGTGGATGCCAGTATCTATGTGTTTCGAGCCTGGTTTACCTGGCCGGATAGCCATAAAAATTCGCAGGGGCAGGCAATTAATGCCGTATTGGGCTTTATGGATTTTGTGGATGAATTGCTGCGTCAGGAGCAACCTGCTTTGATAGCGTTTGCTTTTGACGAAAGCCTGGAGAGCGCACATCGTAAAGTGCTGTATCCGGATTATAAAGCAAATCGGGAATCTGCCCCTGAGAGCTTGCGTTACCAATTCGTTTTATGCCGGCGGTATCTCCGTGCATTAGGTATTAAGGAAGCTGCCAGTCAGTATTATGAAGCGGATGATATCATTGCAACCTGGGCACAACAGGTGGATCGGTTTGTTGTGGTGAGCGCAGATAAGGATCTGGCGCAGCTGGTTGGTGAGCAGGATATCTGGTATGACTATGCCAGGCAAAACAGGCTGAACCGCAAGGCAGTCTATAAAAAGTTTGGTGTTTACCCTGAGCAGATAGCTGACCAGCTCGCACTGGCAGGTGACAAGGCCGATAATATACCGGGTGTGCCCGGCATTGGCATGGCTACAGCAGCAAAATTACTTCGGTACTTTGGTAACCTGGATCAGATGCTTGCTTCCCTTCACCAGGTGGGGAAAATGAAATTTCGAGGTGCCGCGCGTATTGAGGCACTATTACGTGAATACCAGCAACACATTCTGGTTTATCGGCAACTGACTGGTCTGGTTCGAGATATTGATGGTTTGGCGTGTGATTTTGGTCGGCAGGAGCCGGATGAGAATGAAATGCAGCGCCTGATGAAAGAAATAGCCTGAAATTATTGTGGCTTTACTATGGCATCATTCTGGTGGAATTGAGTAAGAGGCTTCTTCCTTGCAGATGTGTAAATAACAGGCAAAAAATATGCGAGCATAAAGCTCGCATACTTTGTGAAGACAGGAACGTGTAGCGTTTCCTGCATCTCAGATTATATAGCCCGGTCCAGCTCCCCAATGTGCCGGAAACCGGATAATCTGAAAATTACCTCAGCACGTCATTCCTGAAAATTTCATTTACGCCACAGAGTGTCAGAATGGCTGTTAAACTTTTATTGTTAGAAGACTGAAACTTTCCATGAGCAGAGCTGTACCACAAACCCCTAAAACAGCTCTTGCTGAAGTGGCTTCAGAATAGCTTTCAATCCCTGAATATTGACTTAACCCTTAGGATTAAAATGAAGAAATTTTCAGTATTTATACGTAC
>WFWY01000149.1 GCA_015490895.1 Thiotrichaceae bacterium | reverse complement strand
CTCCATGATATAGTCATGTTGCCTTGTAAAGTAGTGGTTATACCTTGTGGGGTGTCTAACATCGGGTAAGGGTTGGGCGATTGAGGCATTATATCCGGCTGGAAGGTTGTCCAGAGACAGGAAGCGTGGCAAAAACCATATGCTCCCTAAGTTCAGCTTAGGGGCATGGGATTTGCAGTAGGAACCTCTGAATAAGTCGTGAGTGGTTTTCTCGAAGTTAGAATCGCCCATTTTTTGCTTAAAAATCTCCCTGATAGAATGACGATTAGCTCTATTTCCAAGCAAAAACTGGACAATTCTATCAATCGAGAAATTCCACTCGGACTTAATCAGAGGCTCCAGTAGCTTTTCTACTCTCAGACAGCCTTCTGGACAGGGGAGCTGTTTTTTTGCTTTGCTGCGATGAGCTTCTTTTGATAACGTGACTGTACAATATCAACCAGCACCATCACTACAATCACAAAGTAAAAGGTTGTTTTACTGAGTGGTTCGATAGGATGGCCAAACAGGGTGAGTTGGGCGATATGCCCTCCCTCTGAAATTAGCATGACCCCGACCAAAAAGAGGATAAACAATCCCACAACTTCGTACATACGATTTTTCTGTAAAAAAGCACTCACACCGTCTGCAAGCCAGATCATCAAAACTCCGCCGATGATAATAGCTGCCGCCATGACATAGTAGTTATCACTTAATGCCATCGCACTTAGTATAGAATCGAATGAAAAAACAACATTCATGGCAACGATCCAGAAGAGTGCCAGCCCGTAAGACCTCGGCTTACGTTCTATTTGCTCGTTTTCTTCAAGTGACAGCATGTGGCTAATTTCTTTCACTGCAGTATAGAGGATAAAGACCCCGCCGATCAGAACAACCAGACTATGCAGATTAAACTGCCCCTTGACGAAGCCAGCCCAGTTAATACCAAATAGTGTGTCCTGAAAAAGAGAGAGAACTTTCATGACCACATAAAGCAGGATTACCCGTAACCCGACCGCGATGCCTATCCCCATTCTTCGTAGCCTGGCCTGTTTTTCTGGTGCTACTCTTTTTGACTCCAGGGAGATATAGAGAAGATTATCAAAGCCGAGAACGGCCTGTAGCATAATCAATAAGCCCAGGGTGAACAGGTTTTCTATCGTAAATAATGTTTCCATAGTCGCGCCTTGTTTATTTTTGCGTGTGAAACCTACCGGCAGAGAGAGCTGCTGTCAATGGTTGGTATTGTACCAGGGCCTGTCCGAAAACCAGGAAGCTATTGCAGACCCCATGAATATCATAATCTGAGCTTAGACGGCTATTCGCCTTTTTCAATAATCTCACCTTATGAGACTCCTGTGATTTTCGCTACGCTGCCTATTCTCGGACAGTCTCCTGGTAAAAATATACCGGGACAGGTACTTACTTTGAACCTGGAGTGGTTCGAGGTTTGTATTTGTTCCTGTATCAGGGTTGTCGAGGGTAACGAATATGGTTGCCAGTTGAGTGTTACTGGATGATGAAGGGGTGGAACTGGGGAAAGGCTGGATAGGGAGGGGTGTTACACCCTCGTCACACATGTAGATGCATAATCAAGGGCACAATTTAAGGAGACTCTGATCAAGTCCCGGCCGTTTTCCTGAAGTTGAAACATCATCATTTTTTCGCTATAAAAGTAACCAATAGAGTGACTATTAGCTTCATTCTAAAGTAAAAACTGAACAGTTCTACAATCGAGAAATTCCACTCAGGCTTAATCAGAGGCTCCTTAAGAAGAAGTTACAAAGGTGTTACATTCTCTGCCTGTAGACCTTTCTGACCTTCTGTAACTTCCATAGTAACTTTTTGGCCGTCTTGCAGTGTTTTACGACCTGTACCATTGATTGCAGTGTGATGAACGAATACATCACTTCCACCTTCCTGCTCGATGAAACCAAAACCTTTTTCATCGTTGAACCACTTAACGGTTCCTTCTATTGCTTCTGACATAATTTTCTCTTCGGTATTGCTGATAAATATCGGCGTTACAAATGTGCCGTTTCAAGGAAGTAGATCAAGAGGGGGTGAATTCTGGAGGATGAAATAAACAGAAAGTACCAAACAAAAGAAACAGAAAATACCATTTGCTGAGATTGGCAAAACCGGGGGATTTCAGCCTTGTGAAAACGACTTATGTCTTGATCGGGTACTTCCTAAATAAACTAGCGAAATTCGATCTGTTAGCTACCAATTTACTTAATGGCTCACAAATCTGCCGACTATTATATACCAATTTTGTGTTTTGTATATGTATTTATTTAATTTCTATCTCACAGGGGGGGTGATCCGAATAAAAAGAGGTTCTTCAAATGCTTTCTGCTACCATGCGATCATGACTATTCGATATCAGCCATCGTATACCTCCTCTTTGTTGTTTATTCTTTTTGTGTCGCTGGTCGGCTATTTTATTTACCAGTCCCTACATTCCACCGAGCATAGAGAGAAAGAACTGGTCAGGTATATTGCTGCTGACCTGGCGGTACTGCCTTTGCAAACGCCTGTAGATTACAACCAGCAGATTAAGCCCTTGCTGGAACAGCGTTGCGTGGTTTGCCATGGCTGTTACGATGCACCTTGCCAGTTAAAGTTGTCGTCACCTGATGGGATACAGCGTGGCGCTACGGAAGCACGGGTTTATAATCCGAAACGTATCAAGGCTGCCCAGCCGACCCGCTTGTATGTGGATGCTAGAAACGTAGCGGAATGGCGAAACAGGGGGTTTCACCCGGTTCTGGCTGAACACGCGTCAAGTCCGCAGAGCTATTTGAAAAACTCGGTACTTTACCGGCTTTTGTTACTGAAACAGCAACACCCCTTACCCGAGCTGGATGCCCTGCCAGACAGTTTTACCCTGGGGCTTGAGAGGGAGCAACGCTGTGCTTCAATAGAGACTGTCAATGAGTATGTAAAAGAGCACCCGCTCTGGGGTATGCCCTATGCAATGGCCAGCTTAAGTAAAGCGGAATACCAGTCTCTGGTGACATGGATTGCTCAAGGTTCACCCGTGCCTGTGGCAACACCGCCCTCAACAAGTGTTTTGCCACAAGTTGTGTTATGGGAACAATTTCTTAACCAGCCTGGCAATAAGCAGCGCCTGATGAGCCGTTATTTATATGAGCATCTGTTTCACGCTCACATTCATTTTTCAGGTTCGCCAGCACGTGAATTTTATCGCTTAATTCGTTCTAGTACGCCACCTGGTCAGGCTACCAGTGAAATACCAACAGTTCGCCCGTATGATGATCCGGGGATGACTTCCTTTTATTACCGTCTGGTCAGGTATCAACCCAGCATTGTCGTTAAAAGCCATCTGGTCTATGAGTTCTCACCCAAACGTATGACACGCTACCGTGAACTTTTTCTGCAACCGGACTATACGGTCGATTCTTTGCCTTCTTACATGCCTGAAGTTGCTTCCAACCCATTTAAAACCTTTAGGCAGTTGCCCTTAAAGTCACGTTATCGTTTCTTGCTGGACGACAGTCGTTTCTTCATTGAAGGCTTTGTCAAAGGCCCCGTTTGCCGAGGGCAGATTGCTCTGAATGTGATTGAAGACCAGTTTTGGGTGTTGTTTTTTGATCCGGAACAGGATGTTTTTACCAATGATGCCCAGTTTATAGGTGCCATGGCTGATGATTTACAGCTGCCTGCCGACCGCCAAAGCTCATTAAATCTGTTTAGTATCTGGACGGACTACTGGCAACGACAGCGACGTTATTTATTAACCAAGCAGGCATTATTTGAAAAGATCAATACGCATAATATTCAGCATGCCATGAATTATATCTGGGATGGCAAGGGAGCATCTCATAATAACCCCAATGCAGCACTGACAGTGTTCAGGCACTTTGATAGTGGCTCGGTTGCTTATGGGCTGGTGGGTAGTAACCCCGAAACGACCTGGGTACTTGATTACCCGCTCTTTGAGCGTATTCATTATTTATTGGTAGCCGGTTTTAATGTGTACGGTAATCTGGTGCATCAAGTCAATACACGAGTGTATATGGATTTCTTGCGTATGGAAGGGGAAGATCATTTTTTGGCTTTTTTACCGGCCAGGCAGCGCAAATCCATTCGGGATAGCTGGTATAGTGGTTTACGGGGTAACGTGAAAACCTATTTCACACCGCCTGAAGACTGGCTCAAGGTAGAGTCTGTGGCAGGATACCAGACCTATGATCCACAAAACGAGCTATATGGTTACATCAAACGACATCTGATGCATTTGACGCGTCATTCTGATGACATCAACCGGTGCGGGCAGCACTTTTGCTCCCAGGCACAGAGCCAGCAAACAGCTGAGGTTAAAAATAGAGTGGATAAAGCGATGGAAAAAATTGCTGAAATGCGGGGTGAAAAGCTGCATGCGCTCGCTGACGTAAGTTTCGTACGGGTGAGTGCGGATAACCCTGAGCACGAACTGGCCTATACCCTGGTTCGTAATAAAGCCTATAAAAATGTGACCTCTTTCCTGGCGGACGAGCATGAGCGTGATCGTGCAGACGTGGAGCAAGACACCATGACTGTTGTAAATTGGTTGGAAGGTTCTTACCCCAATTTCTTTTTTTCGGTTAAACTGGAAAATATTGAACAGTTTGCGGAAGATTGCGCTGCTATTCGCAATCATCAGGATTACGAGAAATTTGTTGAAAAATACGGGGTACACCGGACGGACAGTAATTTTTGGAGTACAGCCGACTGGTTTCAGAGGCGTATGGCAAGGGATCAGCCAGTACGTGCCGGACTGTTTGATTTGAACCGGTACCAAAGTTATTAATGCAGCATTCGACGGCTTTCCTGAGGTGGCATGTTACGGTATCAATCGTTCCAAAAGTAATGTTGTACAGTAAATAGCAATGACGACCAGTAACCTGACAGCTTAACTCTCATCATTCCTTCCCATGGTTGTTCTATCAGGGAGATTTTTAAGTAGAAAATGGGCGATTCCAGTTTCGAGAAAATCGCTCATGACTTATTCAGAGTCTCCTTAATAAGCGGTTTGACTGCGTCGTTTGCAGCGACACCAGGTGCAGTCGCAATTCTCATCAAAGTCCAGTAATGGAGGGGTGTTGCGAGAAGCAACCCACTGGTACCAGAGACGTTTCCACAAGCGTGGAGCATAGGCGCGATACATCCAGTGGCGGATATCACTGTTTGCCGGGACGTGCTTTAGTGTTTGATGATAGCCACGGTTTCCCAGGCGTTCATAAAACCAGCGGTTGGTTGCAGCGACCTGCTGATAGGGTTTCAGGCGTTGCTTCACCACTTGCTCATACTGGGAGAGCGCGCCATTGGCTAGTGCCTTCCCGGCAGCTACCCCTGAGAGTATAGCCCAGCGAATACCGAAGCCGAATAAAGGATCCTGAAAACCAGCTGCTTCACCTGCATAAAGAATATTGTTTTTTCGGACTTTTCTGGGGAGTGCTGCATTCCCCAACCCACCAAAGCGGCGTGGGTTCTGCATTCGCAGCCCCGTTGCTGAGGTGAAGAAGTCCACGCAACGTTCAAGGTACTGGCGCTCACTGTGGAAGCCTTTAAACAGGCATGTTGATAATGTTCCTCGTCCTTCATGGATGAGTAGATAGGCATACCCTTTGGGTGCAAGGTCATCGGATACGACAGCGTACATGCCATTGGCCATGTCTGTATCAAACAGATAACCTGTCGCGATAATATCAGCCCGATGGGGGCCTTCAGTGACAATACCACCCCCAGGCAGACGGGTTGCACGGGTGTTGAAACGAATATCGACTCCCGCCTGTATGGCCTGTTGCTTGAGTGAATGATCCAGGCTATGACGGTCGCCACCGCGTTGTACCAGGTAAAACAGGGGCTTTTCCGAGCGAAATATTTTTTCTGAACCAGCAGGGTCAAAGCACACGACTTCGCGAACAGGGGTATGTTTGAACGTAGGCTGAATCCCTAGTAAGGCAAGTTCCTCAATGACATCTTGCCGGGTTGTCCAGTTCTCCAGGCCCTGAAAATCACCATGGAATCGCTTGCCGACATCGGAGCGTTTTTCATAAACGAGTGCCTGTTTTCTTTTGCTGGTAATGGCGAGTGCTGCGGCCATCCCCGCCGGTCCTGCGCCTGAGATTTCGATAGTTTGCTGATGTGTCATGGTTATTCCTTTAAAGTTTTAATCAGAGGTTCCTTAGTGGGATTGCAAAGCATGAACAACCTCCTTTTCATTCACTCCATGAAACTTTCCATAGTTTCATCGTGTCGTGGCAGTAGGAGCTGTACTCCTGGCTTTCATAGCGGGACAGGGTAAATATGAATAATCGCCTCAGGAAAAACGACTGGGACTTGACCAGGCTCCTTGGCAGACTCCCTAAAGCATAGAAGATATGTGCTACACACAGCTCAAGTTTTTGAGTCAATTTAGGCAATAAATAACGTAACTGTTCTGATCAGTACTCACTTTTGCAAACATGGTGGCGTTCAAGAAAGTTTAATAAAAGTGTGCCGTATTGCTCCACCATTTCGACTGAGTCATGATCAGCGCCTTCGATGAGCAATAGTTCAACCGAAGAGTCAGGACATTGTTTTTTCAAGATATGGGCATCACTGACCGGGATGGTATTGTCACGGGTACCATGTACCAATAAAACAGGACAGGGAATACGGCACAGGGTATGTAAGGGTGCGATAGCAGCAAAGCGATAGCCAATCACCCATTCAATATAGCGTAGTATAACTCGAATAATGACTCTGGGCAGGTGAAATTTTTGTAGGTAGCGCCGCATAAGCCATTGGGGGTGAGCAAAGGTCGCAATACTGATCACTGCACTAATATCCTTGCGGCGCGATGCTTCTAGTAGCACAGCAGCGGCACCAACAGAGTGACCCAGTAACAGAATACTCTCGGATGTTCTTTGTTTTGTCCATGCAATGATATGGTGCAAATCTTCGGCAAAGCGCGGCATGGACGAATAGGTGTCAGAGTCGCTGTGGCCATGGTTGCGGGCGTCAAATAAAACGATATTAAAGCCGTGCAAATAAAAAGGAAGAGCCAGTGGAAGCATCAAGGCTGCATTTCCTCCCCAGCCATGCAGAATGACCAGAGTAGGGGCTGTAGGGTTATTTTGAATGAACCAGCTGGAAAGAGACTTTCCTTTTTCTGTAGGGATAATGTGGGTCTGGTAGTCCATGCCATAATGCCGAGGTGTCCTGTTTGTTTGGAGGCGTGGTGCTTTAAACACTAAATGTAAGACAACGATTGCCGTCAGCAAAAGCCCGGATAGTATAACCAGAGTTAGCAAAAAGTCAGGCATGGCGGGTGCTGAGTGCGCGTAGTAGCTGTTGCATCCCCCAGAGTAAGAACCCTGTTAGCAAGATACCCAGAACAACGAGCATAATGGCAATATAGGCAAATAAATCAGGCGCTTTCATCATCATGCTCATCAGCGACTCTTCGTAGTAAAAGAACCACTGGTGATCTGCGGGAAAGAGCAGTGTATGAAAGTCGTAAAAGACTTTCTCAGCGCCTGCCAGCAAGATGATTAGAGTAACTACTGGCAATAAAGCGGCATAAGCAAGAAGGATGCGAGGCCTGGGAAGCAAGCGGTGTTGTTTTATGGCGATGGCTGTTGCAATCATCCAGATCAGCAACGTAACCATAATTACTTTCTTTAAGGTCGTTAATAACAGGGCGACATCGGTCAGATGGATAATTTCGCTTTTAGTCAGTAATGGGGTGCGCTGACCATGGTGTGTTTGGTAGCTGAGCGTTTCCAGTCCCTTGCCTTGCTGATGAATGCTGCTAACTATTCCTTTAAACAGGGCGATATGTTCCTCGCGCGGACTTTGATCAAAGTTAGGTTTAATTTTGTTATGCGGTGCGTAAAGGGTAATATTTTTTCCAATACCGGCGTGATCATACAGCAGAGGATAGGCGAACTGCACGCTGGCGAGTATCCACCAGCTTGCAGCTAACGACAAGATGAAGCTGGTCAGTAACAGTATGAAGGTATGAGCGTGTTTAAGAGGTTGCTTGATAAGTATTCCCCAATCCAGGTTTTATCGTGTGACATTGTTGAGGGAACTTTGGATGAAGTCCAGTTCTTTATGAGGAGGTGTGGGGGTGTCAATGAAAATATTGATAAATAAAAGTGCTTCTTTCTTTATGCGGTGATTGTATTTTATAGAATATCTCTGAGAGGAGGAATCACCCCTTTGAATAAGTTGAAATTAGTTCGGTCTATAGAGGCAAGGTTCATTTTTGATAAAGGTCAAGTTTGTATAATAATTGCCTTCCAGGGCTCGTTACTTATTAATGCCATTAGCGTCGTCTTGAATTGAGAGCTCTCAGCTGAGTATATCGTTAAGAAGACTCTGATTAAGCGTCGGTGAATACAGCTTTTTGATAAAGCTGCTTTATGCTTCATTCCTTTTCACTGAGCACCTCAGGTTAATACCTCAAAGATACAACCCTTACCCCCAAGTGAGTGACCACTGTAGTAGTTCTGGATCTGCCAGGCTCCTGGCCACGAAATTAAATTAATAAAAAATAAATGCCAACCAGGCCGAGGATGAGAAAATGACAACATACCGCCAGATAAAAAAACATCACCAGCACATCAAGGAACTGACTTATATACTTAGACGATTGATAACGGATACATCGTTTGTAGAAATGGAAACTACCTGCAATTTGTTTTTTAGTTATTCCAATAAAGTCGATAGTTATTTTAAATTGGTAGAAACCAGTGTTTATCACCGTATGTTGGTTTCTAGTGATGAAAACGTGAAGAAAACCGCTTACCGCTTTATGGCAGGCTCCTGTGGTATCAAGCGTTTGTTTAGTCAGTATAAGCAAACCTGGTGCCATAATAAAAAGTTACGGGTGAGGAATCATGTGCGTTTTGTGCAGGAATCTGAAGATATTTTCAAATTAATATTACAGCGTATCAATGATGAAGCCAGTCACCTATATCCGGTAATCAGGGAGATAGAGGCTGAACAGGACAAAATAGAGTCTCTTGTTGTCTAAAGCTGTGTAATTCTTAGGGAGACTCTGATTAAGTCCCAGTCGTTTTCCTGGGGCTGAAATATTGCCATTTTTTCGCTATAAAAGTGACCAATAGCTACGGCTATTGTTAACCTTTTTATCACAAGCCTGATAAGTTCCTGGCCTTAGAAATTCCGGCCAGACTTATTCAGAGTCTCCTTAATGTTTTCGCCGGTTAGTCGTGGTGAGATTTTGTGTGATTTGTGTGAGAAGGAAGGCAAATAAGAAGAGTGTCGTTTGTTATTTGCCCCATCTTTCATGCACAGGTCTTGTAAGTCAGGCGTCAGGCAAGATAAAGAAGGCAGCGGGGCTATCTATTGTTGTGTGCTATTACCACTGTGTGGTGTACTGAAAACCAATCAGATCTTTTCTAATTACTGTTTTTATCTTTTTTCCAAATAGTCCCGCACCTTGTGAAAGGTTTTGTACCTTTTTCACTATGCTTTTCATGCTTGAAGTGGGCGTGAGCAGAATAGGATCAGCTGATAGTGTTGTCGCGTTGATAGTTGTTGTTGTTGCCAACTCGAGGTTATTTTTTGCAAGGCTGGGAGAGTCTGCGTAGCATACAGAAGTAAGTAGAGCTGTTGCGATCAGTAGTGATAAGGAGTGAAAGATTTGTCTCATGGTGATCCCAAGGGAGGGTAATAGTAAGGTGTATATATCAATTATACTTTCAGTATTGTCTGATGGGTAGATAAAATGGATAAAAAGTAAGCATTTTGTTTTTTGATAAACCTTTGGGGAAAAAAACAGGCTGAGAAGGGATTTTTACTTCACATTTTACGAAAAATCTGTACAATCACGCGACTATTTTTGGGTGGATGACGCCACCTTAATGACATTAACGAAGGTTTTATTAAACTATGGTCACTATTCGTTTGGCGAGAGGCGGTTCCAAGAAACGTCCCTTTTATAAAATTGTTGTCACCGATTCACGTAAGCCACGTGATAGTGGTTATATTGAGCAGGTTGGTTTTTTCAACCCTATGGCAAGAGGCCAGGAAGTGCGCTTGCGTATTGATACAGAACGTGTGGATCACTGGATTTCCAAAGGCTCTCAGACCTCTGATCGTGTTGCGAAACTAATAAAAGAGTTTGCAAGCACAGAAAATAAGGGTACAGATAGCAAAAAAGAGGAAAAAGCGGAAGTTTAAGCCGCCCCCTGTTTGCATGAAGACCCTTGAAAACATGATGATTCTTGGGAGAATCTCAGGTGTGTTTGGTGTTAAGGGTTGGGTGAAAATTTATTCGCATACCTCACCTTTGCAACAGATAGTAAAATATTCCCCTGTTTATCTGCTAAAAAAAGATGGCTGGCAGGCTGTACAGATTATCAAGGGGCAGAGACAAGGCAAGGGAGTGATAGCACTGCTGGAAGGTGTTGATAGTCGGGATCAGGCTTTTAGTCTTGTTGGTACGGATATTGGCATTCAGCGTGATCAGTTGCCGGATTTGTCAAGTGATACCTATTATTGGGCAGACCTGGAAGGTATGTCGGTTTTCACTTTAGATAATGCCTTACTCGGTATGGTCGACTGGGTTTTTAATACCGGCAGTAATGATGTGTTGGTCGTAAAGGCTGAAAATAATAAGGAACACATGATTCCCTGGGTAGAGAATGATGTGATCAAATCAGTCGATGTACAGCGGTCACGCCTGGTGGTGGACTGGGATCCTGACTTTTAAGGGTGGTTATATGATGCGCTTTGATATTATCACCCTGTTCCCTGAGATGGTGCGAAGCGTTACTGAATATGGTGTCGTTAGCAGGGCGGCTGAGCAGGGACTGATTGAATTGCATTGTATTAATCCGCGGGATTATGCAATGGATAATCACCGAACAGTCGATGATCGACCTTACGGTGGTGGCCCGGGAATGGTCATGAAGGCTGATGTTTTGTTGTCAGCAGTACGTGCTGCCCGGCAGCAGGCGTCTTCTAGCAAAGTGGTGTATTTGAGTCCGCAGGGTCAAACGGTACATCAGGACATGCTTAAACGCATGAGCGGGATGGTAAATGCTACAGATGAGGCAGGGTTGATTCTGCTGTGCGGTCGTTATGAAGGCATTGATGAAAGGGTGATTCAGCTGGAAGTGGATGAGGAGTGGTCGATAGGTGACTATATCCTCAGTGGTGGTGAACTCGGTGCCATGGTGCTGATTGATGCGCTAACGCGGTTATTACCCGGAGCCCTGGGGCATGAGCAGTCGGCTGATCAGGATTCCTTCTCGAAAGGTTTACTGGATTGCCCACATTATACGCGACCAGAAGAGCTGGAAGGTCTGTCGATACCCACGGTGTTAAAAAGTGGAGATCACGTGAAAATTGCCCAGTGGCGACGTATGCAAGCATTAGGTAGAACGTATGCCAGACGTCCCGACCTGCTGGAAAAACGGGAATTAAGTGAGCAGGACAAAACTCTGCTTGAAGTATTTTTACGGCAACACCAGTAACATGGGCTGCGCCGAGTAATAGAGGTTAGAAAGATGAGCAGTATTATTCAAGAGATTGAAAACGAGCAAATGAGAAGCGACATCACTGAGTTTAGTCCGGGTGATACCGTCGTTGTGAATGTGAATGTCAGAGAAGGTAACCGTGAGCGTGTTCAGGCGTTTGAAGGTGTTGTGATTGCTCGGCGTAACCGCGGACTGAATTCATCTTTCACGGTGCGAAAGATCTCTCACGGTGAGGGTGTAGAGAGAACTTTTATGTTGCACAGCAAGGCGATTAATAGTATCGAACTTAAGCGTCGTGGTGATGTGCGTCGTGCCAAGCTGTATTACTTGCGTGGACTGACAGGTAGAGCAGCACGTATCAAGGAAAAAGTATAAGCCTGTTTATTCGGTATTAACAGGTTGTACGATAACGGCGTGTAACCTCCCAGGTGGACTGGTCAAGCTCAACGGCTTCTGAAAAAACCTTGTTTGGCTATTCAAACAAGGTTTTTTTGTGTCTGGCTTTGCCTGATGATTCGGGTGGTAATCACCACTGCGAGCACTTTTACGCTATAATCCGACCCCTTCTTTATAAATACCGTGTAGCCCGACTTCATGCCCACTGTTGCTTCCCATCAAGTTAAAACCACTTTGTTTGAGTATCCTCAATATTGGGCGGAGTGTTATGGTGTCTCCCCTTACTTGCCCATGTCGCGGGAGGAAATGGATGAGCTGGGTTGGGATTCCTGTGACATTATCATTGTTACCGGTGATGCCTATGTGGATCACCCTTCTTTCGGTATGGCTATTATCGGACGTTTGCTGGAGGCACAAGGTTTTCGCGTTGGTATTATTGCCCAGCCGGACTGGACATCCAAAACCGCTTTTGAAGTATTAGGTGAGCCTAATTTGTTTTTTGGTGTGGCTGCGGGAAATATGGATTCCATGATCAACCGTTATACGGCTGATCGCAAGCCTCGTTCAGATGATGCATATACGCCTGGTGGTCTGGGGGGCAAACGCCCTGACCGGGCTTCACTGGTATATTCGCAGCGCTGTAAAGAAGCCTATTCCCATGTTCCTGTTATTCTGGGAGGAATTGAAGCCTCGTTACGTCGTATTGCCCATTTTGACTACTGGCAGGAAAAGGTGCGGCATTCCATTTTGCTGGACGCCACAGCAGACATGCTGATTTATGGGAATGCCGAGCGTGCGGTGGTGGAGGTCGCGCATCGTCTTTCCAGGGGTGAGCCCATTGTGCAGATGACCGATATTCGTGGGACCGCTTTTATTCGTCGCGATACACCCAGGGGGTGGCAGGAGATAGATTCCACCCGTATTGACCAGCCAGGCAAGATAGATCGCATTATTAACCCCTATGTGAATACCCGGGATTTAAGTGAGTGTGAGCTGGAACAGCGCAATGCTAAATGGCTGGATGACGTACCCTCGCGTCCCAAGCGTCCTGATGAGCACAAGTTGAACTTTCATCCCCGTGCCGGTTTGAAAAGAGAGAGAACGGTGATTCGTTTGCCTTCCTTCGAAAAGGTTCGTAATGACAGGGCACTTTATGCACATGCTAATCGTGTTTTGCATCTGGAAACCAACCCGGGTAATGCACGAGCGCTGGTACAGAAACACGGGCATGTAGATTTATGGATAAATCCGCCGCCCTTTCCGCTGTCAACTGATGAAATGGATGGTGTGTTTGATCTGCCTTATGCACGCCAGCCGCATCCTGTCTATCAGGGAAGACGCATTCCTGCTTATGAAATGATTCGTTTTTCGGTCAATATTATGCGGGGCTGTTTTGGCGGGTGTACATTCTGTTCAATTACTGAGCATGAGGGGCGGGTTATCCAGAACCGCTCCAGAGACTCTATTTTGCGAGAGGTTGAAGCGATTCGTGATAAAGTCCCGGGGTTTACCGGGGTAATTTCTGACCTTGGCGGGCCGACGGCGAATATGTACAGACTGGCCTGCAAAGACCCTAAGATTGAAGCGTCCTGTCGTAAGCCCAGCTGTGTTTATCCTGGTATCTGTTCGAATTTAAATACCAACCACCGGCCACTCATCGAGCTTTATCGTGAGGCTAGAGCACTGCCGGGCATTAAAAAAGTCCTGATCAGTTCCGGGTTAAGATATGATCTTGCGGTTGAAGACTCTGAATATGTCAGGGAGCTGGTAACACACCATGTAGGGGGGTATCTGAAAATAGCACCGGAGCATACTGAGCAAGGGCCTTTATCCAAAATGATGAAACCGGGGATAGGTACTTATGATCGTTTCAAGGAAATGTTCGAAAAATACACGCGGGAGGCAGGCAAGGAACAGTATTTAATCCCTTATTTTATTGCGGCTCATCCAGGTACCACCGATGAGGATATGTTGAATTTAGCATTGTGGCTAAAGCAGCACGATTTCCGGGCGGATCAAGTACAGGCTTTTTATCCTTCACCCATGGCGACGGCAACGACCATGTACCATACCGGAAAAAACCCATTGCAGAAGGTGACGTATAAGAGTAGCGGGGTGGAGACGGTAAAATCCTCACAGCAACGTAAATTGCATAAAGCCCTGTTGCGTTACCATGATCCTGAAAACTGGCCTCTCATTCGCAAAACACTCAAGGCAATGGGGCGCACAGAGCTTATCGGAAGTGGTCACAAGCAGTTAATACCTGCGTATGAACCTGACGAAAAGAGCAAAAAGTACCAGTCACATCGAAGAAAAAACACCACCGGAGCTCACCGAAAGCGACTAGGTAGAAAAAACAGCAAGGGCAGAAAAATACGTACCCAGCATACGGGGTTGCCTCCAGATTAGTCGAGCAACTGAAGCTGTTATCATGCTATTAAAAGGTAGTGTTGTTCCAGCCCCAGTAGTGACGGGGTGGGCTGGAGAACTCAATATAAGTGCGGTCTGGAGCGATATCAAAGAGGGTTTGCATCATGTTGCACAGGGTCTGGGAAAAGTGACCGGTTTCCCCCTCAGGTAGCCCCAGACTTTTGAGTTGCAGGTAGGCTAGTGGTTGAGTGTCGCCAGCAAAGAGCATCTTCGGGTTTTCTGTGTATTTCACCATGACATAGCTTTCCGGTTTGCCCAGTAGAGCGGCAACAGTTTGTGAGACTTCCTCCAGTAGGGTGTTGTCGTGTAAAGGCTGGTTGGTTTCAATATGAATCAAAGGCATGCTTGAGTCTCCCTGAAAAAAAGTAATATAGTACGTACTTTTTCAGTATGCAGGAAATTCCGCATGGCATTATTGCAGGATATTGTTGACTACACGAACCAGCAGCTCCGCATTCACGAGTTTAAGGATTATGCACCGAATGGTTTACAGGTTGAAGGTCGTGTCGAAGTAGGCAAGCTGGTAGCTGGGGTGACGGCTTGCGAAGCACTGATTGATGCCGCGATTGTACAGCAGGCAGATGCTATTCTTGTGCATCATGGCTATTTCTGGAAAGGGGAAGATCCCTGTATTACGGGCATGAAAGGACGGCGTATTCGCAAGTTAATTCAGCATGACATCAGCTTGCTGGGCTACCATTTGCCACTGGACGCACACCCGAAGCTGGGTAATAACGCATGTTTGGCCGGGCTTTTGGGGCTGTTTGCCGAAGCGGTTATGGACGAACAGGGTGTTGGCAATATCGGTTCACTGGAAAGCCCCACTTCATTAGATAATTTTACTGATAAAGTCGAGCAGGTGCTGGCACGCAAGCCTCTGGTCATTCCTGCTGGTGATCATAGAGTGCAGCGTATAGCCTGGTGCAGCGGAGGGGCGCAAAAATATCTGCAAAAAGCTGCTGCTTTAGGTGCGGATACCTATTTGAGTGGTGAGATTTCAGAGAATACGGCGCATGAGGCCAGGGAGCTGGGTGTACATTATATTGCGGCAGGGCATCATGCTACTGAGCGCTACGGTGTACAGGCGCTGGGGCAACATTTGGCTAGCCAGTTTGCACTGGATTATCAATTTATAGATATTGATAACCCAGCATAAGTATTGCCTATGGATAATGAGGCTGTCATCATAGAAGGCTATTTTTAGCTTGACCTTAAGCCATTGTTAAGACATTCTATGGCGCTTTATAAGTGGGCTAAATCTGTCCACCACACAGAAGCACCCAGCTGTCTGTTTCTCAACGGGTTATGTGTGAAACACGTATTTTTAAAGCGTAAAATTTTTCGGGAGTAATTTTCTATGGAGAACTCTGAAGTAGATAAGGGGCGTAGGCGTTTCCTGATCGCTGCCACCTCTGTGGTAGGTGCGGTAGGTACAGTCGCCATGGCCGCTCCCTTTTTGAATTCTTGGAATCCAAGTGAGCGAGCCAAAGCTGCTGGTGCGCCGGTTGAGGTGAATTTAAATAAGATTCAGGAGGGGCAACTAGTCCGTGTCATTTGGCGTAAAAAACCAATATGGATAGTTAATCGTACCAAGAAGATGCTGGAAGACCTGCCGGGGAATGATAACCTGTTACGTGATCCGGCTTCGGAGGTTGCTACACAGCAGCCAGCCTATGCCCAGAACCCTCTCCGTACTCGAGAAGGCAAGGAAAAATACCTGGTTTTAATCGGAATTTGTACGCATTTGGGATGTTCTCCCACGTTTCGTCCCGAACTTGCTCCCCCAGACCTGGGTAGCGACTGGAAAGGTGGTTGGTACTGTCCCTGTCATGGCTCACGGTTTGACCTGGCCGGGCGGGTTTTCAAAAATGTACCTGCACCAACGAACCTGGTTGTTCCGGTATATTCTTTCAAGGATGAGAATACGATTATTGTTGGTCTGGATGAGAACGGGGAGGCAGTATGATGCAAGGTTTATTGAACTGGATTGATGCACGTTTTCCATTAACAAAGGTATGGAATGAGCATCTGGCAGAATATTACGCACCCAAAAATTTCAATTTTTGGTATTTCTTTGGTTCGCTGGCCTTGCTGGTGCTGGTTATACAGATTGTCAGTGGCATTTTCCTGACCATGCATTACAAGCCAGATGAAACGATGGCTTACTTGTCGGTTGAGTACATCATGCGTGATGTACCCGGCGGCTGGTTTATTCGCTACATGCATTCTACCGGTGCCTCGGCCTTCTTTATTGTCATTTATCTGCACATGTTTAGAGGGCTGATCTATGGCTCTTATAAAGGGCCTCGTGAACTGGTCTGGCTGATTGGTATGGCAATTTACCTGGCTCTCATGGCAGAGGCCTTTATGGGTTACCTGTTGCCCTGGGGGAATATGTCTTACTGGGGTGCCCAGGTTATTATCAATCTGTTTAACACCGTTCCTGTTATTGGTGCTGATCTGTCTACCTGGATACGGGGTGACTATGTGATTGCCGATGCGACCTTGAATCGGCTCTTTGCTTTGCATGTGGCTGCATTACCCCTGGTACTGGTTGGCCTGGTATTTGTCCACATTGTCGCTTTGCATGTAGTAGGTTCAAACAACCCTGATGGTGTTGAGATCAAAAAGTTGAAGGATGAAAATGGTATTCCCCTGGATGGTATTCCTTTTCATCCTTACTATACCGTAAAAGATATTGTCGGTGTTGGTGTCTTCCTGTTAGCGTTCTTTGCGATTATCTTTTTTGCGCCAGAAATGGGCGGTTACTTCCTGGAGCATGCCAATTTTGAGCCTGCCAATGCACTGAAAACGCCTGAGCATATCGCACCGGTTTGGTATTTCACCCCATTTTATACGGTACTGCGTGCGGTAACGATCACTCCCTTTGCCGGCACTCTCGCCATGTTTGGTGCGATTGTACTGTTATTCCTGCTACCCTGGATTGATCGTAATCCGATCAAATCATGGCGTTACCGGAACAAGGCACATACCATTAATATCCTGCTGTTTGCAGTCTGTTTTCTGGTTTTGGGTTATCTGGGCGTGAAGCCGGTAATCCCTGTATTGAAAGAACTGGGCACACGCATGACGGAGATCTATTTCCTGTTCTTCGTGGTGCTCTGGATTCACAGCAAGCCTGGCAAGGCGAACTACTTTATGTGGTTTATTATCCTGGCGGCTGTCGTGTTTGGTATTGATTGGGTCAGATATAACCCGGAAGCGACAGATGATGCCGTACAAATTGCATGGCAGTGGGTTTTCCCTATAGGTTATCTGGCGTTAACCTTGCTATTGCCCAAGGTGCTCAAATCATTTAATGCTGAAAAAATAGTTCCGGAAAGGGTGACATCATGAGAAAACAAGTAATTGCATTTGCAGCGACACTGCTGCTCCCCATGTCTCTGATGGCCAGTGGAGGCGGGGCTCACCTTGAGCCTGCCAATATTGATGTGCATGACCACAAGAGCCTGCAAAATGGCGCTAAATACTTCGTGAACTATTGCATGGGCTGTCATGGTGTCAAAGCTTCGCGCTACAATCGTCTTGCCACGGATATGGGGCTTCCCGTCGTTCCGGCTAAAACAGGAAAAAGCGGCAAAGAGGCAGATATGATTGCTGATGCCAATGCCAAACTGGTGACAGAAAACTTGATTTTCACAACAGATGAAGACGGTAAGCCAAGTAGTCTCGGTTCATTAATGCTAAGCTCCATCCCTGAAAAGGATGCCGCCAGATGGTTCGGTGCGCCGCCTCCTGATTTGTCTGTCGTATCACGCTTAAGAGGTTCTGACTGGATTTATAACTACCTGAAAGGGTTTTATCTGGATTCTGAGCGTCCAACCGGTGTGAATAATACGGTTTTCCCAAATGTAGGTATGCCACATGTGCTTTGGGAGTTGCAAGGCTGGCAAGCACATGATGAACACGGTTTGAAACTGGTTTCTGCGGGTAAAATGTCGCCGGAAGAATATGACGTAGTAGTGCGTGATATCACCAACTTTTTGACCTATGTGGGTGAGCCCGCACAACTGGTACGCAAGAAGTATGGTGTCTTTGCGATGATCTTGCTGGTGGTGTTTATCGGAATTGCCTATCTGTTGAAAAAAGAATTCTGGAAAGATATTCACTAGAAATCTTTACGGGTTTCCGACATTCCCGGCTTACAAGCTACTCCGTACCCTTCGGAGTAGCTTTTTTGTTTATAATCCTGTATAACGCTGTCGCTTGTTGTAAGCGAAAAATTCGCTGGTTTTCTACTGATCAAGGGCGTCTCGTATTGACAAACGGGAAGCCACCCTGGGTTTGTATGATTTGGAGTATTAAATGGCTGCTATCGCTAATCGTCGTTCTGTAATGACCCTGTTCTCTGTACCGGATGACCCTGACAATCATCGCGTCAGAATCGTGTTGGCAGAGAAAGATATTGTTGTCGATATTATTGAAACGGATCCAGATAATATTCCTGAAGATCTGGAAGAATTAAACCCCTACAGTTCACTGCCGTGCTTGCTGGATCGTAAGCTGGTGCTTTATGATGCTAACATCATTATGGAGTATCTGGATGAGCGCTTTCCACATCCTCCCTTGTTGCCGATTGATCCTGTATCCCGCGCACACTCCCGTTTGGCACTGTTTCGTATTGAGAAAGACTGGTTCACTCTCATTGAAGATCTGGAGTCTGGTGATGCCAAGCGTGCAGATACTGCCAGAACCATCTTGCGTAACGGGGTACTGTCTGCAGCTGAAGTATTCACTGTTAAGCCATTCTTCCTGAATGATGATTTTACCCTGGTTGATTGTACCATCGCGCCTATCCTTTGGCGTCTGCCCAAGTATGGTATTGACTTGCCGGGCAAAGAAGCCAAGCCTATTCTGGAGTATATGGATCGGATTTTTTCCCGCGATACCTTCCAGCTGAGTCTTACAGCAGCAGAAAAAGCAATTCGACCCTAGTTGATCTATCGATAGAAGGTGAACATGACGCCTAGCAGACCTTATTTACTAAGAGCGATCTATGAATGGTTGCTTGATAATAACATGACACCGCATTTGCTGGTAAATGCAGAAGAAGAAGGTGTGAGTGTACCGATGCAATATGTTCAGGATGGCCGGATTATTTTGAACCTGAACCCTTCTGCAATACAGAACCTTGTGCTGGAAAATGATGAAGTGGTTTTTAGTGCCCGCTTTGGAGGTACACCGTTTCATATCTATATTCCTATGAAAGCTGTGCTGGGCATCTATGCCAAAGAAAATGGCCAGGGAACCATGTTTAAGGATGAAGAAGGCTTTGATTTCCCTGATGGGGATCCTGAACCGCCAAAACCTGAGAATGACCAGCGTCCCAAATTGCGTGTAGTGAAGTGAGATTGGTATGCTATCCATGATCGCAGGTATGTCAAATAACCGGGTCATCGGTCACCAGAACCAGTTGCCCTGGCATCTTCCTGAGGACATGGTCTGGTTTAAAAAAAATACAATGGGGAAGCCCATTGTTATGGGGCGGAAGACGCATGAATCTATTGGTAAGCCCTTACCAGGTCGTCAAAATATCATACTTTCAAGAAATCCGGATTTCCAGCTGCATGATTGCGAAGTGGTTTCTTCGCCGCAAGCGGCTATAGCTCTGGCGGAAGATGCAGAGGAAATAATGGTGATTGGTGGCGAGATGGTTTATGAGTTATTTCTGCCATATGCACAAAGACTTTATCTAACACTGGTCGATGCAGAAGTAAAAGGCGATGCTTTTTTTCCTGATTACTATTCGGTAGCTGACTGGAAAGAGGTTTATCGTGAAGACCGTGCTGCGGATGAGCGCCATGCCTATGCTTATTCATTTCAGCAGTTAGAGCGGCTTGGCTAGTTATAGTTAACATCTCCATTTGCACGGGCTCGTTGCGATATTAGGAAGCTGATAACAGGGTGATTTTAAAACAGGCTCCCTGATCTGATTCACACAAGGTAATTTTCCCGTTCCACGCCTTTAGCAGAGACTCAACAATTCCCAGTCCCAGGCCTGTTCCTCCTTGCTCGCGCCGTGTTGTGAAAAAGGGTGTAAAGATACGTTTGCGGTTAGCGGGTGAGATACCTGTACCATTATCAACAAGGGTGAGAATGCATTGCTCGGGTTCATTTTTCAGGGTAACGGTGATTTGCGTGGCTGCGTGATGCAGGCTATTGTCAAACAGGTTGTTGAGTATCATTCTTAGTTGCTCTGGTGCAATGTTGAAGGTGACGTTCACGGCATCCGGGTTATAGAGAATCTCCAGTCCCTGGCTGGCATAGTGGGAGTGAAGTTCTTGCAGGATATCTACAAGCAGAGAAGTGGCAGAGGACGCCTGGGTGGAATCTGCGCGTGCCTGTTCCAGTAGGCGGTTGACCAGTCGTTGCAGGCGTTGGGTATCTTTTTGCAGGTTGTCAAAAAATCGTTGGCGTTGCTCAACGGGCATATCGTCAATATGTTCCTGTAATAGCTCCATGGTGCCTTGCATGGAAGTAAGGGGCGTTTTGAACTCATGAGAAACGTGCGAGGCAAATTTGTTGATATAGGTAGAACGCTCATAGAGTGTTTTAGACATCTCGGTAAAGCTTTTGGAAAGCTCTGCCAGCTCGTAAGTGCCTGGCTGATGCAACAGTTCCACTGTTTTTATATCACCTTTGGTGAGTCTCTTGGTTTGTTCGATTAACTCCCTTATCGGGCGAGATAGCCGGGAAGAGATAAAGAGCACTAACAGCCCCGTGAGCCCCAGTACCAGCAGGGTGAGAAGTAGCACTTTTTCTTTTCGGGCATACAGGTGTTTGAGTATGTTTTGCGGGGTGCGAGACAGATAAACTACTCCATAAACCTTGCCTTGATCCAGAATTGGAAAAGCCGTAAAAATACGGATTTTGGTGCCACGACTTAATGATGCAACAGGAGGTTCGGGCTCTTTTGAAATGCGCTTGCGGATCACAGGTGTATACTCTCCCTGAAGAGCACGCTGTATCTCGGGGATATGCACAAGTGACAGGCCGACTTCGTTTTGTCCTGCTATCACAATACCCTGGTTATCCAGTAGTCGCATGCCTGCCAGCGTTATTTGTTGAGTCATGGCCAGAATAGTTTGCATGTGCTGGCCTGCTTGTAGCGCCAGGGGGTGCGCTTTGTCAACGGTAAGCTTTCCTGCTGGACGAGGCGGTAGCACAGGGTATGAAGATAAATCCAGTTGTGCTGGAATAGGGTGGTAGCCTGCCTCAGGGTTGGGGTGGTTT
This sequence comes from Thiotrichaceae bacterium, assembly GCA_015490895.1. Taxonomy (GTDB): domain Bacteria; phylum Pseudomonadota; class Gammaproteobacteria; order Thiotrichales; family Thiotrichaceae; genus HyVt-477. The sequence goes on along the minus strand of WFWY01000149.1, from coordinate 11,253 downwards.
TGCTGAATCATCTGGCGGTAGGTCGCTGCCAGTGCAGCAGACTGGCTGATTAGCTCCAGTTCTGTTTTGCGTACCAGTTCGTTTTCATAAAACCTCAGGAAATAAATACTCCCCAGTGGCAATATCAAAACGGAGAGCATGACAATAAGCAGAATTGTGCGGAGTCTAAAGAGCCGTCTTAACTTGGGATAAGCGTTAATTGGCATGGTACAGAACTACTGACATGGGCTGAGTTTGTAACCGACACCATGCAATGTCTCGATTACCTGCGAGCAACCTGCATTGAGGAATTTGGCGCGGATATGACGGATATGGCTGTCAATCGTGCGGTCACTGACATGGATATTATATTGATAAGCACCATTCATGATGGCGTTTCGGCTAAAAACACGTTGTGGTTGTCGCAGAAATTGAGCGAGGATGGCAAATTCTGTTGCAGTGAGGGAAACACTGGCGTTATCCCACCAGACGGCATGTTGTTCCATATCCATGCGTAGACGGCCTGTTTGCAAGACAGTTTTTTGCTTGTCTTTCTTGCGCTCAAAGACTTGTGTGCGTTTTAAAATAGCCTTGATACGGGCAACAAGCTCTCTGGGGCTGAAAGGCTTGGTTACATAATCGTCTCCACCCATTTCCAGGCCCAGTATCCTGTCGACTTCCTCATCACGTGAAGATAAAAACAGGATGGGAATGTCAGAGGTTTTGCGAAGTTCGCGACAACACTCCAGTCCATCCATTTCCGGCATATTGATATCCAGTACAATGAGGTCAATATCTCCTCTGGCAATGTCATCCAGAGCCTGCTTGCCATCGCTGGCGAGCTGTATCTGTAGACCGGCTTTCTCCAGGGCAAAGCGAATGACCTCGCGAATATGTGGGTCATCATCAACAACAAGAATCGTTTTTATCCTGGAATTCATGGTATCTCAACCGGGTGATTGCTGTAGGTATGTAATAATATAGCATGCACCGGGTGTGTCCGACATGGTTGATAAACATACAAATTATCAAGGAGAGGGTCTCGACTGGTCTTGAATCACTATGCAGAAACATTCCACAGAAATGCAGTAATCAGAAAGACATGCTGTTAAACTCACCTCTTTTTTAATATCAGCACAAGGAAAACGAAGGTGACGACAGAGGATATTGCGACACGCCCTGATCCCGTTTCTTTTATGGAAGCATTTCTCTACTGGCTGAAGCTGGGGTTTATCAGCTTCGGTGGGCCCGCTGGCCAGATTAGTATGATGCACCAGGAGCTGGTTGAAAAGCGTCGCTGGATTTCAGAGTCCCGTTTTTTGCACGCCCTGAACTATACCATGGTATTGCCAGGACCAGAGGCGCAGCAGTTGGCAACTTATATTGGCTGGTTAATGCATGGTGTGTGGGGAGGCATTGCAGCAGGTGTACTTTTTGTTTTACCTTCATTATTTATTTTAAGCGGGCTTACCTGGATCTATCTTGCGTATGGTAATGTACCGGCTATCGCGGGAATCTTGTATGGTATAAAACCGGCGGTAACAGCGATTGTGTTATTTGCCGCATTTCGTATCGGCTCAAAGGCTTTAAGTAACTATGTTTTGCGGGTGATGGCCATACTAGCCTTCATTGCTATTTTTGCTCTGGATATTCCGTTTCCCTATATTGTTCTGGGTGCCGGTATTATCGGTTATATCGGGTCACGGTTCGCTCCAGAAATGTTTCAATCAGGAAGTCACCACGGTCATTCTGGTGCTGTCTATGGCCCTGCTATTATTGATGAAGACACGCCAGCGCCGTCGCATGCCCGGTTTAAGTGGAGTCGTGTACTCATGTTTCTGGCTACTGGGTTGTTGATGTGGATGGTTGTGATGTTTTTTCTGTCTCGTACTTATGGCTGGGATGGTGCATTCACACAGATGGGATGGTTTTTCACCAAGGCAGCCATGGTGACTTTTGGGGGCGCTTATGCGGTATTGCCTTATGTGTATCAGGGGGGAGTCGAACACTATGGCTGGCTGACTGGCACACAAATGATCGACGGCCTGGCTCTGGGAGAGACAACACCAGGGCCACTCATTATGGTTATTGCTTTTGTAGGTTTTGTCGGTGGCTGGACTAAAGAGGTATTTGGGCCGGACATGCTGCCGGTGGCAGGGGCAGTGGGTGCAACGGTTGCTACCTTTTTTACCTTCCTGCCCTCGTTTATGTTTATTTTTATTGGTGGCCCAGCTATTGAAGCGACCCGAAACGATGTTAAGTTTACAGCCCCATTAACCGGGATTACTGCGGCAGTGGTTGGGGTAATATTAAATCTGGCAGTGTTTTTTGCATACCATGTGTTGTGGCCGCAAGGCTTTGCCGGTCAGTTTGAGTGGTTTGCTGCTGTATTGGGCATTGCTGCCTTTGTTGCCCTGTATCGTTTTAAGCTGGGAATAGTGACCGTAATTGCAGCTTGTGCGATTATTGGTTTTGGCTATTCGTTTGTGATTTGAATTTAGCCTGTTTCTGTCTGGTGGTCACTGTGTCGCAGGGAAGCTACGAATCAGCTATTACCTGAAAATTGTGCTCCACCAGCGTTTGCGGCTGCCGGTCTGGGGAAACGCATTGGGTAAGTCGATCGGCTTCATTTTGGAGAGTATCCAGCCTGGTAAGGGTGGGGGATGGTGGCCGCTACTACAGCTGGTGCCAATATTATTGGGGTCGAAAATCTTGATGAAACGAGGTGCTTCGCGATTATCGGCGTAGACAATGCCGCAGTAGTCTTCATCATGCTCTTTATGTAGTAATGCATCAATTTCTGGAATAAACTGATGCAGTTGCTCGCTGGATGCGGGTGATGTAGGAGGTGCGTCGCCTACGGCATAGATATACCAGTCACCGGCATCCTGTCTGACACGCTGCCATAGCTCATCAAGTTGCTCCCACCTCAGTACTCCGCTAAAAGCACCACTAAAGATTTTGAAATAAGGGTGGTTGCTAGTGTCTGTTACATTTTTGGGGTTACCCATGGTTGTGTTTCCTTGTTATTGGCTGGTTTCAGCCTGGAGCTCTCGCTTGAGTGCTTCGCCAGCATGAAGTTATTGATAACCTGTTTCAATCGTTCTTTTAATTTTTACACTACAAGCTGTTCAACTGGGAGCCCGGGTTTCAATAAACTCCAGGGCGTTACCGTCTGGATCCCTGGTAAATAGAGCTGCTCGTCCAGATCGACTTAGTGTATAGTCAATACGCTGTTTTTTCAGCCTGCTTTTCAGCGGTGCCAGGTTTGCAACGCTAAATGCTGCATGGCGATCACGCCCACCATGAGCGGGGCGGCCTCTGGTGGGATCCGGGTTGTTCAGCTCAAGCAAGTGGATTTCCTGCTGCTCATTGACCTTTAACCAGGCACCGGCAAAGTCCATATTGGGACGGGTGGATTTTTTCTCTAATCCCAGTAGGTTGCAGTAAAACTCCAGCGAGACTGCCACGTTTTCTACGATAAAGCTGACATGATGGATGTGCTGAATGGCTATTTTATCATTCATTGTTATGGGCTTTGGTTTGCTTATCACGGGTTGCTATCGTTGGCAAGATCGAGAAAATCATTTGCTGTACGTTGCATTTTGCCGCGTTCCAGCAAGAGTTTCCAGCGGTTGCCACCGGCTTGTCGCCAAAGCAGGGCAGCACGGATTCCGGCAAGCAGCAGGGCGCGTATTTTCGCTGCATTGTCTTTTTTCCCCAGGTGGTTTTGATCTCCCTTGACCATAATACGTGGCCCTAACTGACTAATGGTATCAGAGTAAATTTCAGCCATTCGGTTGATAATGGTTTCATCGGTTATGGAAAAGTGTTTGAGTTGTCGCTGTACATCTTCAATACCTTTAAGTAGGGTCTCAAAGAGTTCCGGGTGGGCATCCAGTTTTTTTTCAAGGTGTAGCAGGTTGATAGCGTAGCGTGTAGTTTCCAGGTTTTTTTGTTTTCCATCGGGGGTCATCTGGCCTGTGCCGAGTTGGAAGGTCAGTACCTGGAAGCCAGTTTTAAGGTGTTCAATGCCACCATAAATATCCAGGATGGTGTCGGTATTTTCTGTTGCAACACTGTTGAGGCAGGTTTGAAAAAGTTCCTGATCTACGGTGCCATTGTGTGCAATTTGTCTGACACCCTCGACGCACTGGAATAAGGCGGAGAGTGCAATGGTTCGGTTGTCCGTATTTTTTTCCATAGGTTCCTGATTGATTGGGAGTTGCGCTGTTTTAAGCGGTAAAGCCTACCATAAACTCTCTGAATGGAAAGGGAGCTATTTGGTGGGTATCCGGAAAAAGGTTGTGGTGGGGATGTATTAACATGCCCACAACGGATGTGTTTTCTGCCGGATGACTATTTCATTTATCCAGGGAGTGGCATTCGGGCCACCAGCATTCACCCTGCTGTTCCTGAAACATCATTAGCGCATTGTATTTGACAGCCTCTTCTCGTGGTTGATTCAGGTGTGTTTTGATTCCCCATGAACCCCAGCGGTGCCAGGTCTGGGGCATATTGAAGACGTTAAATACTGTGCCACCCGCCTCTTTCCAGCTATTAAGCAGTTCGGTATAAATCTCACCCATACGGGCGTCTTCGTTGGCTTCTTTAAAGAGCTGGCTAAGGCGCTCTTTTTGCTTTTGTGAGCGCCCCTTGTCTGCCCAGTTTACCGCCAGATGTTGTCCACCTTCGTAAGCCACAAGCGCTATATTAAACTCTTTGGCAATTTTAGCCTGCTTGTGAATGAGTTTTATGGTGGCAGGAACCCCATAAGGGTCAGCCGGGTTATGTAGTGCTTCAAAAATATCATCGACACTTTTTACCTCGGGTAGTAGCTGGGTAACAGTGAGCAGGTTCTTGCATTCACGGTGTTGTCGTGTACTACAGGCATGGAAATAGGGTGCGATAGCCAGTGCATCAATATGTTCGTGGGCATCTTCATATTCCAGGATATTGCGGGAGAGGTCAGTCGAATTCTGGTAGCTGCCTGCAACGCGCATCAGGCGCCCGGTGTCCTCAAAAGATTCTTCCCATATTTTGAAGATTTCGACAGCACGCCGGGCATAAAAACGATAACCTTCCCGAAACGGGTTTTTATCTTCATCCAGTTCCATCAGGCGGCCTTTATAGCGCACGTAATAGGTTCCCCAAAAGCGGTCATTCCAGGTTTCATTGCTGTATTCAACCCAGGCTTTTAATGTTTTATCCAGCTCTGTCGCAACATAGTCAGCGAATTCTTCTACGTAGTCATCATCAGCATGATGTGGAATGGTAAACCAGGGCTCTGCTTTTAGCGTATTGGCAAGTTTTACCAGTACCTCAATGGGGACGCCATGCTTCAGTGTGGCATCGGTGCGGTGCGAGCCTCCCCATACCGCATCAGTCATTTTGGCACGCATATCCCAGGTAAGAGGTTGCAGGACACAGTCCCGAAAATCGTCGTCTTTAAACTGGTAGCAGGATTTGGGGATGTGCTGACTGGCCTCCATCAGGTTCATCATACGTAATACCCGAAAGTTTTTCAGTACTCGCAGGTAGTCCGGGTTAAATACAATCATGTTACGGTCTTGCAGCATGCTCTCAAAAGAGCGGTATTGCCCGATAGCACATTCACTGTCATTATCCACGCGCAGCAGGGGCATACCTTCACAAATTCCACCCGGCATGATGATGCGGATATTGCGGATCGGGTCGTCTTTGCTGGTATCTGTGATACGCAAGATCAGGCGGTTAACGGTTGAGTTTTTCGGGTTGATATCAATAATATCTTTATTGGCGGTAAAATCGATACGTTTTGCGACACCATCATAAGCTAATGTGCCAACACCATCATAAAGAACGGTATAGTGTCCATAGGGAATGGCACCTTCTGGAAGACTCTGTAAAATCAGGGTATAGACTTTCTTCCCCTGGGGGATCTCAACCGGCCAGCCGTTATCATCGTAAAGTACACCTTCTTCTGAAAACTCCTGAAAGGGTCGTGCGGTACGGAAGATGTCGACAAAAGGCATGGGCTGCCCAACCGTATCCGCTTCAGCCTGTGCTGCTTCAACATTAATACCTAGCACAGGAGAGAAAAAGGGCACAGGCTGGCGGTTTACCCGGTTCAGGGCTTTGGCCAGAGCATGCTCAAACTGTTCACGAGGCAGGGAAAAATCAACCTGGAAGGATTCTGCAATGGTTGATAGTTGGATACCGTTATCTGTGTTTGCATCTTCATCCACTGAGAGTAAATATTGGTGCAGGTTGTGTGTAATGGGGGGGTCAAAGCTGTCTGGGTGGAGTGTCAGTTCCCCCCGAATCGTATCGATATCGGTTTTATTGACGCTAAAAGTAATTTTCTTGTTTTGCTGGTAAGTGAATTCTCCCTGTGCGGTGGTTTTCCCGACTTCGATGCCTGATGTGAAATGAAGGCCAGAGACTGGTAGTGATCTTCCATCCCTGAGCTGTAGAGTGAAGTAACCACTTTGGGTCAGTTTTTGGGTGAGTTTTTTTGTAAACTCATCTACCGGTAAAGACAGGTCAATATCCAGTCCCGACTGGGGGATGCTGTTTGCCGTAATTTGTATACCGTTATCTCTGTTACCATCTTCATCCAGGGCATAGAGCAGGTATGCCAGGTTTTTACTTTTTATTGCGTGAAAGGACTCCTGGGTAATTTCTGGCTGTCCTTTGGCAATACCGATATTCAGCGTACCGATGGAAAACAGAATATCCTTGCCCTCCTTGTATTTGAAGACACCTCCTTTCTGTGTTGTGCTGCGGCGCAGGCCTGATTTATAGTTCAGACCGGTCACCGGGTAGGCTTGCATACGAGGCTCTTCCTCCCCGTTGGCACGTTTTTCGACCCAGAATTCCTTAACATAGAACGCCCCCCGCTTTGATGTTAGCGCCTGCCGTGCCATAAAAATGGACAGTATTAGGATGACCAGCAGAACGAGTAAAAAAAGTAATCGTCGGGATATAATCATTGATTTATTTAACAGCTACCACTTTTTGAGTTCGCAGATTCTAGCATGAAATCTTTAGAAAACCGGTAAATGAAGAGTCTGACGATAGTGTTTAGTTAATAGGAGTCTGTCGGGTTTAACGCTGTTTGGCTGCAAACCCGTAGATAGCGATCAACTGAGCCTATCCGGTTCGCCCCCACGAATCTTCACTTCAAACGGTCAAGTCCGACAAGCTCCTGGCTGCTTTGCATTTTCTGCTCGTTTTGTCATTGTTGCAGTACTACTTCATGCCCCGGTTCTTCTTGATCAGGTCATAGGCTGCCTGGATTTCCTTTGAGCGCTCGGTGGCTTCCTTGATCATGGCTTCAGGCAGGCCTTGCCCTATCAGTTTGTCGGGGTGATATTCGCGTACCAGTCGGCGGTAGGTTTTTTTGATGTGTGCATCCGTATCGGTTTTGCTAACGCCCAGTGCCTGGTAAGCTGCCTCTAGTGCTCCGGCAGCGGTATAGTCTGTATAGCGTGAAGATTGGCCACCGGATTGACCACCGGTGTTGTGATGCTGGTAGGAGCCGCCTGAGAACTGATCCTGTCCATGTAGCATGGCGAGCAGCTGTTCCAGAAACCGGGGCGCATAACCAAGCTGCTGGGCAATACTCTCTAGCAGTCTGGCTTCCTTGTCATGCAGTTGTCCGTCAGCCAATGCTACGCGTATCAGGTAAATCATCAGCATCTGTTTCAGGTTGGGGGATGCAGCAGTAGTGGTATTAAAAGCCTGAATCAGGGGCTCAATGGTGAACTCGGGTTGGGCGCCTGCCTTGAAATAAGCAATGGCCTGTTTGCGGTGTTCGGCACTCATGTTAAGTTGACGCATAAACTGTTCGACGTGAGCGATTTCTGCTTCAGAAACACGTCCGTCAGCTTTTGCCAGCTTGCCCATCAAGGTGAAAACTGTTTCAAAAAAAAGTGACTGGCGCTGGGTTTTCATGCCTGTTATACCTCCCAGGTTGCCAAAGCCACTCAGTTTTCCCAGCAAGCCGCCGGAGAGTTTGAAGCTGATAAAAGCACCAATGAGAAAACCAATGATGGCGCCAAAAATACTGCGTCCGAAAAGAAAGAAGCCGAGAACAGCGGTGATATATTTTATGAGATGCATGAATGAATAGTATGGTGTTTTGTGAACTATGGGAATGGGGGCGATAAAGAGGTTTATCAAGGGCGATCATTCTATATACTCATCGTATGAACTACTCAAGATTTGGTGAGAAATTCACCCGGCCTAATGCCATTACCCAGCTTATGGATGATCTGGGCAAAGCTAATCAGTCCGGTCAGTCTGATTTTGTCATGCTCGGTGGCGGTAATCCGGCAATGATTCCAGAGGCGCAGGCTGTTTTTATTAAAGAACTGCAACGGGTTGCCAATGGGAAGCAAGCTGAACATATGTTGGGCCTGTATGATGGCCCGCAAGGTAATGAAGGCTTTATCCAGGCACTGGTTTCGCTGTTTAACCAGACTTATGGCTGGTCGTTGGGCACTTCTAATATTGCACTGACCAATGGTAGCCAAAGTAGTTTTTTCAGCCTGTTTAATTTGTTAGCCGGGGAAATGCCGGATGGCAGCATCAAAAAAATATTGTTTCCGCTGGTGCCTGAATATGTAGGGTATGCTGACCAGGGGCTGGTTGAAAATATGTTTATGGCGATTAGGCCAGAGATACACACGTTAGCACACCAACAGTTTAAATATCAGATTGATTTTGAGAGGCTTGCTACGCTGTTACAGCAAGACGGTGATAGTACAGGTGCTTTGTGTATTTCTCGACCGACTAATCCGACGGGTAATGTTGTCACTGATGCGGAGTTGGCGAAGCTGGATCAATTAGCGCAGAAGCACCAGATTCCGCTAATTGTTGATAATGCCTACGGTCAACCATTCCCCGGCGCGATTTATACCGATGTCCGGTTAAACTGGAATAGCAATACAATCCTGTGTATGTCGCTTTCCAAGCTGGGTTTGCCTGGTCTGCGAACAGGTATTGTGATTGCGAATGAAGAGAGGATACAGGCGCTTAGTCGTATCGCCGGTATTACGACACTGGCACCCAATAGTGTCGGTGCAACCCTGCTTACCCGGTTGTTGCAAACACAACAGATACTGCCGCTATGTGAGCAGGTGATCAAACCTTATTATCAGCAAAAGGCAGTGATAGCGGTACAGTTATTTAACGAAATATTTGCAGGTTTGCCCGTCTATATACACAAGCTGGAAGGTGCATTTTTCATGTGGCTTTGGTTTAAAGATATAGGAGTGCACAGCGACCGGTTGTACGCTGATCTAAAGCAGCAAGGTGTTTATATTGTCCCGGGGCATGATGCTTTTATGGGGCTGGAGCCAGGTGCAGCAGAGTGGGCGCATCAATATCAGTGTATTCGCATTAACTACGCCAAGGATGAAAGCATGCTAAAACATGGACTGCAAGCCATTAAAAGCTATATTGAAACCGCTGGGAATTTGTAGGGGTTGCACACAAGCGGCAGTGTCTCCTTTGGGCTTGGTTGAATTTCGCTCTACCGATAGTAATCTGGCCAGTCAGTATAAATGATGGGCGTGCAACAGGCATTGTATGCGTGGACATGCTGCCGGGAATATTTCTTTACTCTTTTACTCTCGTCCCTGATGATGAACAGGTTGCAGGATGGTTGTCGTCTATAAAAATAATTGCATTTTCTAATATAGAACGGTACCCTTGCGCGCTTAAATTAATCACAACTGTAATCCAATATGGGGATTTCCTATGCGTCAAACATTAGTGGCTGGTAACTGGAAGCTGAATGGTTCTAAAGAAAGTATTCAAACGCTCGTTAAAGGTATTGCTGATGGCATGTCGGGTGTCGGTGGTAAGGCTGTTGCTGTTTGCCCTCCTTATGTTTATATTCCAATGGTTGCAGATCTGGTTGAAGGGGCGAATATCGGCCTGGGAGCCCAGGATGTTGCAGACCAGGAATCCGGCGCATTTACAGGTGAAGTTTCTGCTGCGATGCTGAAAGATGTTGGTTGTCAGTATGTGATTGTCGGGCACTCTGAGCGTCGTAGTATTTATGGTGAAAAAGATGAGGATACCGCTGCCAAATATGTTGCAGGTCAAAAAGAAGGCTTGATACCTATTTTGTGTGTAGGAGAGTTGCTTGAAGAGCGCGAAGCTGGTGATACGGAAAATGTGGTCGCCAGACAGCTCGATGCAGTGATCAATTTGGCAGGTGTTGAGTCGCTGGCTGATGCAGTCATTGCCTATGAGCCTGTTTGGGCAATTGGTACAGGGAAGACAGCGTCACCTGAGCAGGCACAGGAAGTGCATGCCTTTATTCGCGGCAAGATTGCAGCGTTAAATGAGGATGTGGCAGAAAAGGTACAGATTTTGTATGGTGGAAGCGTAAACGGTAGTAATGCTGCGGAGCTTTTTGCTATGGAAGATATTGATGGTGGTTTGATCGGTGGTGCTTCATTAACGTCAGAAGCATTCCTTGCGATTTGTACAGCCTAGGGGGTTGTCCGAGAACCAAGAAGTTATTACTGTAAATCCCATGAGCATCCTAATCTGAGTTTGTTGAAATCGTTAAATAGCCACAGCTATTCGCCTCTTCCAATAATCTCACCTTGTGACACTTCTGTGGTTTTCGCTACGCTTCCTATTTTCGGGCAAGCTCCTGGTCTGTCTTTGGAATAGTGTCTGACGGGTATTTGTCTGCTGATCGTGGTGCTGGTTGTTGTCGGGTATTTCCGTCTTTCAGGCGCCATTTTATAGTTAAGAAGAATTGATATGTATAACATACTTTTGATTGTCCAGATTCTGGTTGCACTTGGTATTATTGGCCTGGTGCTAGTTCAGCACGGCAAAGGTGCTGATGCGGGTGCGGCTTTTGGTGGTGGAGCATCGGGCTCTGTATTTGGTGCGCGCGGTGCGGGGAACTTTCTGAGTCGGACGACCGCTATTCTGGCGCTCATCTTTTTTCTAAATTCTATGGGACTGGCCTGGCTGTTGAGCCATCAGGGAGATACAGCAGGCAGTAGTATCGTAGATTCTTTGGTGCCTGCAACAACGGCGCCAACCGTAGATGACATCATGCCTGGTGATGTTCCTGAGGTGCCAGATGCAGCTCAGCCTGTCATCGAACGGGGTGATATGTCTGAAACCGATGTGCCATCTGCTGAGCCTGGTGATGTGCCTGAAGCCGATGTTTCGGCTTCTGCTGAGGGGGCGGGCTCAGAGGAGAGTGTGCCTGCCGCCACACCGGCAACTGATGATGCTGTAGAGGATGCTCCC
>WFWY01000148.1 GCA_015490895.1 Thiotrichaceae bacterium | reverse complement strand
TCTCTGGTCATGCTCAAAATGCCAGCCCCAGGTCAACACATCCACAGAAACCCGTGTAAAAATCATGCAAGCTGCTTTTACAGAAATTCACCGCGTCGGGTTTCAGGCTGCCAGCCTTCAAAACATACTGAAAAATACGGGTCTGACCAAAGGCGCCCTCTATCACTACTTTCCCAATAAAAATGCTCTGGGTTATGCTGTCGTTGATGAGATTATCAGTCAGTCCGTTCATGAAATATGGGTTAAAAAACTGGAGCATGCAGAAGACCCAATAGAAACATTACAACAGATTATCCGAGACACCGGTGCTTTATTCACAGAGGAAGATATTGAGCTAGGCTGCCCTCTTAACAATCTTTCACAGGAAATGTCTACGACAGACCCAGAATTTCGAACCCGCCTGGAGAAAATCTATACTAAGTGGCGCACCGCTATTGAAAATGCATTAGAAAAAGGTGCAAAAAAAGGGTATGTTTCCACCGAGATAGATTTTCGCCAGTTCTCTATTGTCTTCATTGCAACATTAGAAGGTTGTATTGGCATGGCGAAGAACTCACAAGACATGTCCATGTTAATGGACTGTGGGAGCGGCTTGATTCATTTGTTAACGACATTACGCCCAGCTAATGGGCGCTACGGAGACGCTCGTGTCTAAAAAATATATAAACTGGATCCTGAAGAAACGCTGGCGGGTGCTTCTCCTTTCTATTTTGGCCGTACTGGTTCTCATCAGTGGCGCCCGATTCCTGAAATTCGACAATGACTACCGGGCATTTTTCGATGGCACAAACCCTCATCTGCTTGCCTTTGAAACATTGCAGGCCACCTATACCAAAAACGATAATGTCTTGCTGGTTCTAGCACCCAGGGACAAAAATGTTTTTACGCCCCAGACACTTAAAGCCGTCAAAGATGCAACCGAAAAAGCCTGGCAAACCCCTTACTCCCTGCGTGTTGACTCAATAACCAATTTCCAGCATACCTACTCAAAGGGTGATGAGCTTACAGTAACCGACCTGGTCGATGATCCGGCATCCTTGTCCGCGGCTGATCTGCAAGCCATTAAAACTATCGCTGTCCAGGAACCACTCCTGGTACGCCGGCTCATTTCACCTGAAGCGCATGTGACAGCGATCAATATCACGGTGGAACTTCCAGGCAAAGAACAAAACGAAGTACCTGATGTCGCTGCATCCGTTAGAGCACTTGCACAGTACATTGAAACAAGCTATCCGGATATCGAGGTGTACCTGTCCGGTATCGTGATGATGAATAATGCCTTTCCCGAGGCTTCCAAATACGATATGTCTCACCTCACTCCCCTGTCATATCTCGTTATTCTGGTTATTTTACTACTGCTGTTGCGTAGCTTTTCAGGTGTCGCCAGCACCTTGATTCTATTAACCCTGGCCATCGTTGGCGCCATGGGCTTTGCAGGCTGGGCAGGATACCCTCTCACCTCCCCCCTGCTCTCGGTACCCGTTATTGTCATGACGCTGGGTGTTGCGGATAGTGTCCATATTCTCAGTAACTGGCGACAGGAAATGCAGCAGGGACGAGATAAAGTTTCTGCTATGGCAGAAAGCCTGCGAATTAATACTGGCCCTGTTTTCCTGACCTCGATCACCACCGCCATTGGTTTTATGAGCCTGAATTTTAGTGATGCTCCCCCGTTTCGGGCTTTGGGCAATGTTGCTGCTGTCGGCGTCATGATTGCCTGGTTTCTTTCCATGACTTTACTCCCGGCGCTCGTTACATTACTCCCCACTCGAACCAAACCCTCTGCTGCCGACAGGCCCGAGTCCATGCAATGGCTGTCTAACTTTGTCATCCGGTACCGACAATCATTACTCTGGGGGATGGGTCTTTTGATCATTGGGCTACTGGCCTTTATCCCGAAGAACCAGCTAAACGATATTTTTGTGGAGTACTTTGATGAGCGTGTCGCCTTCCGCACGGATACAGATTTTATTGTCGACAACCTGACGGGTGTCTACTTTATTGACTTTTCTTTAGACTCCAGAGACCAGGGGGTCTCCTCACCCAAATTTCAGCAAGATGTGGAGAAACTGGCTCAATGGCTTCGTACCCAACCTGAAGTACTGCACGTCAACACCTTCACAGACATCATGAAACGTCTCAACAAGAATATGCATGGCGATGATCCTGCCTGGTACAAGCTACCTGCTGACAAAAATCTCGCGGCACAATATTTGCTGCTGTATGAAATGTCGCTACCTTACGGGCTGGATCTCAATAACCAGATTGATATTAACAAGCAGTCCACTCGCCTTTCCGCTACACTGAAAACCATTGATACCGAGCGCTTTCTGGAGCTGGAAAAACGTATCTATGAGTGGATGAAACTCAATACTCCCGATATCCTGACCTACGGCTCCAGCCCTGGCGTCATGTTCGCTAACATCGGGCACATGAATATACGCAGCATGCTCAAGGGTACGTTTATAGCACTCATTGTTATCTCCCTTTTACTGATCGTTGCACTGCGCTCAGTGCGTTACGGTCTGCTTAGCCTGATTCCCAACCTGGTCCCTGCCGGCATGGCATTTGGGCTGTGGGGCATAGTCAATGGCAATGTAGGATTAAGTCTTTCTGTAGTCGCCGCTATGACACTCGGTATCGTTGTGGATGATACTGTGCATTTTATGAGCAAGTACTTGCGCGCCAAACGAGAAAAGGGGCTCCATTCGGAAGCCGCTATACATTATGCCTTTTCCACGGTAGGAGTTGCCTTGCTGGTGACATCCATTGCGCTGGTCGCCGGCTTCCTGGTTCTCGCCACCTCATCGTTTGAGTTGAACTCTTCAATGGGGCTGATGGTCTCTATTGTTATTAGTTTTGCCCTGATCGTTGACTTCTTCTTTTTACCTCCCTTGATGCTCACCATAGACAAGTGGCTCAACGGTCATGCAAACCCGTCTACTAAACAAAAATGAAGATAACATTATGAAAAATAATATAATAATCACCCAATCAGCAACACTATGGGCAATCGCCTGTTTTACCCTGCTTGCCGTCATCTCAACAACCCTGCACGCAGAAACCTCACAGCAAAAGGGGCTACGAATAGCCAGGGAAGCCGATGCACGGGATGCCGGCTTTCAGGACTTTACCGCCGATATGACGATGATACTGACTAACCGTGCCGGTAAAACCAGTGTTCGAAAAATGCGTATTAAAACTCTGGAGGTTCCCGGTGATGGTGACAAAAGTCTCTCCTATTTTGACTCTCCGGCAGATGTCAAAGGCACCACCATGCTAACCCATTCACACGGCTTGAAGCCCGATGACCAATGGCTTTATCTGCCCGCCCTGAAACGGGTGAAGCGGATCAACTCGCGCAACAAATCGGGGCCGTTTATGGGCAGCGAGTTCGCCTTTGAAGACCTGGGCTCCCAGGAGGTGGAAAAATACACCTATAACTACCTGCGTGAAGAACCCTGTGGTAATGGCTGGACTTGCCACGTTATCGAGCGCAAACCGGCCTATAAATACTCCGGCTATTCCAGACAGGTCGGCTGGATTGATACCAAAGAGTATCGCCCGGTCAAGATAGAATTTTACGACCGCAAGGGCAGCAAACTGAAAACACTGCTTTCTTCAGGCTATAAAGAGTATATCGGCCGCTACTGGCGACCTTCCAAAATGCACATGCAGAACCATCAAACCGGGAAATCCACGACCCTTACATGGACGAACTATACATTCCAAAATGGCCTGACACCGAGAGACTTTAACCAAAACGCCATAAAAAGGCGCTAACTGGACGACACATGTTAAAACTTAAAATACCACCCCCAGCCTATATGCTTCTTTTTGCCGGGTTGATGTGGTTACTGGATCGGCACCTTCCCCTGCTGGAGTGGATACCAGCCCCCTGGAATAAAGGAGGGCTGGGAATCATCGCAGCCGCATTACTACTGGATCTTTCATCTCTGTTGCTGTTTTTCAAACGCCATACCACACCTAACCCCTTTACCCCGGAGAAGGCCAGCCAGCTTGTAACCAGCGGCATGTACCGCTATACCCGTAACCCCATGTATGTTGGGCTGCTGACCGTCCTCACGGGCTGGGCCATTTACCTGGGTAGCCTGAGCCCTTTCTTTCTGATTCCATTATTTATGGGTGTATTAACCCATCAACAAATTATTCCGGAAGAAAAAATACTTGAAGAAAAATTTGGACAAGCCTACCTAGACTATAAGCAATCTGTAAGACGCTGGTTATAACCCTGCCATTAAAGGACGTTATGAAAACATACTCACTACTTCACCCGCTTATTTTCAGCAGCCTGCTGCTTTCCACGCAAACCATGGCTCTTCCCCCGACACCTGAAACAGGCACGCTCGCAAACAACCGAGCCACCTCTGACACCGACAACCCCTCCCTCAAAAGCAGCGATGAAAGCCCTGATAGTGCTGACAATGAAGCAGCAGCAATCACAGCAACACCACTTATCGATTTTTCAGGCAATATCGCACTGGAAACGCGCTATTTCTCTCAAGATGCTCTCTACCCCGGCCAGCAAGGAGGTGGTTTCTCTATCAGCCTGCAACCCGAATTTCGGAAAAGCTGGGACAACGACCGTAAATCCGCTACCTTTATCCCTTTTTACCGCTGGGATAATAAAGACAATGCCCGTACTCATGCCGATATACGCCAGCTAGATGCAACCGTTGCCACAGAAAACTGGGAGCTTCAGGCCGGGATTAGTAAAGTTTTTTGGGGAGTCATAGAGTCCCAACACCTGGTTGATATTATCAACCAGACCGACAGTGTTGAAAATATAGATGGAGAAGACAAGCTGGGACAACCCATGCTACGCATCAGCCGCATGATGGATAACGGCTCATTTGGCCTGTATTTATTACCTTATTTTCGGGAGCGTACTTTTCCGGGAGCAGCAGGTCGTCTGCGCTTACCACTCGTCATAGACACCAGCAACCCGATGTACGAATCTTCAGATGAAGAGCGTCACCTCGATTATGCATTGCGATGGGATCATACCTTTGATGCGATTGACCTGGGACTCTCCTGGTTTGATGGCACATCACGGGAACCTGCTTTCGTGCCAGTCAGCAACACCACAGCACGCCCTTTCTATCGCCAGATACAACAACTTGGCCTGGATCTGCAATACACCAGTGAAGCCTGGCTATGGAAATTCGAAGCATTACGCCGGGAATACCGCGACTCTGACTACAATGCAGCAGCGGGAGGCTTTGAATACACCTTTACCGGTGTTAATGATTCGGCCGCTGATCTTGGCACTCTGATGGAGTATCACTATGACTCACGTGATGACCAGGCCACAACTCCCTTTCAAAACGATATTTTCATCGGTGCACGCCTTGCTCTGAATGATACACAAAGTACAGAAATTCTGGCTGGTGGGCTTTTTGACCTTGATAATCAAAGCCAGTCTTTTCGTGTCGAAGCAAGTCGTCGACTGGGTGATACGACAAAAATTAACCTTGAACTACAGACCATCAGCAGCTCTGATCCCAGTGACCAAATTTTTAATACGCTGCGAAATGATGATTTCATACAACTAGAAATTCAACGCTACTTTTAATCTGGAACCTGCGATACCCATGTAGGCAAAAAAACAACATATCTGATTTGTAACTATTCAGCGCCATCCATAACTGCGCGGAATGTTTTCCCTTTCAAGTAATTACAACACAGGTATGCACTATCACAGTTGTGCAATCTACCCTGTAGCAATCTCACCCATTGGGTGAAGCCTGAATAAGCACTATGTTCATGTAAAATCATAAGCTCGATACTGACTCACAGCGGTCAGCTGAGGAATTTAGATTTATCAGGATACTCAATCATATCTATCCTTTCTGATCAAGGATACAAAACGAAAAAAGGCCAGCATACGCTGGCCTTTCTTACTTGCTGACTAAGAAATCAGTCTTATTTTTCAGCTTTTACTTCCGCTTTGGCAGCAGGAGCAGCTACTGGAGCAGGCATATAAACAGGAGCATTGTTTCCTGGGAAAGTACCCACGCCATTTGTATTGTTAGTACCTGTAGCACTTGCTGCTGAGTTACCAGCACCATTACCCGCACCTGTCCAGTCAGCCAGGCCATTACCTGTTGCTTCGCCCTGGCCATCAGCAGCCATTTTTGTATCCATGCTAGTGCGACCTTTGCCTTTGAAGGTGATTGCAAAATCAACTTCACCGTCAGCGTCGCCTTTACCAGCACCCCAACCATTCAATTTACCAGCACCATTACCAGCGCCGTTACCGTTACCTGTTGTCCATGCCTGACCATTGCCAGCTGCCTGCCCATTGCCTGTACCATTGTTCATGCCGTCGAACCAGTCAGCAGAAGCTGTAGTAGAGAATGCAACCAGTGCTGCGAATGCGATAGTTTGAAGTTTCATGTTATTTCTCCTAACGAAATATGTATTAATTAATGTGTGACTACAGAGGTGAATTATTAGATTCGAATATAAGTATATTATTATATACGCATATGTCAAATACTTTTTTACTTTATTTTTTTGCTTCAAGCAGCCCCTGTCTAAATGGCTAAACCAAGCGGATTATCGGGATCAACACCCTCCATAAGATACAACCGTCGGTCGGGGTTGGTATACTGGTAAACCAGCCCCAACCACTTGCCGATAATTGCTTCACCAGTATCGTGCCAGGTATTATGAATTCGATGCACAATCAGCTTTTCAGGAAATTCCGGCAAATCACCATGGTTATCCATCGCTGCTTGCACCCGATCCTGATACTCATCAAAAATGGATCGCACATAGCTGTCAAAATAATTGACCGGAAAGGGAGGGTAGTCCCTACGTTGCCGATAAAAAAAACGTATGACTTCCCGTTTATATTCTTTTAACAGGCTAATAGCATCATATTCCGGGTGCCCCTGGAAATAGACTAATCGTAACCCATCCCGACTGACTGCCAAATGAACGCCTGCCACCTCACTCTCTGCCAGTACGATTGCTTTTGCCTCGTCAAACTGCGCCCTGTCCACCTGATTAAAACGGGAGTGTGGCACATCAAACTGGCTATTAACACCGCGTACCAGTGGATGTGGATGGGTGATTTGGTGTGTATACACCCCCCAGCGCTTCTCTCTTAAGGGACGACGCTTTTGCCCATGACGAAACTCCATCACGGCATGGGTAGCCAAACAGGAACAGAGGGTTGATGTTACATGCTGCGTGGCCCATTCCACTACCCTGGTCAGGGGCTCCCAAAAAGGCTCTGCTGACAGCTCAGGTTGAGTCACATTCGCCCCGGTGATAATCAGTGCGTCCAGTCCATCGCGCTGCAAATCTTCAAAGGTTTCGTAATAACGATCAATATGCTGTTGTGCTTTTTCTCCCCGTGGCAATTCCGGCAAGGTAAAGGGGTGAATATAAATCTGAATAATGGGATTACTCTCACCAATCAGGCGGTAAAACTGCCTCTCTGTTGCCTCCAGCGCGGCATCTGGCATCATGTTTAACAAGCCAATATGCTGTTCCCGTATATCTTGCTGAAACGCACGTTCGGGTTGCAGAACCGTTTGTCCTTCCTGGTTCAGTCGTGCAAAGGTAGGCAGTTTGTTATGAGCAACTAATGGCATACATTTAATCCTTTTTCCTGCTGATAGCCTGCGCCACCAGTTCAACAAAATCCATTTCGTTTTTCACCTGAAACAGTTCTTCAGTCGTCACGGTATAGCCATATTTTTCAGCAATAGCATCATAACGCGGGATACGCGCATAAAACAGCCGGGGAAATGACCATCGTACAAAACAGTCCGGGTCGATCATGGAAGTATAATCAAGACTTTTTTCCTGCATATATTCCCTCAATAACTGATCCAGAAATTCAGGACGATAATACATCGGTTTGGGTGCCGATTTTGCCCGCTCAATCAGGGTATTTTCATCTGCCTCTGACGCCTTGATATAAAGAATAAGCGTATGTTCCGCAAGCAACGCCATTACAGACGGATCATCAAGCTCACACACACTGCCGCCGGCATCATTAACAAAGTGATTAAAACCATAAATACTCCGTGCCTTGCTAATAAAATCAGGTACATCATTCATTGCCGCAATTTCAGCTTCACGATGTAATGCCTGTCGCCGCCTGTATTCTTTCAGGGGCAGCCCACCTTTCTCAACATTACCCAGCTTGCCCAGAAAGGTGGAAACCGGCTTTAAGTGATCAACCGTGATGTTATTCTCGATATAAATGGAATCCGAGCGCAGCAAATCGCACAAGAAGGGCACCTGCATGGCTTGTAGCTTGATATTATCCAGAATCGCTTCATTCAGATAACGTGTTCCGATACGGTAATCTCCGGAATAATGAAACCAGTCTTTTTCCCTGAGCAGCGTAGAGAGAAAAGTTTTTCCCACTCCTGACATCCCCAGCAAGGTGATGGATTTATGCTCCCAGTCGAGAAATTCTTGCACACTTGGTTTCATAGGCTTTCTTTCTTATGTTTAGTTATATCAATAGATTACAGTTTATCATTGGCCTTTACATACAGACCGCAGCAATGAGTATAACGATTGAACCCCCCAGAGAAAAATGCTTTACTCGATTTTGAAAATATTGAGGGGGTGCATTTCCGGACACATTTCCGTTAGAATGCCCGTTCATTTGCATCTTGCCTGCCATTCTTCAGCACACATTAGGCAAAATCGCTAAACTTGCTGGTAGCTAAAACCTGTATTCCGTACAAAGGAGTTTCTTTATGACACTAAAAGTGGGTATTCCACGTGAAACCGCAACAGGCGAACGTCGCGTTGCGATTGAGCCAACCGTCATTAAAAAACTGAATGATCTGGGCCTTGAGGTTCTGGTTGAAAAAAATGCAGGGCAAGGCGCGCTCATACCCGATGAGATGTTTGCCGGCGCAACAATGGTTGATAGTGCCGCCACACTGGCCAAACAGGCGGACATTATCTTACGGGTACAAACCCCCACCGTCGCAGAAGTAGAGAATATGCAGGATAACAGCGTATTAATTGGCACCTTGCTGGCGCATAAACACCCGGAAGTTGTTACCAGGCTCAATGAAAAGAAAATTACCAGTTTTGCAATGGAGCTGGTACCACGGATTTCACGGGCACAATCCATGGACGTGCTCTCTTCGCAAGCAGCCGTAGCCGGTTACAAGGCAGCTATCATGGGCGCGGATCTGGCACCGCGTTTTTTCCCCATGCTCACCACCGCCGCAGGAACCATTCGCCCCTCCAGGGTTATTATTATTGGTGTCGGTGTTGCCGGCTTGCAAGCGATTGCTACCGCCAAGCGTCTGGGCGCCATGGTGGAAGCCTATGATGTTCGCCCCGAAACCAAAGAACAAATTGAATCACTGGGAGCCAAATCTATTGAGCTCAGTATTTCTGCAACAGGCGAAGGTGGCTATGCCCGCGAACTCACTGATGAAGAAAAACAGCAACAGCAACAAGAACTGGCCGACTACATCGCTACAGCAGATGTACTGATTACCACCGCATCGGTTCCCGGTCGCCCGGCTCCCAAAATTATTCCTGAAACCACCGTCGATGGTATGAAAAAAGGTGCTGTTATCATTGATCTGGCCGCTGAAAGCGGTGGGAATTGCACACTCACACAGGCTGGAGAAACCATTGAACATAAGGGTGTTATTATTCATGCGCCTTTAAATGTAGCCAGTCAGGTTCCGGTACATGCCAGTGAAATGTACGCCAAGAATCTATTTAATTTTTTATCGCCAATGATTGTTGACGGTGAATACCAGCCCGATTTTGAGGATGAAGTCATCAGCGGCGCCCTATTGACACATGACGGCGAAACCCATCATCTACCCACACGCGAACAACTCGAAGGAGAAGGTTAATGGAAGGCTTCGTTGCACTCTATATTTTTATGTTGGCCGCCTTTACTGGCTATGAAGTGATTTCCAAGGTACCTGTTATCTTGCATACCCCCCTGATGTCGGGTTCCAACTTCGTCCATGGCATCGTACTGGTTGGTGCCATGGTAGCGCTCGGTCACGCCAATACACAACTGGAAATGGTGATTGGCTTTTTTGCGGTACTATTGGCCGCCGGCAATGCTGCGGGAGGCTATGTAGTAACTGAACGGATGCTGGAAATGTTCAAAACCTCTGACAGCAAGAAGAAAGGAGACAACTAATGGATTTTATCGTTCAGGCATCCTACTTTGCTGCTGCCGTCCTTTTTATTTACGGCCTGAAGAAAATGAGCTCACCCAGCGATGCCCGCAAAGGCATCGTCTGGGCGGGTATTGGCATGGTAGTCGCCACACTCGCCACTTTCTTTCATCCGGCAGTTCACCACATTGACAATATCATTCTCATTGTAATCGCCATGGGGCTTGGTGGCTATCTCGCATGGGTCTCAGGCAAGAAAGTCGCCATGACAGACATGCCACAAATGGTTGCTCTCTATAATGGCCTAGGAGGGGGTGCAGCTGCGCTCATCGCTGCGGTTGAACTGATACGCCAGGACAACATGAGCCAGATCGTACAGATTCTCGCAGTGATCGGTGCACTCATCGGCACCATGGCCTTTTCCGGCTCACTGGTCGCCTATGCCAAGCTACAGGGCATTATGCGTAAAACCATTCGCTTCCCCAAACAACAGCTCGTTAATGGTACAGTCTTTCTGACAACGGTTGCCCTTGGGCTCATGATCGCTTTCGGTGGCAGTGATTACAGCATGCTGGGCCTGTTTATCTTTTTTATGCTGGCATTGGCATTGGGTGTCATGATGACCGTACCCATCGGGGGTGCGGATATGCCCGTGATAATTTCCCTGTTCAATGCTCTCACTGGCCTGGCAGTAGGCTTTGAAGGCTACGTACTGGAAAACCCGGCCATGATGATTGCCGGTATTGTCGTCGGCTCTGCCGGCACCCTGTTAACTCAGCTGATGGCCAAAGCCATGAACCGGCCTATCAGCAATGTACTCTTCAGCAACTTTGGCGAAACCAGCGGTGATGCCCAGGAAGTCACAGGCTCCATGAAAGAAATTGAGGCGCCTGACGTGGCCGTGATGATGGCCTTTGCTGACAAGGTTATCATCGTGCCCGGCTATGGCATGGCAGTCGCCCAGGCACAACACAAAATATGGGAGCTGGTCAAACAGCTCCAGGAACATAATGTGACTGTCAAGTTCGCCATACATCCTGTTGCCGGACGTATGCCAGGCCATATGAATGTGCTATTGGCAGAGGCAGGGGTTCCCTATGATATTATCTACGACCTGGATGAAATCAACGAAGAGTTTCCAACAACCGATGTCACACTCGTCATCGGTGCCAACGATGTCGTCAATCCCGCGGCTCGTACCGATCCAAACAGTCCTATTTATGGTATGCCCATACTGAATGCTGATAAATCGAAAAATGTTATTGTCATTAAACGTGGCAAGGGCAAGGGATTCTCCGGTATTGAAAATCACCTGTTCTTTGCTGACAACACACGCATGTTATACGGTGATGCCCAGCAAGTCGCTAATGACCTGGTTGCAAATATCAAGGAAATCTAGTTTCGGCGGGAGAGTACTTCACTTTGTGCATCCCGCTGTGCAGTAAATGGGTATTTTCTTTCCTCTAACCCTTTGGGGATAGCTTCAAAGCGTTACACCCAAACTGACTTTAGCTCATTTTTTTCGACGACAACGAGCCAAAAAAGATTGCTTATTCACATCCCCTGGAAGACCTGGTAGTTTTCCATACTCATATAGCAAGCCCATCTGGATAAATAATAACTTATTGATTATAAAGTAAATTACCTCCTTGGCATATTTGCAAATCAAGGTCTTATGTATTTTTCCTAGAAACTCTCGTAATATCTCTTTTTTTATCCACAAAGTTATCCACAACTTGATGCTAACAGCAAATAACAAACTAGCTCCATAAAAAATATCACTAAAGAGATAGGCTCCTAGCCTGAGCTCAACAATTTGCCGCATGACATTATTTTAATGCCGGGTTATTATTCCAGCTATCCCGCAAACCAATCGTTCGATTAAACACCGGTTGATCCGGCTCTGAGTAGCTGGAATCCAGAATAAAATAACCCTCCCGCTCAAACTGAAAATGATCAGTCAACCTGGCATTTGCCAGCGTAACCTCACCTTTACAACCTGTCACAATCTCAAGACTGTCAGGGTTAATGGACTCCAGAAAGTCCTTACCTCCGGCATCGGGGGCTTCTTCGGTAAACAGACGGTCATACAAACGCACCTCACAATCCACATGCATATCAGCAGACACCCAGTGAATAACACCCTTAGGCTTAATGCCATCCGCCGGATTTTTACCGACCGTATCTTCAATCACTCTGGCATGAACTTCTATGATTTTACCCTGCTCATTCTTGATGGCCTCATCCGCTTCAATGACATAGGCATTCCGCAAGCGAACCCGTTTGCCAATCACCAGGCGCTTGTATTTTTTATTCGCAGCTTCCCTGAAATCATCCTGATCAATAAATATTTCCCGGCTAAAGGGTAAGGCTCTTGTGCCCAGGTCATCCCGCTGAGGATGACCCGGTGCCATCATTGTCTCGGTTTTATCTTCAGGATAATTGGTCAGTACGACTTTTAGAGGGCGCAAAACACACATCGCACGCACGGCATTGGCATTTAAATCCTCACGAATAGCAAACTCCAGCATGCTTACATCCACGACACCGTCTGTACGTGTCACTCCCGCCATATCGCAAAATTCACGAATAGCCTGGGGAGTAAAGCCACGGCGGCGCATCCCGGATATCGTCGGCATACGTGGGTCATCCCAACCATCTACATGGTTTTCATCCACCAGCTGTTTGAGTTTGCGCTTGCTGGTCACCGTATAGTTCACATTCAAACGGGAAAACTCATACTGATGTGGCGTAGACGGCACCGGAAGGTTCTCGATAAACCAGTCATACAACGGCCGGTGTTCTTCAAACTCCAGCGTACAGATGGAGTGCGTAATCCCTTCGATCGCATCACCCTGTCCGTGAGCAAAGTCATAAGAGGGGTAGATACACCACTTGTCACCCGTCTGGTGATGTGCCTGTTTTTTTATACGATAAATTACCGGGTCACGCATTTGCATATTGGGGTGCGCCATATCTATTTTTACGCGCAAGGAACAGGCACCTTCGTCAAATTCACCCAGACGCATTTTCTCAAATAGCTGCAGGTTTTCATCAATAGAGCGCTCACGATAGGGGCTATTCTTACCTGCCTCTGTGAGTGTCCCACGGTATTCACGCGCTTCTTCCTGGCTCAGATCACAGACATAAGCCTTGCCTTCCTTAATCAGGTAAATGGCCCACTCATGCAGCTGATCAAAATAACCGGAAGTAAAGCGCACATCACCATGCCACTGAAAACCCAGCCAGCGCACATCTTCCTTGATGGATGCCACGTATTCCACATCTTCCTTTTCAGGATTGGTATCATCAAAACGCAAATTGCAGCTACCACCAAACCTCTTTGCCAGACCAAAATTCAGCACAATCGACTTGGCATGACCAATATGCAAATAACCATTCGGCTCTGGTGGAAAGCGGGTTTTAACCTGGGTAATCTTGCCAGACTCCAAATCTTCGGCAATGATTTTTTCAATAAAATTAAGAGGCTTGCTTGTTTCATTCATCATAAATTATCTGCTGGAATAGATAGCGTTATTGCGGACAATATTAGACTATCCGTACCAGGGAAAGTCCAGTGCTTTAAGGGTATCGCTCATTTTTAGCTTTACTCTCACTCTCCACTGCTAAACGTTCACCACAAAAAACCGACATTCGTAACGATCCAGCTTACTCCCTACCAGAGGGGGAGCGAGATGTATTCACTATTCATCACCTGACTTCGCCCATGCTTTGATTCGCTCACATTCCTGAACAGGATCATGCAGGGGGATAGATGCCAGCAAACGCTGCGTATAGGCACTTTTGGGGGATTGGTACAGTGTTTCGGTATCAGCAATTTCAGCAATTTCACCCTTGTAAAGTACCAGTACACGATCACACAGGTGTCGGACGATACTCAAATCATGCGAGATAAACAGCATGGACAAGCCCTGTTGCTGTTTCAGTTCCAATAGCAAGTTTATTATCTGTGCCTGAATGGACACATCCAGCGCACTGACTGGCTCATCGCACACCAGTAATTGAGGTTCAACAATCATGGCTCGAGCAATACCGATGCGCTGGCACTGTCCCCCTGAGAATTCATGTGGATAGCGATTTAGCTGGCTCCGGGACAAGCCCATGGCGGCAATAACGCAGGCTATTTTTTGCTGTAATTGCTGGCGGTTTAGCTGCGGTGACAGGTAGCGTAGTGGTTCACCGATAATTTGTGCGATAGTCATACGCGGATTCAGGGCATCCAGTGGATCCTGAAAAATCATTTGCACCTGTTGGCGGTAATTCCGCAACTGCGTTGGATTCATGGATGAGACAGAACGGGATTTCCATTGCACACTGCCCTCGGTAGGCCGCTGCAAACGCATAATCACTCTTGCCAGTGTGGATTTGCCTGAGCCGGATTCACCCACAATACCCAGGACTTCCCCTTGCTTTAGTTTAAAAGACACGTTATTCAGTGCCTTGAGCTGCTTGTCAAACTCCACACTCAGGTTCGTAACATGCAGTAATGTCATGACAGACCCTCTGCATGAAAACAGGCAACTCGCCGTGACTCTGAAAGCACAAGTAATTCTGGCTGCGCCGCGTGGCAATGACCATCCACCCGAGTGCAGCGTGGTGCAAAGGCACAGCCTGCCGCAAGCTGCCCTGGGTCTGGTGGTTGGCCAGTGATCGTCGCAAGCCTCCCTCTACTAACCTGTTTAGCGGGTGTTGCCTTCAACAAGGCGCGGGTATAGGGGTGTTGTGCCTGCTGATGGATTTCCTGCACCGTACCTGTTTCCACGACTTTTCCGGCATACATAATCATTATGCGTTCACATAGCCCGGCAACGAGTGGTATATCATGTGTAATGAGCACCATAGAAGTGCCGTGACGTTCATGCACCTTTCTCAGCAGACTGATAATTTCGGACTGCACCGTCACATCCAGTGCAGTGGTAGGCTCATCAGCAATAATTAGCCGTGGACTGCCTAACAGTGCCATAGCAATCATCACGCGCTGGCGCATACCGCCGGATAACTCATGCGGGTATTGCCGGAAACATCGCTCTGGCTGGCTGAGTTTGACCTCCTCCAGTGCCTGTAGTACCTGACGTTGCGCTTGTGCAAATGAGAACTGCTGATGCACCTGTAGCACCTCGGTCAACTGTAGGCCTATTCTCAGATAGGGATTAAGCGCCGTCATGGGATCCTGAAACACAATTCGCAGGGCATTACCCCGCAAACGGTTTAAACCGCGCCCGGAGAGTCCAACCAGCTCCTGCCCCATAAATAGGGCACTGCCCTGAACCGTGGCATTTTTTGCCTGTAGTCCTAACAGGGCATGAAATATCTGACTTTTTCCTGCACCCGATTCACCCACCACCGCCAGCGTCTCACCTTCGTCTATGGAAAAACTCACATTGCGAACTGCTGCAATTTCCCCCTGCTCCTGGGAAAAAGATACAGTGAGATTATTCACTTCCAGCATGCTCATACCGCCTCCTCAGTGGACACGCGGGATTGGATGTAATTAACCATCCTCATCTATCCTTGGGATCAAAGGCATCGCGTAATCCATCACCGATAAAGTTCAACGCAAATAGTGTCAACGACAAAAAAACTGCTGGATATATAATCATCCATGGCGAAGACTCCATTTCTGCGGCACCCTCTGCAATCAATACACCCCAGCTGGTCATCGGCTCCTGAACCCCTAGCCCCAGAAAACTTAAAAATGACTCGAATAAAATCACCTGTGGCACCATTAATGTTGCATAAATAATTACCGGGCCGAGTGTATTGGGAATAATATATCGAAAAATGATGGCTGCATTGCCCGCTCCACTTAGTCTGGCGGCCTCAATAAAACTCCGTTGCTTGATCGACAAGGTTTGTCCGCGCACGATACGCGCCATGGTAAGCCATTCTACCGCACCAATGGCAATAAAGATCAGCCATAAGCTACGCCCAAAATAAACAGTCAGAAGAATCACGAAAAACATGAATGGCAAGGCGTACAAAACATCCACTAAACGCATCATGATGTGATCCAGCCGCCCACCAACATACCCGGCAATGGCACCATACGTTACACCAATTACCAGGCTCACGGCCGTGGCCAGCAGCCCGACCATTAATGAAATACGCCCACCCTGCAGAATACGTGCCAGTAAGTCCCGCCCGTTGGCATCAGTTCCCAGATAGTGCCCGGATACCCAGTCTGGTGCCACCCCCATATGCTCCCAGTCCACCTCATCATAGCGCCAGTGCAAGAGTTCCGGCCCAATCAGGCAAAGCAACAGGATGATGACTAATAGCGCCACACTCAGCATCGTCGCCCGGTTGCGATACAAGCGATACAACGATTTGTGGAATGGACTCAGGGAGCGGTCTATTACCTGCTCCTGAACATTAACCATTTTCATGTTGAATCCTTGGATCCAGCCAGCGATACAGTATATCCACCAGCACATTCATCGCGACAATCAACATCGCATAAAAAATCACGACTCCCATGACCAGGGTATAATCCCGGTTTAGTGCGCCATTAACAAAATAGCGCCCAATACCCGGCAGAGAGAAGATCTGCTCAATCACCACTGAACCGGTCACCGTCGCAGCAATAGCTGGCCCTAACCAGGACAACAGCGGCAACAGGGTAGCTCGTGAAGCGTGCCGCCTCAATATCAATGGCAGGGGCAAGCCCTTGGCTTTGGCGGTACGAATATACGGCGCATTCAGGGTCTCGATCAAGCTACCACGAGTCATCCGTGCCACCGCTGCAATCTGTGGCAATGCCAATGCAATTACCGGCAACACCCAATGCGACCACTGCCCCCAGCCCGCCACTGGCAACCAACCCAGCAATACACCAAATACCAGTGCCAACAACGGTGCCATCACAAAGTTCGGCACAGTAATACCAGTCATGGAAACAAACATGACCGCATAATCAACCCAGCTATTTTGATAAACCGCCGCTATCGTGCCCAACGCAATACCAACCAGCAAGGCCAGTACTATCGCCCCTGCTCCCAGTTGTAGCGATATCGGAAAACCTTCACCAATTAGCTCACTCACCGAATGGTCAGGGTATTTGAAAGAGGGGCCAAAGTCGCCCCTTAACAAAGCTGAAAGATACGCGACATACTGCTTCGGTAAAGTGTCATCCAGGTGATAAACGGCATCCAGATTCTCTGCGATTGCTGCAGGCACTACACGCTCGGCATCAAACGGCCCACCGGGAGCCAGGCGAATCATAAAAAAAGCGATGGTCACAATAACAAACAGGGTAGGAATCGCACTCATCATGCGTTTAAAAAGAAAAGCAAACATACCGGAAGGATAAACGCTTTTGGCCAGATGAGGAAGCTCTGGAAACATGAAGGGTTAAAGGGTTAAAGGGTTAGAAGCAGGGCATACGAACAATATAATCGGTGCCGTCGTACCGCCATGAAGTCGTGAATTCAGATATCAATCACCAACACCATCCGTTTGATAGATAGATGCCGTATAATCCGCATCATCGATAATTGCCTGCAAATCCTTGATCATGATCTGGTTACGCTTTTTATCAATAACTCCCTGCTTTTTCCAGTATTGCAGGTGCTGATTAATCACTTGCCTGACCGAACCAACTAACCGGGCAAGTACTTCATCTGACAGACCTGTGACCAGGTGTTGTTCATGCGCGTTCTGAATCATACCTGTATAGGATTTTATCTTATTCAGGTTTTGTAAAATAATTCTGCTAAGGCGGGTCGTTGTATCATACAGGGCCAGATCTGTCGTTTTATCTTCCTGGTCACGCATTTTTTGTGCCAGATACGGCATAAACTGACGATTTAACTCAGGATAAGTCCAGATCCACTCACGCATTTTTTCAATCGGTGCAGAGATCACCTTGAGCGCTTCAAGTGGTGAAAAAAACATTTCATGCACCCTTCCATCCAGCAGGGTAATGACATCAAAACCATCACCCGGTGACAACAGATCCAGCGTAATACTACGCCCGGTGTCCGGATTGGTACGCATCATTTCAATGCGCCCCTCAAGCAGAATATAGAAACGATGTTGCAGTGTTTCCTGATCAATATAGGTCTTCTTCTCCCAGCGCTCTGCCCGAAAATACTCCGTCATCTCCCGCACCAGTTCTTCGGGAAGTGCTGCAAATAAATGGGATTGCTGTACCAGCTTGCTGCTTAAAGGAACGGTTCTACGGGTCAGTGATTCTCTGGACAAACGAACATCCTTTTAACTAATCGAAAAAGTGAGGAGCTTAGCATACCCACTATGGATATTTGCCAGTTTTCACACCGGGAAGTTATATCCAAGCATCGAGGCTCTCCAGATGGTCTTCCTGATTCAAGCGATTACATTCCTGTTTTGCCAGCCTGACAAGGCTACTATGTCACCTGCTCTACGACGCAATCAACCCAAAGTGCTGTGCCTCTTCACGCGGCATTACCCTTTCCTGAATAACCCTCCAGACACCATCTTCCTCTTTTTCCAGCACTACCTCAATACCCTGGGACTTCTTTAACCCATCATTGGCAACAATGGTTTCAAGCGTTTGAAACATGATTTGCTTTTCATTGCTGGCAACCACCTTAAGCCCTTTGTAGCTGACGCTTTTGAGAACATTATCCTTGAATTCTTTTTCCGACTGTCGCGCCCAATCCTGATAACTGACACTTTCGATACCAGGGATACCCGTTACCCGGACACGCCTGGAGATAAGGTTAAAATGTGCATCAAACTGCTTTTCAGTTGCGGTTCGCGCTGATGCATCCAGCCATTGCTGTGCAATGGTGACAGCTGCGTTTGTATCCGTGGGCATGTATAGTAATTATCTGTTGAGTGGTTAAAGGAGCCTGATTATAACTAAAAGAGACTCTAGATATAAGGGACTCCTGATCTATTCGTCATTCATTTTCTGGTCACCCAACTCGTGTCAGTAGTTACAGCGGCTAATCCCGTGCTATTATACGTCTCCCAAAATGAATGAGAGAGAACAATGGTTACCGAGCGCTCCGCCACCGTTGAACGTGACACAATGGAAACCCAGATTCGCGTCAAGATTGACCTGGATGGAACGGGTATCTCGCGCTTCAAGATTGGCGTTCCCTTTCTGGAACACATGCTGGATCAGGTAGCCCGTCATGGCATGATTGATATTGATATTGATGCTACGGGTGACAATCATATTGACGACCATCACACCGTTGAAGATATTGGCATTACGCTGGGCATGGCCTTTTCCAAAGCAGTTGGGAATAAAAAAGGCCTGACCCGGTATGGGCATGCTTATGTCCCTCTAGATGAGGCACTTTCTCGTGTGGTGATTGATTTCTCCGGCAGACCTGGGCTGTATAACCGGGTGGTCTATCCGCGTCATCATGTCGGCAATTTTGATACCGAACTATTCCACGAATTTTTTCAGGGTTTTGTTAATCACGCCAATGTGACTCTGCATATAGACTGCCTGGAAGGCAGAAACACCCACCATATCGCTGAGACCGTGTTTAAAGCTTTCGGTCGCGCTCTGCGTATGGCCGTATCCAGGGATGAACGCATGGATGATCTGATTCCATCTACCAAGGGCTCACTCTGAGTACTCCTATGTCACTGATTGCAATTATTGATTACGGTATGGGAAACTTGCGCTCGGTTTCTCAGGCAATACACCATGTCGCCCCTGCTGCTACCATTGAGATCACCTCCAACAGGGATACGATTCTAAACGCCACGCGTGTGGTATTTCCCGGTCAGGGTGCCGCGCGCGACTGCATGCGTGCACTTGAGCAGCACCAGCTCATTGATGTGGTAAGAGAGGCAGCAAATAGTAAACCCTTTTTGGGTATCTGTATGGGTATGCAGGTGCTCATGGAGCACAGTGAAGAAAATGAAGGCATAGACTGTTTAGGCATCTATGCTGGCGAAGTCCGCAAATTCGCGAATGTGATTGATCATGACGCTACCGTACCTTCAACAGAGCGCCTGAAAATACCGCAAATGGGCTGGAACCAGATCGTCCACAAAACCGATCACCCTCTATGGAAAGGCATCCCCTCCGGCTCACGCTTTTACTTTGTGCATAGTTACTATGTGCAGCCCGATGAGGACAGCCTGGTCACTGGCGAAACGGACTATGGTATTGCTTATGCCTCAGCGATTGCCCGTGATAATGTATTTGCGATTCAGGCACACCCCGAAAAAAGTGCGGATGATGGGCTCCAGCTTCTGAAAAATTTTACGACCTGGGATGGTATGTTGTAATGCTTTTTATACCTGCAATAGATTTAAAAGATGGTAAATGTGTACGCCTACGGCAAGGTCGTATGGAAGAGACCACGGTATTTTCCGATAGCCCGGTAGATATGGCACAGCAATGGGTAGATAAAGGTGCACGGCGCTTACATCTGGTTGACCTAAATGGTGCATTCGCGGGCAAGCCTGTCAATAGTGCTGTGATTGAATCAATTGCCGGAAAGTTTCCTGATGTGCCTGTACAGATCGGTGGTGGCATTCGGGATATCCCTACCGTGGAAGCCTACCTGAATGCAGGTGTCAAATACTGCATTATTGGCACCAAAGCCGTTGAAGAGCCTGCCTTTATAATTGAACTTTGCAAACAGTTTCCGGAACATGTCATTGTCGGCATTGATGCCAAAGACGGCATGGTGGCGACTGAAGGCTGGGCTGAGGTATCCAGCGTATCGGCGATTGATCTTGCCAGGCAGTTTGAACAGGCTGGTGTGAGCGCGATTGTCTATACCGATATAGCACGTGATGGCATGATGCAGGGCTTGAATCTGGATGCCACGGTAGCACTGGCTGAAAGCATATCCATCCCCGTGATTGCCTCTGGTGGCATGACCAACATGAAGGACGTAGAAGCGGTCTGCAGCAAAGAATCCAGTGGCATTATGGGCGCAATCTTGGGGCGTTCCATCTACGAAGGCACCATAAACCTGGCAGCCGCCCAGCGCTATGCTGATAAACTGGGAGCTACTTAAGATGGGACTGGCAAAACGTATTATCCCCTGCCTGGACGTTGATAACGGTCGCGTCGTCAAGGGTGTCAATTTCGTGGATATTCGGGATGCCGGTGACCCGGTAGAAATTGCTGCCCGCTATAATCGCGAGGGAGCCGATGAAATCACCTTTCTGGATATTACCGCCAGCTCCGATAACCGCGAGACCATTTTGCATGTGGTGGAAGATGTTGCCTCGCAGGTCTTTATTCCTCTGACGGTAGGCGGCGGTGTACGCAAGGTCGAAGATGTGCGAAAAATGCTGAATGCCGGTGCAGACAAGGTAGCGATTAATACCGCTGCAGTGTTTAATCCTGAACTGGTACGGGAAGCCAGTGAGTTCTTTGGCTCGCAATGTATTGTCGTTGCTATAGATGCCAAACAGGTCAGCGCGAAAGATGAGCCCTTAAAATGGAATATCTTTACGCATGGTGGGCGTAAGGATGCCGGTATTGATGCAGTAGAATGGGCTCTAAAAATGGCTGAATATGGCGCGGGTGAACTGTTGGTTACCAGCATGGATCGCGATGGTACCAAAACAGGCTTTAACCTGCCACTCACCAGGGCTATCACAGATGCGGTCAATATTCCGGTTATTGCTTCCGGAGGCGTGGGTAACTTGCAACATATGGCTGATGGTGTTCTCAAAGGCGGTGCGGATGCTGTACTGGCAGCCAGTATCTTTCATTTTGGTGAGTATACTGTTGGTGAAACCAAGGCCTATATGGCAGCACAAGGCATTGAGATGCGAATTTAAGCCCACATCATCACCGTTAAGGCAGAATTTATGAATAACGAAAATATCCTCTCACGGGTAGCAGATGTGCTAGAGTCGCGCAAAGGCACAGAACCCGACAGCTCTTATGTTGCCAAACTGTATGACAAGGGGCTTGATGCTATCCTTAAGAAGATAGGAGAGGAAGCCACCGAAACAGTCATGGCCGCCAAAGATGGTGATGAGAGTCATATCATCTATGAAGTAGCTGATTTATGGTTTCATACTCTGGTATTACTGGCAGACCAGGGATTGCACCCTGATGCTGTACTCGCCGAACTGGAACGCCGCTTTGGTACATCTGGTTTGGCCGAGAAAGCAAGCCGGAGCAGCACAAATTAATTACGTAGGAGATACAACATGGGATTTAGCGGAATAAGCCCCTGGTCATTATTATTAATATTAGTCATCGTACTGGTCATTTTTGGAACCAAAAGGCTACGCAATGCCGGTGGCGATTTAGGCAGCGCCATTAAGAACTTTAAAAAATCCATGTCGGATGCCGGTAACGAAGCAGAAAAAGAAGCCCCCAAGGTATCCAGGAAAGAGAGCCAGGTTATCGACAGTGAAGCAAAAACCCGGTCAAAAGATAACGTTTAAATGCGGACAACACCTTCATGATTTTTGGTTTGCTTGCCTATGTTTGACTCTGGCTTTCTGGAAATGATTGTCGTTGCCGTTATCGCCTTGCTGGTTATCGGCCCCGAACGCCTGCCTGCCGTGGCACGCAAGGTTGGAAAATTTGTTGGCAAGGCACGTGCCTTTATCAATACAACGCGTTCAGATATCGAAAAAGAGCTACGCGCAGAAGAAATGAAAGCCATGCTCTCCAAACAGGAGCAGGAAATCAGCGAGCTACGTGACATGATGCAAAATACCCAGCAAACCATTCACAAGGAAGTTCAGGAGCTGGATGAAAATCTGCTCGAGAAAACAGGTATAAAAACAGGCTCCGCCGTCACTCACAACGACTTACCAACCCAAACGAATGACCACAAAGAAAACGGCTAATGACGTAGATCACTCCGAAGCCTCTGAAATGGGTTTTCTGGCACACCTGATTGAACTGCGTGATCGCCTGTTACGTATGGTACTGGCGATTGGTGTGGTTTTCGTGGTTCTGTTCCCTTTCGCACAGGATCTTTACCAGTGGCTGGCAGCCCCCGTCCTTGCCCAGGGGCAAGGCATGATCGCAACCGGGCCGATTGCGCCCGTCTTTATCCCCTATAAAGTAGCTCTGCTGGCTGCTTTTCTGATCGCCCTCCCCTATGTCTTTTATCAACTTTGGGCCTTTGTCGCACCGGGTTTATACAAACATGAAAAGCGCCTGGTTATCCCGCTTCTCACTTCCAGCATCGCCCTTTTCTATCTGGGCATTGCCTTTGCCTATTACCTGTTGCTACCCATGGTCTTTAAAGTCGTCCAGGCCATGACACCTGCCGGAGTTATGGCCGTCCCGGATATTAGCTCTTATCTGGATTTTGTCATGATGATTTTCATTGCCTTTGGATTTGGCTTTGAAATGCCTATTGCGACCATCCTGCTGATTACCACCGGCATTACAACTGCCGAGAAACTCGGGAAAAAGCGGCCTTACGTTGTAGTAGGCGCCTTTGTCATAGGCATGCTATTAACCCCTCCCGATGTTGTCTCACAAATTATGCTAGCCATCCCCATGTGGCTACTGTTTGAAATTGGCCTGTTTTCCAGCCGCTTTTTTAAAAAAAGGATTCGTGAAGCCGGTGCCGCCAAAGAGGCAATGGATGCCGAACCTCAATCAACAGATCACACGACAACGACCGCTGCTACAGCAGCAGGTACTGCAACCACCGCTAAAACCCCACTTTGGGAGGATGACGATTACATTTATGAAGAAGTGGATGACGACAATCTGGAGGATACAGAAAATGGGGGCTATGTAGATGGCGAAGATTACAGCCCCATGACGGATGAAGAAATGGAAGCCGAACTCGACCGTATTGAAGCTGAAGAGGCCAGAGAGCGCGAAGAAGATGAGCGCCGCAATAAAGGGAAAGAGACTGATTAACCTGGAATGGAATTCTTGATTGGGCGCTTTAAGCCAGAATCAGGTACAAGAGACTCCTCAAGCTAGCTTTCAGACTGGCTATCTAACACTGGCTGATTTCTTCAGTGAGGGGCAGCCAGGCTCGCACCATTGGCTGCATGCATCGTATCTTTTCCTGTACAAGAGTATTGAGTACATCGCTATGGAACCCTGTAACAGGCACTGATTGCTGTCAAAGTAGCGGATTACCTACCCGTAATATCTCGCGTACTGCCATGCTTATCCAGGTTTTGTCCGGGTATTCTGCTGGTACTGAGACCTACCAGAACCATCCACGCCGTGATGCACCTGAACTTCCCCCTGATGTGCGTGGCGCAAGCAGGTCAACCACGCTATCGTGGTTCAAATGCTTTGCCAGAGCCAATGGTGTCTTCCCCGAAACGGTGCGGTCATTGGCAGATGCTCCTTTTGTCAAAAGCAAGCTTACAATATCGGAATGCCCAAAGCGTGCGGCATGATGAATGGGACGCCATTTTTTAACCGTTTCCATTTTAATATTGGCATTTCGGCTAATTAATAATTCAACGACAGCCTTGTGGCCGCGGGCAGCAGCTTCATGCAAAGGAGTGACCCCTTCATTATCGGTCGCATTCACATTTGCACCGCTATTCAGTAAAGCCTGGATTGGCCCAGGCATGTTTTTAGAAGCGGCTATATGCAACAGGGTTTTACCCGCTCCATAGGTTTTATTAACATCCACACCTTTTTCAAGCAAATCCATAACAATCGGTGTATTCCCCTTCACCATGGCAGTATGTACCATCGTATCGCCATTAGGCATTTTAGTGACCGCCGCATGACGCTCCAACAACATTTTCACCACTCTGCTTTGTCCGGTTGATACCGCTGCCTGTAAAGGCGTACCGCCATTCTCATTGGCCTTGTTGACATCAGCCTTACGTAGCAACAGAAACTCGATTCCGGGAGTATGGTGTCGCAAAATGGCAAGGTAGAGCAATGTACGACCCTGAGGATCCATACTGTTCACGTCAGCACCTGATCTGTACCAGCGCTCAACTTCTTTCATATAATTACTCTGCAGTGACACCCGCAAATTTTTATTAATGGTTGGATTATTGGCAGCAGGCCTCAAGCGAATACTTGGGTCAGGTGGCAGTACCATTGGCCTGGGTGCAGCCTTAGGTGCCACAGGCTGAGGCTGGAGTGTATCACCACCTCCTCTCATTGCAGGCTCAATATGCCTGGCAAGTGTTTGCTCTGCTTCAGGGGCTGGCGGCACAACAGTGGCTCTCTCTTCGATATTGTCCTCTTCTTCTTCCCAAAAGGAATACGCCTGTACCTGTGTAGAGAACAACACAGAAAGGAGACACGCAAATGCTTTATTTTTTGACATACTGACCACCATTGTAATTATATTGGGTAACTTAATGTAAGAGCGGCTATATCTGTTAAAGTTAAGTTACCTCTTTGCCCCACACACAAGATAAATGTGCATAAAATGAACTGACCAGTATATCAGTTATAGCGTTTAACTGAAAGTTATAGACAACAAGGTTTTTTTGTGATCACCATTACTTGCGGAAGCTCCCTTCCGGAAGCTTTTCGATTTCGATAAGGAGGCATAGGCAACTATCAGGGGCACTTTCACAGCCCCCTCTCAGACAGTCTCCTGGCTCCGTAATTAATGCATACCAGTGTATAATGAGAGAATCTATGAAAAAAACAGTTTTCATCATTAACGCTATGAGCCTCCTCTGGTTACTGCTCATGCCTCTGGCCTTCGCTAATGCGTTAAAAAACCATGCTTCTCCCTATTTAGCCATGCATGGTAACGACCCTGTGGACTGGATGGAATGGGGTAGTGCCGCCATCGAAAAAGCACGCAAGGAAGACAAGTTATTATTTATCTCTATTGGTTACTATGCCTGTCACTGGTGTCATGTCATGCATCGGGAGAGCTATTCCAATGCTGAAATTGCCAAAAAATTAAATCAGCACTACATTCCCGTCAAAGTAGACCGCGAACTTAACCCCGTGCTGGATAAACGCTTGATTGAGTTTGTCAGCGCCACCAACGGCACAGCGGGCTGGCCCCTGAATATTTTTATGACACCAGAAGGCTATCCACTGGTTGGGGCTACCTATATCCCTCAACCAGCATTCTCCCGAGCACTTAGCGACCTTGCCGGACAGTGGAAAGACAACCGTAAACAACTGACATATGATGCTGAAATATTGAACAATAGACTCAGTTTCACATTGAATAGCCAGGAAGTTAAGGGTAAAAAAAAGCATATCGCCGATAACAGCGCAGCTTTGATAACCGCTATTATGAATTCCGCAGATACCTTTCAGGGAGGACTGGGTGAGCAGGTAAAGTTCCCCTCCTCACCACAAATACTTGCACTTCTGGAGCTTAACAAACACTTCAAAAAACCGGCGGTTGACGAGTTCATCCGGCTAACACTCGACACCATGGCAAGCAAAGGTTTGCATGATACGTTAAGCGGCGGTTTTTTTCGTTATACCGTTGACCCGGGCTGGCAGACACCACACTTTGAGAAAATGCTCTATAACAATGCCATGCTACCCATGCTCTATCTTGATGCTGCTAAATATTATCACCACGCTCCCTATCGAAAAATAGCCCTGGAAACGCTGTATTTTCTTCAGGAAAGCATGATGGACCCCTCCACAGGAGCCTTCATAGCCAGCCTGTCGGCTGTTGACGATAAAGGTATTGAAGGCGGCTACTACCTGTGGACACAGGATCAGTTAAAACAGATTCTGTCTACAGCTGAACTTAAATTAGCCAATATGGCATGGGAAATGAATCAACCACCTGAGCTTGAGGCGGGCATCCTGCCGATGATGCAGACAAGCCCCGGAGCCATCGCCAGACAGCTGAAACAACCCGAAAACAAGGTGCATGAGCAACTTGCTCATTTGAAAAACAAACTGAAACGTTATCGCCAGCAGCATCGCTCTCTCCCCAGAGACCATAAACGATTAACCGCATGGAACGGACTGGCTTTGGCCGCATTGGCCAAAGCACTGGATAGCGACCCTGCACTGAAACCCACGGGTGAAAGACTTGCCCATTTCCTTGCAACCCTGTGGAATGGGAAAACATTAAAACCTGCTGCCAACAGTGCCACACCGGGCACACTGGGTGATTATGCCGCTGCCGCATGGGGGCTATTGAGCTGGGCAGATGCCAGCAACAACCAGCAGGCACGAACCACCGGAATCAAGCTGCTTGAGTATGCCTGGCAGCAGTTTTATAAAAACCACACCTGGCAGGAATCCGAGAAACAGTTATTACCTGAAGGCGTACAGACAGCTCACCTCGTTGATAGCCCTTACCCTTCTGCTGAAACCCTGTTAATTCGTGCCAGTATGCTGGCTAAGGTACCTGCAATGACAACCAATGTCCGCAAGGTGCTAGGCTACTCAACCCAGGCCATTGAATCCAACCCCTATAGCTATGCCTCACTGATCGCGGTGGCATACAGGTATCAACATCATGAATAATCGACTTCAACGCGCTGTAAAACTGGTACTTGCCTGTACCCTGTGTATCGGCAGCATCTATCTTGTGGTTAAATGGGTGCAATCTTTTATCAGTTAACCTATCACTTTCATGACAAACCACTTTCTTTATGCACTCGACTTTGATGGTGTGATCTGCGACAGCGCCATTGAAACAGCCATGACAGGATTTAAGTCTGCTCAGTATTTTTGGCCAGAGATGGCCGGGGTATCAATAGACCAGCCCTCTATAGATGCTTTTCGACAAGTCAGACCTTATCTGGAAACAGGCTATGAAGCCACTCTGATTATGCGTGCGCTTTTCCAGGGAACCTCTGCTAACGATTTATGCAGGCATTACGAAACCCATCTGGGCGACCTTCTCATCGAGAGCAACCTGGATATCGCCACACTCAAGCAACAGTTTGCCCGCGTGAGAGATCAGTGGATACAGAAAGATGAACAGGACTGGCTCGACCATAACCCGCTATTTCCCGGCATTGAAAGCCCGTTACGCAGTCTGTCCAAAGACGCTTTTTATATCCTGACAACCAAACAGGAACGCTTTGTCAGCCGAATTTTACGGGGTAATAACATTAGCATACCCATGCCGCAAATTTTCGGCATGGATCGACAGCACAGCAAACAGGACGTCTTGCAACAACTATTGCGACAACACCCTGAAAAATCCATTATTTTTATTGAAGATCGCTTGCCAACTCTACTCAAAGTGCAACATAACCCGGCACTCAAAAACATAAGGTTACGACTTGCGGACTGGGGATATAATACCGCACAGGACAAGCAACAGGCACAGGAAAAGGCTATCGAAGTGATTACTGTAAGGAGTCTGTCGGACTTGACCGTTTAAAGCGAAAATTCGTGGCAGTGAATCAAATGAGCTTATCAGGTTGACTGCGTTTGAAAATATGCTCTGACAGCATGCAGGTATTGCTCTCGCCGCATGGGGTTTTCAAAACCTTTTTCATCAATAACTGGCAGTTGTGGAAACTGCTGCTGAATCATCGCAGCAAAAACACCCACACCTTGCCGATGTAACACATGCCCCTGCGGGTTAAACACAGCAACCCCTTCCGGGCCACAACTTGGCGAGCCTTTCTTGAAAATAAAACCGCTGAGTGTTGCAATACGCCTTTGCATTTCACATCGTGCATAGTCAGTGAGCTGTCGCGTTCTCTTTTTTCCAGTGTTTGCCACATCACAGACCTCTATACCACTATGAAAGTATACCAACTGAATAGGTGGGCGTGGCACTCCCATACCAGCTGCCACTTCCGGACAAAACCCCTCCAGAACAAACTCTCCGTTCAGGTTTTCCTGTAAACTGGCACAATATTTATGCTTGCCGTCATAGCGCACGGAATCCCCCAACAGGCACTGACTCACCCCCAGCCTTATCACTGTAGCTACAGAGGGCAACTTACTTCCTCGCCTGTTCCAGCAAAAGATCCGCAATACCCGTAGCACTACCCAGATAAGGAGCAATGCGAATCTTCACTTCTGGGTACTCGGCTTGTACACTATCTACTTCAGCAGGCACATCCTTACTAACATGTCGCCCAGCTGATAAAAAATAGGGCAACACCACCACTTCATTTGCGCCCTTTGCGATTGCCTGTCGAATACCATCCGGAATCATCGGTTCAGCCAGCTCAAGAAAGGCACTGCCTACCTCATCATACTCATCCTGCAAGGTATTCATCTGATGAGCCAGTGTACGTACTTCGTCATTTGAGGCTGCACGGCGGCTACCATGTGCAACCAGCAGGAGATATTTCATAGGATTCCTTTTCACGGTTTTCTGAAGTATTTATTGACGGCATCAATACGCATTTGCCGAAAGGTCAGATTAATTCTGGCCTCTGAAACCCGGGTCATCTTTGGCAAACTGTGCAACCAGTTTAACTGTGTATCACCCTGCATTCGCAGCAAGCTTCCTGACTCCAGCAACAGCGCCACCTTTTCACCACTGTGCTTGTGTTTAAATACAAATTTACGCTCTGCTCCCAAACTAAGAGAAGCAACCATGCCCCCACGTCGCAGCGAGTCTTCATCGTCGCTGTGCCAGCCCAGGCTTTCATTGCCATGATGATAGAGATTCAATAAGCAGGCATTGAAAACCTGCCCGGTTTCTTCTTCAATCTGTTGCTTCAACTCACGCAGTAGTCCGGTCCATAACAAAGCCCTGCGAGGCACTCTGGAATAGGTATAGGTGTAATAGTTATCCGCATACCAGGCCGTCAGCCGAGAGGTAACAAGACGTTTGCCGTAAATAATGGCCTCGTCAGGCTTCCAGGCGACCCCTTTAAGTAGCCGCACAAAAAAGGCTTTCGCTTGCTGTTTATCAATCACTGCCGGTGCATAGTAGACCTCCCCATCATAAGGCAACCAGTTGCTCTCTATTGTTCTAAATAAATCAAGCTGTCTCATCACTTCACGGCTCTTCTTCAGCAGGCATCTGATAAGCTTTCGCTATCGCTGCATGCAGCTTTTGCGGGTGTGCTTCACTGTGTAACTCACAATGAAACTGTCCGTCACGATACAAAAACATACTCGGCAAATGAAACACTTCAAAGGTTTTCACCAGCCCTGATTCATGCACCGCATCTATTTCAAACACCCGCAGGTTGTCATATTGTTGCACATAGCGCTCCAATGCTTTGCGAAGCTGTTTGCAGGCACCACAGGCAGGGCTGGTAAAAAACACCAGCGCATCACCTGACAAATTTCCCAGACAATGATAATAATCAAACTGGGTAAGCTTTTGAATGGTTTGCATGCAGTCAAGGATAGCAGATCTCCAGTGGCTTCAAGCTATAGATTTTCATTGACAATAAAGACTTCTTCATGAATAATGTCGCGCCTTTGGGTCATTAAGGAACCTCTGGTTAAGTCCGGTCGAATTTCCTGTGAGATGAAATTCGTCAGTTTTTTGATAGAAACGTTAGCAATAGTCATTCTATTGGTCACTTTTATAGCGAAAAAATGGCGATATTTCAGCCTCAGGAAAACGCTTGGGACTTGATCAGAGTCTCCTTAAACCTATCTCCTTGTCTTACCTGTGTTTCCTTTAATCGACACACTGGAAGGCAATTTATCCATAAGGAGCTACAATGAGACACTACGAGATTGTATTTCTGGTACATCCCGATCAGAGTGAGCAGGTTCCTGCCATGATCGAACGCTACCGCACTTTGGTTGAAGAAGACAACGGGACTATCCACCGCCTGGAAGACTGGGGTCGTCGTCAACTCGCTTACCCGATTGTTAAGCTACATAAAGCCCACTATGTACTCATGAATATTGAGTGTAGCAGCGAGGCTCTGGCCAAACTTGAAGACCTGTTCCGCTTTAATGATGCGATTCTTCGCAAACTGGTCATTAAACGTGATGAGGCAGTTACTTCACCTTCTTTGCTGAGCAAGGAAAGTGACAAAAAAGATGCAAAAGCTTAGCTTAACAACGGGAGATAACAACCATGTCACGTTTTTTTAGAAGACAGAAATATTGCCGTTTTACCGCGGAAGGTATTACAGATATTGATTATAAAGACCTGGATCTGCTCAAGGACTTTATTACAGAAACCGGAAAAATTGTTCCCAGCCGCATTACAGGCACTTCTGCAAAGTACCAGCGCCAACTGGCAACCGCTATCAAGCGTGCCCGTTTTCTGGCTTTGCTGCCGTATACCGACCAGCACAAATAGAGCGCTGCATCTAGCAAACAGGAGATAGACCATGGCCCGCTTTATTATGGCAGGTCGGATTCAGGCATTCAGCTTTTTAATGCTGTTTTCCATTATCGGTCTGTTTTTGCCGCTACTGAGTCTGTTTGCCAATGCCGCGATTGCATTGGTAACTTTACGGAAGGGTTGGCAATCAGGCTTGTACCTGAGCATTGCAGGAGCCGCAACTCTCAGTCTCTTGCCCCTCGCACTTAGTGGTGGTGAAGGCAGCCTGGCTGATGGCTTTTTGCTGGGTTTGTTACAATGGCTTCCAGTTGTACTATTCGCTGCGGTTTTACACTACAGTGTTTCCTGGAAACTCACGCTGGAGAGTATTTTTTTACTCACTAGCATCGGTGTTTTACTGTTTCATATATTCGTCCCTGAACCAGGCAGTTTTTGGTCAGCGATCCTGGAAAAAAACGTAAAGCCTGCTCTGGAGGCCAGTAACAACCCGGATCTGGATATACAGAAATGGTTAAGCACGGCCTCTTACTGGATGACTGCATTTGTTGCCCTGCTAATGAGCATGAGCTGGAGCCTGTCAATGCTGCTTGCGCGATTCTGGCAGGCACAACTTTATAACCCTGGCGGCTTTGGCGAAGAATTCAGGACGATACGACTAGGAAAGCCTGCAGCGAGTGCTGTACTCCTGCTGATGGGTGTAACAGCTTTTACCCAGCACTCTGTAGCAATAGAGTTACTGGTATGTGGTCTTGCTGTTTTCCTGTTTCAGGGCATCAGTCTGCTACATGCCGTTGTCAAGCAACGCGAATTACACCGCACTCTGTTGGTTATATTCTATGTGTTGTTTATCATGTTGCCGGTTCACATTGCATTGCTGGTGGTGGCATTTGGAATAATTGACAGTTTTGCTGACTTTAGAGCAAAGCTGATTAAGAAATAAACTTACTTGATTAAGGTGAAAACGATGGAAGTCATACTTCTTGAAAAAATTGAAAACCTGGGCTCCCTGGGTGATGTTGTCAACGTACGCTCCGGTTATGCGCGTAACTATTTAGTGCCTCAGAAAAAAGCCAAAATGGCAACCAAAGCCAACCTGGAAGAATTTGAAGCCATCCGTGCAGAGCTTGAAAAAGCTGAAGCTGAAGCAACAGCAGCAGCAGAAGCCAGGAAAGCAGAACTGGATGGCATCACTGTTCATATAACCGCGAATTCCGGTATTGAGGGTAAACTGTTTGGTTCTGTCTCCCCTGCGGATATTTCTGATGCGCTGATTGCCACAGGCGTAACGGTTGAGCGTAGCGAAATCCGTATGCCTGAAGGCCCTATTCGTGAAACGGGTAGCCATGACGTACTCATTCACTTGCATACTGAAATTAATGCCATCGTCAAAGTGGTCGTAGAAGGTGACGGGGAAGTCTCATCCATTATTGATGAGATTGATGCTGAAGAAGAAGCTGCAAGCGCAACCACTGACGAAGAAGAATAATAAGTCAGGGCTGAATGCTCCGACTCTTTTTGCTTTGTAATTATAACACTGAAGGCAACCGCAGAGGTTTCCTTTTATGCATGGTTGAACCCTGGGTGAGCCTCTCAGGGTTCATTCCCGGACAAGCTGCTAAAGGAGACTCTGATCAAGTCCCAGTCGTTTTCCTGAGGCTGAAATATCGCCATTTTTTCGCTATAAAAGTGACCAACAGAATGACTGTTGCTAACGTTTCTATCAAAAAACTGACGAATTTCATCTCACAGGAAATTCGACCGGACTTAATCAGAGCCCCCTAAAGAGACTCTAAACAAGTCATGACTCGTTTTTCTGAGGCTCTTAAAGCTCAACCAGTAACAAAAGCAGCAGAGCTTTCTGTGCATGCAGCCGGTTTTCCGCTTCTTGCCAGACCACACTCTGAGAGCCTTCCAGTACGGTAGTGCTCACCTCTTCCCCACGGTGAGCTGGCAAACAGTGCATAAACAGAGCATCTTTGTCGGCTTTTGCCATCAGTGCAGAATTCACCTGATAGTTTGCAAAATCCCTCTCCCTTTTCTTTTGTTCGTCTTCCTGC
Source organism: Thiotrichaceae bacterium (assembly GCA_015490895.1). Classification (GTDB taxonomy): domain Bacteria; phylum Pseudomonadota; class Gammaproteobacteria; order Thiotrichales; family Thiotrichaceae; genus HyVt-477. Next base: position 39,019 of record WFWY01000148.1, on the reverse strand, counting down.
CCCATGCTGGCCCAAACATCGGTTACCACCACATCACTTTGTTCGCAGGCTTCCTGTGGATCATGGATAACCTTTGCTCTACCCGACAATTCGGCCAAAAGATCAGCATTCGGCTCATAGCCTTTAGGGCAGGCTATATTTAACTGAAAATCAAACTGCCGCGCTGCATTCATCCAGGAATGACACATATTATTTCCATCACCGACCCAGGTAACTTGAGCACCCTTGATGGATCCACGCAACTCGACATACGTCATCACATCCGCTAATAACTGGCAGGGGTGGTAATCATCCGTCAGTGCATTAATCACCGGAACCTGTGAATATTGGGCAAATCTCTCTACCATGGCATGCTCAAAGGTACGAATCATAACGGCATCGGCCATGCGCGAAATAACACGTGCCGAGTCTTCAATCGGCTCCCCCCTACCCAGCTGACTGTCATTAGGAGAAAGAAATAAGGCATGCCCACCCAGCTGAGTCATGCCCACTTCAAAGGATACGCGTGTACGCGTAGAAGATTTATCAAAAATCATCGCCAGGGTACGATTTTTCAGTGGAAAATAGGGATCTCCCTGCTTCCACATACGCTTTAACTCAATCGCTTTTCTAATCAGGGTATCCAGCTCCTGAGGAGTGAAATCCATCAGTGTCAGGAAGTGTCTTGTGTTTGTCTGCATGATATTACTTCAGGAATTGCGTGATCAGACCGACCACTGTTTCAACAATCTGGTCAGCCTGTTCCGTTGTCAGTATCAGTGGAGGTAACAAACGCACAACCCTGCTTGCGGTAACATTAATTAACACACCTTGCTCTAGTGCATGTGCGACCAGTTCGGTACACTCTTTTTCCAGTTCTATTCCCAGCATCAGACCTTTCCCTCGAATACCTGACACGCCTGGCACACCCGAGAGCTGCTCGCTAAATGTACCCAGAAAATAGTCCCCCAGGTTAGCTGCCTGCCTGTCCAGAGCCTGCCTTTGCATCACCTCAATAACTGCCAGTGCTGCCCGGCAAGAAAGCGGGTTGCCACCAAAAGTTGAGCCATGGGTACCGGCAGTGAACACACCTGTAGCCCGTCCGCTGGCAAGACAGGCACCTATCGGCACACCATTACCCAGAGCCTTGGCCAGAGTCATCACGTCTGGCTTGACAGGTTCATGCTGAAAGGCAAACCATTTCCCCGTCCGACACATCCCCGTTTGGATCTCATCTAGCATAAACAGCCAGCCTTGCTCATCACAGAGCTGACGGATTTCTGACAAATAGCCAGGAGCGGGAATATTAACACCACCTTCCCCCTGTACCGGTTCAACCATCACTGCAACGATATCAGGATGCATCTCGATCAGCTTCCTGATTGCCTCCAGGTCGTTATAGGGCACTCGAATAAACCCCTCAACCAGTGGGCTAAAACCTTGCTGTATTTTTGCATTCCCGGTAGCTGACAAGGCGGCCAGTGTACGCCCATGAAAACTACCCTCCACAACAATAATTTCTGGCCGACTGATACCTTTTCTGCTACCGAAAAGACGTGCCAGCTTGATAGCAGCCTCATTTGCCTCGGTGCCTGAATTGCTGAAAAACACTTCATCCATTGCAGACAGCTCACAGAGCTTGTCCGCCAGTTGTTTTTGTAAATCAATCTGGTAGAGGTTAGAAGTATGAATCAGCCGGTTGGCCTGGTCACACAAGGCATCTGCCACTTCTCGTCGCGCGTGCCCCAGGCTACAAACAGCTATACCTGAAATAGCATCCAGATATTGCCTGTTATGTGAATCCCATAAATAAACACCCTCACCTTTTTCAAAAGTGACGGGTAGTGGAGCATATGTAGACATGAGTGTATCTGCCATTAGATTACCTGCTCATCAGGCATTACTGCCCAGCGGAAGAAAAAAGGCGAACATCCTACCCTAGTAAGGTTTATTCGTCAAATGAGTGACTTAGGAATCCGCAGCGACGGGCACGGCAATGCTACCATTACAACAGTTTTATTCTTTTTTTCAATCTCTTTGAGGCACGCTTGATCACAATAGATAAGACCTCACCGGGACGTTTATTCAAAAGCTCAATGCTGATATCTTCCGGTGCCTGCACGGATAGACCATTTATTGACAGAATAATATCACCTTTTTGTAGTCCTGCCGTATGTGCTTTTGTCACACCTGCAACGGTCACTCCCTGTTTTCCCTGCTTCATCATGATGCCTATCTTTCCGGATGGCGACAATTTTTGTCTGCGAACAGGAATAATAAAGTCGGCATCTGACAGGTGATCAGGTAAATCCTGCAACAGAACCCGGGAACGATAACCGTATTTTTTCAGTCGTACCGGTATCGCCTGGCGTAACACATGACCACTACCTGCCAATAAAACCATGTGTTTGATTTTTTTGGAGCGTAGTGCTGCAGCCGCATTTGCGGCCATACTCTCATCCCAGGTCAGCTGCACATCCACAAACGCATCCAGCCCTTTGAGGCTTCCCTTCGCATGTCGCTGGTAAACCTTTGCCAGGCGATCCCGGTAGGCAGCACTTCGCGTGATCTTGCCGGGCAAATGACGCCTATATTCCACCGGTAGTGCCTCTATACCACTTTTTCTGACAGCTTTCGTCAGCTCCCGTGATGCATTCAGTGCAACCAGCGGAATATTATGCTCCCGTGCATACTGAAAAAGACCCCGATAAAGCCGAAAATCGTAGCCCCAGCGCTGATACCACTGTGTTTTTTTTAGCATCTGTGCCTCACTCACCGTACCGGCAATATAGGCATCCAGCACAGGCTGAAAAGGGCGCTGTACATATTCTATACCAATTCCCATATCTGGCCAGTACGGATGAAGCGCTTTAATAAGTGCCAACTGTTGTAAGTGATGAGCGTACTCAGTATGACTTTCACCAACCAGTACTACCTGCTGCTGAATCAGCTCTGGCAATATCTGCTGTAACGTACGGGTCTGCCGAAGATCAATAACCATTAATGCTTGCGTATCAACCGGCAGCAGATCTTTCTGAGGTAGTGTAGAACTACAGGCAGTCAGCACACTACCAAGACAGAGCCATGAAAGCCATTTAATAATAGGCACGAATAGCTCTGCCTATACGTTGCAAGGTATCGGTAAACAATGCATCATCTTCTTGCAACAAGGTCATCCTGAAACCGGTAAGGTCACTGCCAAAGCCCGTTAATGGCACGACACAAATACCCTCTGACCCCATCAACTCATAGGCAAACTGAAAGTCTGCTGCCATTTTCTGCTGCTCCAGCCGCTCAAGTTCCAGACGCACATCCTTGTTTTTTGACTCCAGTGTGGCATAGGGCAGATCCAGTAATTCAACAACCAGATAAAATACACCCTGCGGCTTGTTTAGTCGTACTTGTGGAATTTTCCTGAAAAACAGCTCTGCTTCATCGGCGCGCTGCTGATACTTCTGAATACGCGCTTTTAGCATTTCCGGGTACTGCTTATGTCCATAAATAGCCGGAAGTATCTTCTGTGGTAAAGCCGTTGAGCAAACCTCCAGCATTTTAGCCAGCAGAATAACATGGATATAATCACTAAAACCTTGATCTTTTTCAGCATTATAAATTTCTATCCAGCCACATCTTGATCCCGGCCAGGGTACATCCTTACTGATCCCCTTCATACTGATCCCCGGCACATCACCGATAATCTCATAGAGCAAAGTCGTTTGGACACCTGGAAAAGTCATGTGATGATAAATTTCATCAAAGATCAGAAAGCAATGATATTTTTTCGCAATGGCAACTATCTTTTCCAGTGTTTCCCGGTGATAAACACTGCCCGTAGGATTGTTTGGGTTGATGACCAGGATCGCTACAATCTGTTCGTTATAGCGCACATGGCTTTCTATTTCTTCAACATCAGGTTCCCAGTTGTTTTCAGGATCCAAAGGATAGGAAATATAATGGCAACCTGCATGCATGGCTTCAGCGGTTGCATGGGAGGGGTACGTCGGAGATGGCACTAATACGCGTGCCTCTTTGGGCAGATTATTCAGTATTTTGTTAATTGCTTCGCCGAGACCATTAAAAAACAGGATATCATCGACGGTACAAACCTTTTCACTGGAAAAGTGCTCCAGTACATACTGGCGTGCAGCAGTATCGCCTCTGGAGTCTGTATACCCATAACTGGCCGTATCCGCAATCTGTTCGCGAAGTAGTGCTTTCATCCAGTCAGGAATAGCCTCTCCCGAGGCAACCGGATCACCGATATTTTCCCAAACCATCTTGAAATGAGCGAGTCTTTCGAAGCGCTTTCCTATCTCTACCACCTCGCGGATGGGGTATCTCAGCAGACTGCTTTCAGCACGCAGTAGATTTTGTCTCACGGGTTTATTCCGCCACTAAAACCCATTATGGTAGCAAACTTGTGTGTACTTCAGAAAGTATTACTGGATGCGTGCATCAGGCAGCAGCAGTACGCGAAGCTTTTTTACGTTCATGCTCCTTTAGAAAGCGCTTACGGATACGGATATTTTCAGGTGTCACTTCCACAAGTTCATCATCATCAATAAACTCTAATGCCTGCTCCAGCGTCATACGAATGGGTTTGGTCAATACCAGATTTTCATCGGTACCTGCAGCACGAATATTGGTTAACTGCTTGGCCTTTAGCGGATTGACAACGAGGTCATTATCACGGCTATGAATACCAACAACCATGCCCTCATAGACCTCTTCTCCATGTCCGATAAAGAGCTTGCCGCGCTCCTGTAAATTAAATAATGCGTAAGCCAGTGCCTTGCCTTGCCCATTTGCTATCAGTACACCATTGTTTCTCTGCCCAATATCACCGGGTTTATAAGCACCATAATGATCAAACGTATGATACATCAACCCTGTACCTGAGGTCGTAGTCATAAACTCGGTTTGATAACCAATCAGGCCACGTGAGGGAATAATGTACTCCAGGCGAACCCGGCCTTTACCATCTGGCTCCATATTCTTTAATTCACCACGACGCTCGCCCAATTTCTCCATGATAGCACCCTGATGATCTGTTTCCACATCTATGGTCAAACTCTCATAGGGTTCCTGCATTTCGCCATCAACCTCCTTGATGATTACTTCCGGCCGTGAAACAGCAAGCTCAAAGCCTTCACGACGCATATTCTCAATTAAAATACCCAGATGTAACTCACCACGCCCCGAGACTCTGAATTTATCCTTGTCTTCCATCTGTTCAACACGCAGAGCTACATTATGGAGAAGTTCTTCATCCAGCCGATCCTTGATATTACGTGAAGTAATATATTTTCCTTCTTTACCCGCAAAAGGGGAGTTATTGACCTGAAAGGTCATGGTGACTGTTGGCTCATCAACGGTTAGTGCCGGCAAAGCTTCTATGTGTTCAGGATCGCAAAGCGTATCAGAAATATACAACTCATCCATGCCCGTGAAAGTAATGATATCACCCGCTTGTGCAGCGGGAACCTCTACCCGTTCAAGCCCGTGAAAACCATGGATCTGTAATATACGACCATTTCTGATCTCACCTTCGGCATTGATAACTTTGACGGGTGAATTTTTAGAAATTCTACCTTGCTTTATACGACCGATACCAATCAGTCCGACATAAGAATTGTAATCCAGTGAACTCACTTGCAACTGGAATGGCGCATCCGGATTCACATCAGGGTGCTGCACTTCTGAAACAATCGTTTCAAATAAAGGCGTCATCGTGCCTTCGCGAACCTCGGCTTCAAGACCGGCATAGCCATTGAGTGCAGAGGCATAAACAACAGGAAAGTCCAACTGCTCATCCGTTGCACCCAGTTTGTCAAACAGGTCAAAAGTCTGATCCAGAGCCCGGTGAGGATCCGCACCATTTCTGTCTACCTTGTTGATCACCACAATAGGTTTAAAACCCATATCAAAGGCTTTTTGGGTAACAAAACGTGTCTGGGGCATGGGGCCATCTACTGCATCTACAATGAGCAGCACACTATCTACCATGGAAAGCACCCGCTCAACCTCGCCACCAAAATCTGCATGCCCAGGGGTGTCAACTATATTAATTCGGTAATCATCCCACTGAATCGCTGTGTTTTTTGCCAGGATTGTGATACCCCGCTCTTTTTCAAGCTCATTGGAATCCATCATGCGCTCACCATGATCAGCACGCTCACTCAGAGTGCCGGACTGTTTCAGCAGCTCGTCAACCAAGGTGGTTTTGCCATGATCAACGTGGGCAATAATGGCAATATTTCTCAGCTTTTCTATCACAATCTTGTACTCGTTATTTTTTCGATGCGCGATTATACTCTGCATCAGTATATTAGTACATTGTTATATTTCTTGAGCAACAGCAGACTTACTGCAAAGAGGCTATGATGGCATTAAACACATCCCACTACGACGCAATAGGAGGCGAAAAAGGCGTACGCCAGCTCGTAAACCGTTTCTATGATTTGATGGATGAGAGGGAGGATGTCAAGGAACTGCGTGAATTACATGCCCGGAGCCTGAAGGTATCCCGCGACAAACTCTTTCTGTTTCTTTCCGGCTGGCTGGGAGGCCCACCCCTGTATATGGAGAAATATGGTCACCCCATGCTACGCCGCCGCCACTTGCCGTTCAAAATCACCTCCCTGGAACGCGACCAATGGCTTAGCTGCATGTATCAGGCACTGGAAGAAAAGGTGACAGACAAGATATTGTTACAAAGCCTTAAAAGCTCTTTTTTCAATGTAGCAGACCATATGCGAAATACACATGATTAGCTCTGGAAATTTTAGCACCTGGGAAGAGCTGTCCGAGAACAGGAAGCTCCGGGTACATCAGGCGAGCATGGCGTCTTCAATTTTAATGGATGCGTCATTTTGTGCCTCGTGCACATACTCCGTTAACAAGCCACTATCGCTTGTCCCGTCTAATGAAAAGAATTCACCTGTGATGGTGTTTTTCTCACACTCACAAGACAAAAAAACAATCAATCCATCAATAACTGAACTTAACAGCTGTTGTGCTTTTTTGCCCTTGAAAGCGCGCCAGATCTTAAAATAGTCATCATTTGCAAGTAATTTCAGCTCGTCAACCATTGTTTCGCCTTCCTTTTTATCAGACAAAACAATCGTAAACCTGGAAATTTTGTTAGCCAGATCTATATTATTTTTATTATCAATAATATACATTTTAAACCCCTTTACGGGACTTAGCATATTATGATATCCATGAAACTACGCTGAATAAGCTTTAATCAATCCAGACAAAATTGCATACCTGAAAGTGGTCATGGTATAACGGGACGTAATGTCTGAAACTGGTCTCCTTCCAGTTCGTAAGCCTGCCCAAACCCCATTACAAATCGACCCTGATAGGGAATCAGGCGAAACAGGATGAAATCAGACAAACCACGCAATACACTCACAACCGAACCAAACATGTTTTCAAACTGATCCAGTTTATCTGCATAATTCGCTTCATCGGGGGCTATTTTTTCGACATGACAATGGTAAATCACTCGCGTACGTGCGAATATTTGTCTCGCTTCCTGCTCATCTTCCATGAGCATAATGGCAACAAAGGGGTTACACAACAGATCTTCAGTGTGACTTGCCAGCTGACTAATAAAAACGTAATAATGCCCGTCATCGTCTCTAACATAAGGCGCATAGCTAATGTTGGGCTGCCCTTTAACGCTTAGGCTCGAAATCTGCAGAGTGTGTATTCGGTTCAGTAGCTGCTGTAATGTACAGGTTGCGTCCTCATTCATGCATTGCTCCTTTCCTGAAACTCTGCCTTTAGCTGCCGGGATAGCAACTCTCGCACCGCCTGTTGAGGAGGCAGCTCCTGGTAAAGAATACAATGTACCTGCTGGCAAATTGGCATTTCTACCCCTGCCTGCTCTGCCAGCATATGAATGGAGTGAGAAGATTTCAAGCCTTCGACTGCCTGGCCTATTTCATCGACAGCCTGCTGAATGCTTTTGCCCTGCCCCAGCGCCAACCCCAGACGACGATTTCGTGACTGATCATCGGTACAGGTCAGGACAAGATCACCGACACCAGCTAGTCCCATCAATGTTCCTTCATGTGCTCCCAGCTGTCTTCCCAGGCGCATTATTTCTGCCAGGCCCCGCGTAATCAGTGCCGCTCTTGCATTCGCACCATAGCCCAGGCCATCAGAAATACCGGCAGCAATGGCCAGTACATTCTTGATAGCTCCTCCAAGCTCCACCCCAATAACATCACCACTGGTATACACCCTGAAGTTACCACCCTGAAATGCACGAGCAACAACATTGGCCAGTTCTGGGTCGTTGGCGGCCACTGTCATGGCTGTTGGTAGCCCTTTGGCGACTTCCAGAGCAAAGGTAGGGCCAGATACCACGGCATAAGAACGCCCTGGCACTTCTTCATTCAGGATCTGGTGTAGTAGTTTGCCACTACCTACTTCTATTCCTTTGGTGGCCCAGCAGATACGATGTTCATCCGGCAACAAGGGTTTCAGTTGCTGCACAAGGTTCCGAAAGCCCACGGACGGTACAACAATCAACTGATAGCTGGAATGCTCAACCAGCGCTTTCAGCTGAGCACTACAACGTAGGTTCTTTGGGAATTTTATACCCGGTAGATAACGAGTATTTTCACGATCCTGTGAAAGCTGCTCAATATGCTCAGGCAAGCGCCCCCACAGGAGAACATCAATACCATTTCGTGCCAGCTGCAAAGCCAGTGCAGTTCCCCACGAACCTGCACCGTATACGGAAATTCGGCTCAGCCGCGAAGCCAATACTAGGCCTCTTCCGTACTGGCAGCCGTTTTCTGCCTGGCTTCTTCCAGTCTTTGCATATAGAGTGCATCAAAGTTGATAGGCGACAGGTGCATTTCAGGGAAGCTTCCTTTCGATACCAGGCTGGCAATCGCTTCACGCGCATAAGGGAACAATACAGAAGGACAATAGGCAGCCAGCAAGTGACTCATCTCATCCTGAGTATAGCCCCCTATCTCAAACACTCCGGCTTGTGCAACTTCAACGAGGAATGCCGTTTTTTCCTGGCTTTTTACGGTGACTGTTAATTGTAAAACGACTTCGTAGTGATCATTTCCCAGCGGGGTCGTCTGGGTATTCATTTGCAGGTTAATCTCGGGCTTCCATTCTTCTGAGTAAACGGCAGGTGTATTCGGCGACTCAAAGGAAACATCCTTTATATAAATACGCTGAATAAGAAAACGCTGTGGATTTTCTTCTGTGGCCTGACCCGTCGCTTGCTGTTGCTCTGTCATAAGTTTGATTCCTGCTTACTATTTATTATTGAGTGTTTAATGATCCCGTCCTGGCAAAGATACGCTTGCTACAAACGCGGCAGGCACACCAGCTGGCTTGTAATTTTGGCGATGCCTTACCCCTCCCAACACCTGAGTGTAGTCGTATCAATGGTTCCGGGAATATTTTAGACGTGCTCCTTAAGTTTCTGAAGCATTGTATCCAGTTCACCTTTACGATTCAGGGCAGCCAGGTCATCATAGCCTCCTATATGTACCTTACCTACGAATATTTGTGGCACGCTATCTCTTCCTGATAATCGCTCCATTTCTTTTCTCAGCTTTTTATCACCATCAACACGAATTTCCGTATAAGCAACCTTTTTGCTCTTCAGTAGCTTGCGAGCACGCATACAATAGGGGCAAAAAAGGGTTCCATACACTACCACCTTATCAGCTGACAGTTCACCATGCCCTGCACCCTGTCGGCTGGCTCTGTTATTCAGGGGTGTTTTATTACCAGCCATACCTTATCTCTTAACTAGCGGCAGATTCGCAGACTCCCAGGCTAACACGCCTCCTGCAAGATTTGATACATCTTCAAAGCCCTGCTTTGTTAGTGTCTGACAGGCATGTGCAGAACGACTGCCACTGCGACAATACACCAAAACGGGCTGATTTTTACTTTTTTCTATCTCAGAGAGACGCTGGTTCAATTCACTCATGGGGATATGCTTTGCATTCTGGATGACTCCGCCATCAAGCTCTTTGTCTTCTCTTACATCCAGTAACAGGACATTATCTTTGTTGAGCAACCGAACCGCTTCATTCACACCCAGTTGCCGATATTTACGACTCAGCCGACCAAGTTCAGACCAGATGATAAATCCCAGCACTGCCAGGAAACCAAAAACGAGATAAGGGTGAGAGCGAGCAAACTCTTGGTATTCAGCCATGAATCAAATCCATTTCAAAAATGCATACGATATACGCGGCAAGACTATCCGTAAACCCCGAAATAGCGTTTTCTCGCATAGAAAGTGTACGAAGTGAAAGAAAAAGGTCGCCCGCCTCCTGAACCAGAAGTAATGAGGGACGGTAGGTTCGTTAATACAGCCTGTGCATAAGCCCCTTGCAATGCTGTCAACCTATACTACAAAAATGAAGCTTTTTAGAGATGTGCGGGACAAAAGACTTCCTGCATCATGCTGACCAGCTTTAAAATACGTCGATCACCTACACTATAAAAAACGCGATTGGCATCCTTACGCGAAGAAAGTACACCTTTGTCTCGCAAAATAGCAAGATGCTGAGAGATATTGCTTTGTGAGGTTCCAACAATTTCAACAATTTCCTGGACACTCACTTCTTTGTCGCCCAGTACACAAAGAATCTTGAGACGCAAAGGGTGCGAGATGGCTTTCAAAGACCTCGATGCACGTTCAACATCTTCATCTTTTGCCAAGAGTTGAGTAGTGACTACACATCCATCACCCAAGTTTGAATATTCCATGTTAGCCATGTAAAGGAGTCCCTAGTAATATTAGAATTCCGGTATAATATAATATACTTACCTATTAATGTCACTCTTTTACTTCACAGAGCATCCTGGTTACCGCTGAACCGGGTTAGAAATAGCCATGCTATGTACAGATCTAAAACGAGAGCAGATGACAATCACGACACCGAAGGCTATCTCTTAAAACAGGAGGATGCAGAATTAATGTGGCACTCGTAATACTTGACCTACACGAATAAGGTTTGGATCGACAATTCTGTCTTTATTAGCCTCATAAAGCCGTACAAAATTATCTCCACTGCCATAAATTCGTAATGCAATTTTGTAGAGAGATTCACCTGGCTGAACAATAACCGTGTCGGCATCCTGTGAGGTACTCTCTACAACACCCTTTTTATCGCTTACCGATGCACCTGATTTTAATGAAGACGCAAAAGCTTCAGCTTCTCGCTGCTGTTGTTTGACATAATCGTCATCAGCTTTTCCAACCAGCTTTTTCAGGGATCGTTCCGCTTTTTTTACTTTCTCAGCAGTTACCCCTTCCTGTTCAGAAACTGCAATATCCTCCATTGCAGCACTCACTGCAGAGCGTAAATCATCCATATTCGCTCCTTCTAACAGCGCCGAAGAGACCATGCCTTCCAGCTTCGCCTCGGTCTTTTTCTCGTCACCTGCATCCGGTGCACCCAATATACCCGTCAATTGTTTGGCAACCGATTCAGACAGGGCTTCAACATTCGTTGTTGCAGACGGGGCCACGGCAGGCTCATCGGCAACCGGAGTCTCTGGAGTTTCCTCTTTCATAATGGTGTGGCTGGCCTCGGCACTTAAAACCTCTAACTCTTCATCAGAGGCCTTCAAGGCTCCTGTTTCCGCCAGAGCTGTCGTGCTCAACATCAACGCAATACAAACCCCAGTTAGTTTTGCTTTTTTCATCATCTTATTCTCCCGTTTTTTTGCTTTAGGGGGTAACCGTCGTTAGCCCTAACTGTTGCCACGATTGCATACCATCACGATACCAAAACAGTTTCTCTTCCGGATAGCCAATGGATGAAAGATTTCTCAATGCCTTGGGAGACTGCCCACACCATGCTCCATTACAAAAAAGCATTAGTTGACGTGCCTTACTAAAGTCCCATTTTCCTTCTTTTTCGGTAGCACCCAGTAATTTCAGAATTTTTACCGTATGCTTGCTATCCAGCCCTTTACTCAATACCGTAAAGGGGATATTTACCGAACCAGGAATAGTCCCCCTTTCAAACCACTCCGGCATCCTGGCATCGACCAGTAACCCTTTGTTGTTCTTCACCTCATTGTCAAGAAACTTAAGTAGTTCAAGCTCACCGACCGTTTTAATTTGAGGTGATAGCTCGATTGGGTTAACACAAAAAGGAGGACAAACCCGCGATGTCTTCGAAAAACTGTTGGTCAGACGATGTTCTGTGTCCTGAATACGCTCTATACGGACTATTTTGCCACCATGCTGTACATCCAGGTAAGGCATATCGGCTGTAATTTTAACTTTGTATTCTTCTTCTGCATGAACTAGTGATGATGAAAAAAATAGCATCATCAGCAGAATCGCCTCCCAATGTATAATGTTTCTAATCTTTTGACTGTACTTCATATTTTTCTCTCTCATAATATTTATAACCTCGCATCCATACTCACTTTCTGATTCAGCCTTTGACAAAGCCATTGCCAACCACTACTGATTCTCTTCAGTTTCTTTGATCTTGTCTTCTACTGCATGCTGTATCTCTTCCTGAACTGAATCCTCTATAACATCTTGTATTGAGCTCTTCAAATCGAATAAAGCCGCTCCAGATCCCTGAGCCTGAAGCATACCCTGTTCGGCTGGAGCAGAAGGCGTTAGTTTCTCTGGCTGCCCATGAGCCACGCCAGAGACCGAAGCCATCCGTGAGGCATACCAATAAATCCCTCCCGCAACGATCACTGCCAGAACAAACACCAAGAGTAATAAATTTTTCATGTATTCACCTTTGCCTGCCAAGAGCCTATCGAGACCGTTTCATCAATATTCTCATTGATTTACGCAACAACTCAATCGCGTGAGCCACATCACTGATTTCATCTTTGGTATCCACTGTAATTGGAGTCTCCATATCTCCTGCACTCAGTTTTTCCACACTTTCTTTCAGACTGATTAATGGACGGGTAATGGAGTTGGACAAGACAACCGCCAACAATAATGCAAGCAACAAAGCCGCCAGCGCAATTCCCAAAAAGATGAGCAGATAATCCTGCAGCGGCTTAAACAAAACTGCTTTAGGCTGCACACTAAACAGTGTTCCTAAAAAGTGCCCTTTTTGCTGTATAGAAATCGGGTTATAAATCAGGATATCGCCATCCGTTTCAATATAGTCCAGTTTCTTCACTCCCTTTAATTTTCGAACTAGCGCCTTATTTTCCTTAAACAGGCTAATCCCTGTATTTAAGTCGCGCTCCCCCCCCCATTCTTTTTCTTTATTCGGGTGGTAATAATAAAAACCCTCCGGATCAACAAACATAAGCTGTTCTCCAGGTTTGTTCTGTTCCTCGATTATCTCAATGATTTTTCTGGCATCGACATTGAGAACAATTAACCCTCTTAGTACTTCATTCTTATCAAATACAGGGGTAGCATAACGAATAGTTGGTTGGTAAGGCTTAACGATTTCATCTTGCTCCCGGTTCAAATCCATCGGAGAAATAAACAGCTCTCCATCATCCAGATCAAGTGCATTGGAAAAATAGTAACGCGATGACTTATTCTGCAAGTGTGTGTCAGAAACATTTCTGGACTCATTTCCATTTCTGTCTATACGCACAATTTCCTGACCCTCTGCATCAATAAACCTGACTTGTTGATACAGCCCTTTTTTCTCAGAAAATTTCTTGAAGCTAGAGCGCAAGTTACCTAGTAAAAGCCGCCGGGTACGACTCCCTTCTGATTCAGTTGATGACAGGAATAGATGCAATGCATTTGAATCCCGCAATAAAAAAATATCACTGTCAACGCCACTAAGTCGGTTCTCAATGCGCTCCTGAATTAAACTGACTTTATTGACATGAGATGCCAGAACATTCTCACGCAATACTTTCGATGTCGAATACAAACTGTAGGCACCAATGAGAATAGCGGGCACCAAGGTAACAATAACTAAAACCAGTAATAATTTATTTCTTATTTTATTCATTATCCATGTCATCCTGTTTTGATACCCTTAAAGAGCCTCTGAATAAGTCATGAGTCGTTAACGTGTTATCAACCTACAATCAATTTGATTTGCTGAGCAAATCGCTGTCTTTCATCATCGGTATCCAGCTCTTGCTGTATAAGTTCTACCAAATGCTCCAGATTATCTTCATTCTGAATATATTTCTGCTTCCACTGATCTACGCAGTCTTCAACAACGAAACGGGCTGCAGGACCCAGAAAAGAGGTCAGTACTGCGGAATATTGATCCAGCTTTTTCAGTAAGGCGGGCTCAGTTGGAACAATTAGCGCTGTGGTTGTAGCAGCTGTTTCCACCGGCGCTTGTTGTATTTGTGCTTGAGCTTCCTGTATTTGTGCCTGAGCTTCAATCAAGGCTTGTTGCTTTTTTTCCTCTTCAATAATATGTCTTATTTTTTCTGATGCAGACTTGATCCCCATGTGAACCAGGGGAAAGTTGATCTTTTTCTCTGTCAATAAAATGGCGAAATGCGAGCCATATAAACGGAAAGTAGCAAGATATTTATCCTTTACAGAAAAGTACATTTCATTGTGTGTTTTCTGGATGGCTTCCAGTGCACTAAATGCCTGCTCGACAATTTCGGCAGTCTGAATGATAGAAGCTTGTTGATCTTCAGGAAAAGAAGATGCCAGCTGCTCCCCATCTTTATAAAGACACGCATAATGCACGCCTCGAAGCGCACTAATATTCGTCACGATCTGGTTCATCATATCCATTGCAGCATATCTTCGATTTGTTGGCTTAATGCAGGCACCGAGGTCTTATGCAACGAAGTAACACCCAGTGACTGCTCTTCTTCCACAAAGACCGTTAGGTTGTCATCATTCACGCCCCTTAACATTATCCGGTGAATTTCTCCCAGGTTGGCAGCCTCTTGAATGGACGGTGTGATACCGGAGAGAAAGGCAATAAACTCATTGAGATCTTCATCAAGAATAGTAGAATCAATCAGCTCGCCCATATCATTCGTTAAAGAAACACCCGTCACTCCATTAATTTTGGCTACTGCTGCCATGGATTTTTCTGTCAGCTGTATCTTTGCCGAGGCCATTGGTGTCGATGCCAACGATGCTGCCTCTCTAACGGGTGCGATCACCCCTCCCTCATCCGCGCCTGGCTGCCGCACCCTCGGCTCCTGAAACGCTTGCGGGTTGACAATACCTGTTTCTACCTTTGTCTGCTCTGTATTACTGCTATCAATCTTTCTGACGCTGCCCACAACTGCCTGACTTCTCAACTCGATTAACTGATTAATTAACTGGTAAATGTGTTCTTTATTGCGTGCATCTGCCACCATCACTCTTGCATCAAGATTAAGCTCTTTTATCCAGCCACGGTAGGTGTCAATACCAGGCTCATTTTTGATATCTGAACGTGTCACCCCAATGATTAGTGGCACCGCTTCAATCACATCCCGAAACTGGTTTACATAATAAAGCAAATCCCGAAAAGGATAGTTTCGGCTGTTATCCAGCAACAGTACAAGACCATGCGCCCCTTCTGAAATGATCTCCCACATGAAATCAAAGCGCTCCTGTCCCGGTGTACCGTAGACATGTGCAACATCCTCCTCGTTCAGCCGAATAACACCGTAGTCTAGCGCGACTGTTGTAGTCGGCTTGCGCTGGCTGGTTGTCATGTCAGAAACCGGGGCATCTGTTTTTAGCGCCTTCTGATCCGTCAAGGAGTTAATCGCAGTCGTTTTTCCTGCCCCTACTGGCCCTGTAATAATAATCTTATATCTCAAAACGGATATCCCTTGGCTTGTGGTAAGCGAACCTTGTTCTTCTACGCCTGATAGCTAGAAACCTGTTCTTATTTTTTTATGGTCTTTATAAAATGACAGCCCTATGGTATAGCAAGACCCTCTTATGATCAAAATTATGCCTACAAAGTGTATTTCGAGAAAAATGTCAGCAAGATAGCGCCCTTTCCAAACAAAATAGCTATCTTACTGATAATTACCAGCTTTCACTCTAGATGATATGAAGGAGGGGGGATCGTATCAATACTATGCAATGGCAGGCATCACAAACCATAGAACATAATATCCTTTTGTTTTCAATAAACTAAAAGAAATATATCACTCATTTTCTTTTTTTGGGAAGTAGCACCTCAGGAACAGGGTCATAGCCCCCTTTACCCCAAGGGTGGCAACGAGATATTCGCCGTATAGACAAGTACAACCCCTTGAGACCACCATGACGCGTGATAGCTTCATAGCTATAGCATGAGCAACTGGGGTAAAAACGACAGTGGCTACCCAATACAGGGCTTAGTATGAGCTGGTATGCTCTGATTAGTATCAGCAACAGCCGCTTCATTGTGGATAAAGTTGTGCCGGGTCTATCAACGGCTCAGAATCAATTACCACATCATGACCCGATACCCTGTGGTAAAAACAACTACGCCGCCCGGTATGACAGGCTGGACCGGTCTGGTCAACTTGCAATAACAACGTATCTTTATCGCAGTCAAAGCGCAACTCCCTGAGCAGCTGCACCTGTCCAGACGACTCACCCTTACGCCAAAAGGATTGGCGCGAACGTGACCAGTAACAGACTCGTCCTGTATCCAGGGTTTCAGCGATAGCGGCGCGGTTCATCCAGGCCATCATCAAAACCTCCCCTGTATCATACTGCTGTGCAATGGCCGGAATCAATCCATCAACATTATAGGCAAGACTATCCAGCTGTCCAGACAAGGCATCATTCGTCATATGACCTGACCTTCTTCTTTACGCTGATAACCTGCCTCTTCGCATTTTTCCAGATATTCTTGCCAGTTACTTTCCATATTATCACCTAACTCCCGAAGGTATCCCCAGTTATACAAACCACTATCATGGTTATCATCAAAAACCAGCTTGATTGCATAATTACCTACAGGTTCAATAGCCTTGATGTTGATATTTTCCTTGCCCAGTTGCAATGTTTCCTGACCAGGCCCATGCCCCTGAACCTCAGCAGAGGGAGAAGAAACCCGTAGATATTCACAAGACAGCTGATGCACTACATCATCGGGCCAGGTAATTTCAAGTATACGAGATTTTTGATTAAGTGTGATATTAACAGGAGTCATAGGTTCTATCCTTCTTATGTTATAGGGATCAGCGTGTATTCAATAATCAAGGGGCTCTGAGAAACAGATGACCATAACCCCGGATTATAGGATATAACGGCTTAAGTCTTCATCCTCAGCCAGTTTACCCATTTTTTCATCAACCTGCTGTGCATCAATGACAACTCTGGTTTTCCCGTTAGGGGAATCAAACAAGGTACTTTCCAGCAGGTGCTCCATCACTGTGTGCAACCGACGTGCACCAATATTCTCTGTACTTTCATTAACCTTGTAGGCTGTCTCTGCAATACGCCGAACACCATCTTCGGTAAACTCAAGCGTGACATCCTCGGTCGCCAGCAGGCCCATATATTGCTCTGTCAATGAAGCATCTGGCTCGACCAGAATACGTGCGAAATCATCCGCTGTCAGTGCGTCCATCTCAACGCGAATAGGCAGACGACCCTGTAACTCCGGTATCAAATCCGAAGGTTTTGACAGGTGAAAAGCGCCCGAGCTGATGAACAGAATATGATCTGTTTTAACCATGCCGTATTTGGTGCTAACCGTACTGCCCTCAATCAATGGCAGCAGGTCACGCTGTACGCCTTCACGAGAAACATCAGCACTGCCCGATTGGCCCTTACGGACAACTTTATCAATTTCATCAATAAAGACTATCCCATTTTGCTCAACATTTTCCAATGCCTGCAACTTGAGCTCTTCTTCATTGATCAGCTTATGAGCCTCTTCTTCAGTCAACAGCTTGAAGGCCTCCCTGATATTCAACTTGCGCTTTTTTTTGTCCTTCCTTCCCAGGTTCTGGAACATTCCCTGTAGCTGGCTGGCCATGTCTTCCATGCCAGGAGGTGTCATAATTTCAATATTGGCAGGACTCATTCGGATATCAATTTCAATTTCTTTCTCATCCAGCTCACCTTCCCGCAACTTTTTACGGAATTTCTGTCGTGTGGAGCCTTCCTCCGAAGCCTGATCAACTCCCGGATCTGTGCTACCGACACGTGCCGGTGGTAGCAAGATATCCAGAATACGTTCTTCCGCAGCATCTTCCGCACGATGTTGAACCTTTTTAACAGCAGATTCACGCGTCATTTTGACAGCCATATCAGCCAGGTCACGGATAATGGAATCAACTTCCTTGCCAACGTATCCAACTTCAGTAAATTTTGTCGCCTCAACCTTGACGAAAGGAGCATCAGCCAGTTTAGCCAGGCGCCTGGCGATCTCGGTTTTTCCAACACCGGTGGGACCTATCATAAGAATATTTTTGGGGGTAACCTCCTGGCGCAAAGTATCGTCCAGTTGCTGTCTACGCCAACGATTACGCAGTGCAATAGCAACCGCACGCTTCGCTTTATCCTGCCCAATCACATGTTTATCCAGTTCATGCACAATTTCTCTCGGTGTCATGGACATACTACAGTTCCTCAATAGTCAGGTTGTTATTGGTATAGATACAAATGTCTCCTGCAATAGTCAGGCTTTTCTCAACAATCTCCCGTGCGTTTAATGCACTATTATCCAGTAATGCACGTGCTGCTGACTGCGCGAAGGGCCCTCCGGATCCAATCGCTATCAGGTTGTCTTCCGGCTCAATAACATCACCATTACCAGTAATAATCAGTGAAGTTTCTTTGTCAGCCACCGCCAACAAAGCTTCGAGCCTACGCAACATCCGGTCTGTCCTCCAGTCTTTCGCCATCTCCACTGCGGCACGAACCAGCTGACCATTGTGCTCCTGTAATTTGGCTTCAAAACGTTCAAACAGCGTAAATGCATCGGCCGTTCCTCCTGCAAAACCTGCAATAACCTGATCGTTGTGCAAACGACGTACCTTCCGTGCATTGCCTTTCATGACAGTATTGCCCAGTGTGACCTGTCCATCTCCACCGATAACGACCTGACCATCACGTCGTACCGACAAAATAGTTGTACCTCTATATTGCTTCACTGACTACTCCAGTACATTAAGATATTTCAAAGAAGTGTAGTGCAATGTTGGGGCAAGACAACCCAATTCAAGGATTGCCTCAATGGATACCTCACCATCACTCATCACGGCAATAAATGACTTTTTATCATCGTGAATAATACGATCATCTATTTTTTATACATAACTTTCTTTTCCTGATTTAGAGTCGCAGGGTATATCCCCTGTATTGAGTATTGGAATCCGGTAAGCAGGTAAATCAGAAAAAATGAAATCCAGAAAGTATTGCCCAAGCTGCAACAGTTTTGCCATTCACAGAGTGAAGCGCACTTTTGTTCAAAAACGATTACTCGGCCTTGGTCCCAGATATTCCTGTACACAGTGCAAAGAAGTTTTCAGCCTGAAAAAACTAAAGAGAAACAGACCTGTTTCCAACCCTGACTGGTATGCCCCACAATAACCCCCCTGGTTATACCCTGCCAGAAGCCTGTGTGAATTTGGCTCCATTATCTCTTTTTACACTTAATCAGAAGCTACATTAACTATCCAGTAGTCTGTGGTAAAATGTGACTTTGGGAAATTGTCGGTAAAGGCGAACAAAAAGCAAACTATGGCTACAGTATCAGAATCTCTTCAGTCCAGCTCTCTTGCGAGAACCATGCCGTTTTCAACACTGCTGCATGCCCTGCTTATTTTTGCAGTAGGATTTGGAGTACATACTTCCAGCAAGCTCAAGGACGCTACTCTACTGGATATATCCATTGTCAATACACATTCCAGCCAGGCACCAGAGAAAGCGGACTTTATCGCCCAGGCCAACCAGGAAGCCAGCGGCTCTACCAACATAAAAAACCGCCCACGTAGCATGATGGCATCTGAAAACCTGTTGGCTCCCAATGAAATCTCACCCATAACATCAACTCAGGCAGCACCTGATAAACCTCCCGTATTACAAACACTCTTGCTAACAACGAAAGGGGAAACCTTCAAGCGCAGCCCCAAGCTGGAAGAGCAACCTGAAAAACCTGTACAGACAGCCGATGCCAAAGAAATTACCGATGAGACTCGCGAAGAAGCACGGCTCGTCTCGGAACTGGCTGAAGAAGAAGCCAATTATTCCAAAATGCCAAAAACCCGCTACCTGAATTCAACCAATGCTAAAAACGCCATGGAAGCTGCTTACATTGATGCCTGGGCAAAAAAGGTAGAACGCATTGGTACCGCCAATTTCCCTCAGGAAGCCATCCGTTTACGTACCAATGGAAAACTTATTGTTAATGCTATACTTGATAAACAAGGCAACGTTATTCGCTCTCAGATACATACATCATCTGGCTCTCGCATCCTGGACAATGCCGCTTTGCGTATTATTAAAATAGCCTCACCTTTTGAGGCGTTACCCAAGAAAATGCGGGAGCAATTTGATCAGTTACAAATCACACGAACCTTTATTTTCGATACGGGGTACCATGACTTACGTACCGAATAATTGACGTACACGCACCAGGAGGAGACGTCCGGCCAACAACCCGATATCTCTCGACAGCCTATGCAACAAGAAGAGCTTCAACTACAAAACCAACTCCTCATCGCCATGCCGGGCATGGGTGACCCCCGGTTTGAACAAGCCGTTATACTCATCGCCAGACATAATGCCAATGGCTGTTTCGGTGTCACCATCAACCACCCTACAGAAACCAACCTGGGTGATTTGCTTGACCACCTTAAAATAGCCTCTTGCAACCATGAGCTGGCATCTATACCGGTTTTGCAGGGAGGGCCTGTGCAGCCTGAACAGGGCTTTGTCGTACACGATACTGATAGAGACTGGGAAAACACACTACGCATCTCGGACAACCTCGCTATCACAGCCTCCAAGGATATTCTGGCCGATATCGCCAGAGGACGGGGACCTGACAACTACATTCTGACACTAGGGTGTGCCAGCTGGAGCGCCGGCCAGATAGAGGAGGAAATTCTGGAAAACGCCTGGTTATCATGTCCGATTGAATCATCAATCATTTTTAGCACCCCCTTTCCCTCACGCTGGCAAAACGCTTCACAACTGCTTGGCTTCGATGTCCGACTAATGTCTGACCTGGCAGGACACGCCTGAATATGAGTGTACTTGGTTTTGATTTTGGCCTGCAACGTACCGGTGTTGCAGTAGCCAACAAGCAAACCGGCATTGCAACACCACTTTGCACTTTATCCAGCATTAATGGCCAACCTGACTGGAGCCGCATTAGTCAGCTAGTCGCAGAATGGCGCCCTTACACCCTGATAGTTGGCATGCCTTATCACCTGGATGGAACTAAAAATGAGATGACCACCAGAGTAGAAAAGTTTTGTCGCCAGCTAGCAGGAAGATACCAGCTGCCCGTAGAAACTATCAGTGAGCAGCTAACTTCACTGGAAGCGGAACAACGCCTGAAAGAGCTTCGCCAGGCGGGATGCAAAAAAATAATTCGAAAGCATGAAATCGATCAGCTTGCAGCAGCCATCATTCTGGAATCCTGGGTAATAAAAAATGCAACCATATCAGGCTAATATTGAACAAACGATTCAGCAAATGGCGGAAGACCTGGCTGTCTATCTGCAAGAAAGAAATATTGAAGACCCTCTGGTGGTAGGCATCCATACTGCCGGTGTTTGGCTGGCTGATATCCTTCATCAAAAGCTCGACTTGCCAGGTGTCATTGGAAAATTGAATATTAACTTTTACCGTGATGATTTTAGCCGCAACGGGTTACATCCCCAAATCCTCCCTTCCAGTCTCCCTTTCTCGGTAGAAGACCGGCACATCATCCTGGTCGATGATGTATTATTCACCGGAAGAACGATTCGTGCAGCCATGAATGAACTATATGATTATGGCAGACCAGCCAGTATAATATTGGCCATACTATTCGAACGCGAAGGCAGGGAGTTACCCATAGAAGCGCATGTCAGCGGGATCAAGCAAGCTTTGCAACCCAACCAATATATCGAACTAAGTGGTCCGGACAACATTGCCCTGAATATCATCACCAAAAATGACTAATCCGGACTTACTTCCTGGCCCATTACCCTCTAGCCTGCAACTCACCAAAGAGGGGCACCTAAAGCACTTTTTAACGGTTGAAGGACTACCTCCTCTCATGCTCGAGGAAATCCTGAATCGAGCAGAACAGTTTGTAACCCTGCCAAACAAAACACAACGCAAAGCCCCTCTTTTGCGTGGAAAAACAGTCGTTAATCTTTTTTTTGAAAACTCCACCCGAACACGTACAACCTTCGAGCTGGCAGCACAGCGCCTTTCTGCAGATATTATCAACCTGGATATCCGCACCTCTGCCACCGCCAAAGGTGAAAGCTTGCTGGACACAATCAGAAACCTGGAAGCCATGAATGTCGATATGTTTGTAGTACGCCACCAGCATAGCGGGGCAGCACATTTTATTGCCCGATACTGCGCCCCCTACATTAGTGTGATAAACGCCGGAGATGGTCGGCATGCCCATCCTACTCAAGCCATGCTGGATATGCTCACCATACGACAGTTCAAGGGCACCTTTGCCCCTTTAAAAGTTGCCATTGTTGGAGATATTTTACACTCACGGGTGGCGCGTTCACAAATACACGCCCTGACAACCCTGTGTACAGGAGAAGTTCGTGTTATTGGACCTCGTACCCTGATTCCTACCGGTATAGAGCAGATGGGGGTGAATGTTTTTCATGATTTGCACGCAGGACTGGATGATGTCGATGTTATTATTATGCTGCGCCTGCAAAAAGAACGTATGCAACACGCCCTGTTACCCTCCGCACATGAATTTTACAAACGCTACGGACTCACTGAAGAAGGTCTTCGTTATGCCAAACCAAAAGCGATTGTCATGCACCCTGGGCCTAGTAACCGTGGTGTGGAAATTGATAGCAAGGTGGCCGATGGCCCTCAGTCGGTGATTCTACCGCAAGTGACGAATGGTATAGCCATACGTATGGCTATCATGTCCATGACCATGGGTTCGCAGTCAGGAAAGTCTTCATGAAACAAGAGATTATTAACGCTCACATCATTGACCCTGATTCCGGCTTCAACGACATCAGCAACCTTTATATTGATGAAAAAACAATTGCTCATATCGGAAAAACACCTCCCGAGAGCTTTCACGCAGACCACACAATTGATGCCGCTGGACAGTGGCTTTTTCCTGGTTTGATTGACCTTTCGGCTTATCTGCGTGAGCCTGGGCAGGAGTTCAAGGCAAGCATAGAAAGTGAAGCGCTCGCCGCCGTCAGCGCGGGCATTACCCAGCTCTATTATATGCCAGAGCCAGAAACCAGCATCGACAACATGCCCATGGTTAACCTCATTATGAAGCGGGCAAGGGCCGAAAAAAAAGTACGGGTTAACGTCATTGGGGCCATTACACAGGGACTGAAAGGAAAACAATTAACCAATATGGGTGGTTTAAAATATGCAGGGTGTACCGGCGTCAGCAATCAGCGCCAGCCCTTTTCCAACACCCGGACCTTACGCATGGCAATGGATTATGCTGCCACCTATAACCTGCCACTGTTTTTGCACCCCATTGATCATGCCCTGGTTGGTAACGGCTGCGTCCATGAAGGACCTGTCGCTACCCGAATGGGATTGCCCGGCATACCCGTTGCCGCAGAAACCACAGCAATAGCCCAGATTATTGCCCTGATTGAAGAGTTAGATGTGCCCGTTCACCTGTGCCGCTTGTCAGCGGCCAGCAGCGTTACACTTGTAAGGACAGCCAAGCAACGCGGACTCCCTGTAACAGCCGATGTTGCTGCACACCAGCTGTTCCTCACTGAAATGGATATCAGTGACTTTAATCCACTCTGCCATGTACAACCACCGCTACGCAACCAACGTGACCTGGAAGCCCTACGTCAGGGGGTTGCTGATGGTACCATCGATGCCATTTGCTCTGATCACCAACCTCACGAAATTGATGCCAAACTTGCTCCCTTTCAGCAAACAGAACCGGGCATATCAGCTTTTGAAACCTTGCTACCCCTGATTGTTCGTCTCAGTGAAGAAGGAAGTATGCCTCTTGACCAGGCAATTGCCAGTGTCACTATCCGGCCTGCGGAAATCACTGGTAGCCAGCAGGGCAGGCTACAGGTTGGTAGAAAAGCGGATTTTACCCTCTTTGATAACCAGGACTTTTGGCAGTTACGAGCATCCGACCTGGTCAGTCAGGGAAAGAACACACCCTTTGAAGGCTGGAGCTTTTCAGGTAAGAGCAGTAAAACCTTTATTCAGGGAAAATGTGTATTCGACCGGACTTCTACTTCCTGATCCAACCCGATTTGTACACAAAAATAACTACCCAGCGCGATCCGTAACTTCCAAATTGCGCGCTCTTTCCAGGAAAAAGGCGCAAACACGTGGTTTATAAATAAATGAGTACTTTCAACGCAACTTGGACAAAATAGAGAGTAAGCTGGGGATTATTAGCAGCTTCATATGTATTGATACACACTCATGGAGCCGGAACATCAGTCCCGACTTAACGGACTGAAGCCCCCGTTTCGCTATATGCTTCCTGTTCCCGGACTAATCAGTCGTATCAACATCAAACGGATCGTCATGGTCATGGCGAATACCCGACTCCGTTTCCTGACGCACTATTTTCTTGAAATAACTGTGATGTATCCACCAATCCAGACTAAAGAATCGACCTGCCCCCATAAAAAATAGTGCTAGTACCATCAAAAACAGGGTAATCGCCGAGGTAATACCCGTATTGGCAGGTGTCATATAGCCATGTGTCATCAAAAGTTCTTTACCCGTTGCAACCAGATCCGTACCAAAGCTTGTTGCCGCCAATCCCATCACCAGCAAAATCGCCATGAGTGGTAATGAAATCCATCTGACTGCAAAACCAATGATCAACAAAATGGCAGCAGCTACCTCAACACCTCCGATCACGCCATTCATAATGCCTGGAGCAGGAATCGACAGAAAACCCTGTGCCTGGCTCAAGGTATCAACACCCTGCTGATAAACCGCACCGTCTATCCATGTAAGAGGGTTCCACCATTCCACATCATCACCAGCGAAAAGCCCTAGGCGCCGACTTCCTTCTACCCAGAATATGGGAGCCAGGAAAAAACGGAAAAGCAGCGGTGGAAGAAAATCCAGCCCTTTTAGCCATCCAAAGCTAAAAAATCCATGCAAAAATTTGTTCATTAGGCAGTCTCCTAGGGTAAGTTCCTTTATTTATTCGTGTCATATTGTGGTTTTTTCTATACGGGAATGCAAGGTTATTTTCAACAGTCGTTCCGCTTATCCGCTGCACCTGTCAGGTTTCAGCGTATCGTACACAGGCTCGTTCTGTTTCCCACAAGGTAACCGCGGACACCTTCACGCTGTCTGTATTTAACTGTTTACTCAATTCCTCATAAAAGTAACGCGCAATATTTTCAGCAGTCGGATTGAGTGCCGTAAAAGGCTCAATATCATTCAGATAATAATGATCCAGCCGGGAGGCAATTTCCCGGGTTGCCTGCTTGATTCTTTTAAAATCTATAACCATGCCTGTTGCATCTAGCTGGTCAGCCTCAACTTCTGCCTCAACCTTCCAGTTATGCCCGTGCATACGGCTACAGGCACCCGGATAGTCTCTTAAAGTATGAGCCGAGGCAAAATCCGTAACAATTTTTAAAGTATATTTTGCAGCCATGACAACTCGCTTTACTCACGCTCTGATTATGAATGGGAAGCGGATGGTATCGGAGCCAATGGCTGGGCGCAATATCTTCCATTGTCATAGCGGTTGATCTGCCTGATAATCTGCCTGGCGGACAAACCACAGTCTTCCAGTTGCTCTTCACGCTCAGCATGTGCAATATAACGATCAGGTATCCCCAGATTCAGGAGAGCAACCGCAGGTACCGATGAAGATAGCGCCGCCTGCATAATCACTTCATTGACAGCAGAACCCGCACCACCCTGAACCGCATTATCCTCGACAGTAACCAATAACTCATAATCATTACAAAGCTGCTGAATCATGGTTTCATCAAGCGGTTTGACGAAACGCATATTAACCAATGCCGCCCCTAGCTCTGCCGCCGCTGCTTCACATTCCTTACGTAAGGAACCAAACATCAGCAACACGATACGGGTTCCCTTTTTACCCGTCATTAACTGAATAGCCCTACCAATTTCAATTTGTTGCATAGATTTTGCTGGCTGGATACCTATTCCTTTACCACGCGGATATCTCACCGCAACAGGCCCCTGATAACAATATCCTGTATAAAGCATATCCCGACACTCTTGCTCATCTGCTGGAGCCATCACAATCATATTGGGAATACAACGCAAGTAGGAAATATCATAGTTACCAGAATGGGTAGCGCCATCTGCTCCGACCAGCCCCGCCCTGTCAATGGCAAACATTACCGGCAAATTCTGGATCGCTACATCATGCACCAACTGATCATATGCACGCTGCAAAAATGTCGAATAGATAGCGACAACAGGCCTGACACCTTCACATGCAAGCCCTGCTGCCAGTGTAATGGCATGTTGCTCGGCTATGGCAACATCGTAATATCGCTCCGGAAAGCGCTCAGAAAACGCCACCAGACCGGAGCCTTCACGCATCGCAGGCGTGATTGCGACCAGTTTTTTATCGCGCTCTGCCATATCGCATAGCCATTGACCAAAAACCTGCGTGTAGGTTGGTGACCCGGGAGCATGACTCACCGCAACCAGGCCTTCTTGCAGATTAAAGGAAGAAACTCCATGGTACGAACAGGGGTCATTCTCGGCAGGAGCATAACCCTTACCTTTCTGGGTAACAACATGCAAAAGCCGTGGCCCGGATTGCTGTTTCAGGTTATCCAGAATAGTGACCAGCTCATTGACATCGTGGCCGTCTACCGGCCCAAAGTAGTGAAACCCCATCTCCTCAAACAACGTTCCTGGTAGCACCATACCTTTCACATGTTCTTCACTTTTCTTGGTAAACCGCTGCATGGAAGGAGAGGATGATAGCAGCTTCTTCCCGCCTTCACGGATCCGGGAATAAAACCGTCCTGATAACAAACGCGTCAAATATTTGCTGAGCGCACCCACATTGGGGGAGATTGACATATCATTGTCATTCAGTATAACCAGTATATCGGCCTCCAGGTCACCGGCATGATTCAACGCCTCATAGGCCATACCTGCTGTCATGGCGCCATCACCAATAATCGCGATGCTTTGTTGCTCTCTGCCTTGCAGCTTTGCTGCCAGCGCCATACCCAGAGCCGCACTGATTGAAGTACTGGAGTGCCCGGTACCAAAAGTGTCATAAATACTTTCATCGCGCTTGGGAAAGCCGGAAATACCCGCTTTTTTGCGAATACCCTGCATACCCTCACGCCGCCCGGTCAGCATTTTATGTATATAAGCCTGATGACCTACATCCCAGACCAGTTTGTCCCCAGGCGTCTGGAATACATAGTGCAAGGCAACTGTTAACTCCACAACCCCCAGACTGGCAGACAAGTGTCCACCCGTTTGCGACACCGAGCTTAACAAAAAATCACGCAGCTCATCACACAGGCCGGAAAGCTCGGCAGGCTCCAGTTTACGGATATCGGCAGGAGTATGGATCTGGTCTAACACGCTACTATTCATTGAACAACCATTGAGGGAACTACTATAGGTCTATTTAAGACGCTTCACAATAAAATCTGCGATATTACGCAGGTTATCCGCCTCGCTACCAAAAGCATCAAGCTGGGTAATCGCCTCGGTATATAAGTGCAATGCTTTTTCCCTCGCATTTTGCAACCCCATAATGGCCGGATAGGTTACCTTGTCGAGTGCTATATCCGCACCCTGAGGCTTGCCCAATGTCTCTGTATCACTTTCTATATCCAAAATATCATCACGCACCTGGAATGCCAGCCCTACACATTTTGCATAATGATCCAGCTTTTCTTTTCGGTGGCTTGAGGTCTCACCTGCAGCGACAACGGCTAACTGTACTGCCGCACGAATCAGTGCACCTGTTTTATGGATATGCATATTTTCCAGCTCAGGCTCTGACAGGGATTGCCCTGTGGACATCAGGTCAATCGCCTGCCCACCGGCCATGCCTCGAGAACCAGACGCCATGGTCAACAGCTCTATCAAATGAAGGCGTTGCCGTGCGGGTATGGACAACTGTGGGCTGTGTGCCAGTAAATAGGAAGAGAGTGCCTGTAGCGCATCACCTGCCAGGATAGCAGTGGCCTCATCAAAGGCCTTGTGGCAGGTAAGCTTGTTGTGCCGCAGATCGTCGTCATCCATGGCGGGCAAATCATCATGAATAAGCGAGTAGACATGAATGAGCTCAACGGCTGCTGCCGGGATATCCAGAATATGAGCATCTATCCCTAAAGCCTCTCCTGTAGCATAGACCAGAAGCGGGCGTATCCGCTTACCGCCCCCCAAAACACTGTATCGCATAGCCTCATGCAAATGTGCAGGATTGATTGTGGCAGGTGGTAACACACTATCCAGTACCTTTTCTATGCGCTGCTGATAATATTTTAGCTGTGTACTGAGCTGTGCCATTAACCCATGCCATGACTGTCTGGCTGTACCTGCTGAACCAGCTCGGTGAAATCTGTTTCATCATCCGCACCGCTCAGTACTCGAACTTCCTGCTCTGCCCTGCTCAATGCTTGCTGACAAAGCCGTGTTAGCTGCACTCCTCGCTCGAACTTCTCCAGCGACTCCTCCAGGCTAAGGGTACTGTTTTCCATGCTATCGACCAATGCCTCTAACTCATTCATTGCCTCTTCAAAACTTGGGGTTTCCTGTGTTTTTTTGCTCATAGGCCTTTTTCCGTTGGCAGTAGTGGAGTGTATGCTTTGCACATCGAAGCTGTAAATATTCGACTGTCTGGGGGAAAAAAGCAAGTGCATCCTGCTACCACTTTTTTTCATCAGACCATCAAGGCAACTGATCGACAGCGAGAAAGACCAGCTTGCCATCTATATTCGAATATCATAACATTCGGATTATCCGATTTTAAATTATCATATAGGTGCATCATGTTAGATTTCGGTTTCAAAATACCCATGGCGATTGTTGTAGGCTTTATTATCTGGGCCTGGTTTTCATTTTTGACAACCGTTTTTTTCTAGATGGCTCAGGGCAGTCACGTCGTACTGCAAGACTGCCTGCCCAATTAACAATTAGGAGTTGATATGTCTTTCGATAAAAGGCATAATTCGCGCCTATTTTTTTATCGAAGTCTGTAGGAGATTTTCGTGCCAAATATTAAACAGGCCAAAAAACGTGTTCGCCAAGCTGAAAACAATAGAATGCGTAATAAGCACCATCGCAGTACCATGCGTACCGCCATCAAGAAAGTTGAGGCCGCTATCAGCGAGGGTGATAAAGAGCAAGCAGCAACTGCTTTTGCCGCAGCCATTCCTTTCATTGACAGCATGGTCAATAAAGGCATCATTCACAAAAATAATGCCGCTCGCAAAAAAAGTCGCTTAAATAAGCATATTCGCGCTCTTTAGTCACTAAGAAGCCTTTGCCAGGTCATGATTCGTTTTTCTGATCAGACTTAAATCAGAGTCTCCTTAAGACAACGCCATTCTAAGGCCGGTATAGACCGGCCTTTTCTGTTTCTGCCGCCAATACACAGCATTATGAGTACATACCAGGAAGAAGTTTCGCGTCGGCGTACGTTTGCAATTATTTCACACCCCGATGCAGGTAAAACAACCATTACCGAAAAGCTTCTTCTCTTCGGTCGCGCCATTCAGCAAGCAGGCACCGTCAAAGGACGCAAGGCATCTCGCCATGCCACCTCTGACTGGATGGAAATGGAAAAACAAAGAGGCATCTCCGTTACCTCTTCTGTGATGCAATTTCCCTATAAGGGTCGTGTAGTCAACTTACTGGACACCCCCGGTCATGAAGATTTCTCTGAAGATACTTATCGCACACTAACAGCTGTTGATTCAGCACTTATGGTCATTGATGTCGCCAAGGGTGTTGAGGCTCGTACTATCAAACTAATGGAAGTATGCCGCTTGCGTGACACCCCCATTATGACCTTCATTAACAAGCTGGATCGGGAGGGCCGAGAGCCCATTGAGCTACTTGATGAAGTAGAAAATATTCTCAATATTCAATGCGCCCCGATAACCTGGCCTATCGGCATGGGCAAGCGGCTGAAAGGGGTCTATCATATTTACAAGGACAGTATCCACCTGTATAACGCCCAGCATGATGGACATATTCAGCAAGGAGAGGTCATTGATAGCCTGGACAATCCTCGCCTGGATGAACTCCTTGGTGAGCAAGCAGAAGAGCTGCGTGAGGAAATCGAATTAGTAAAAGGCGCCAGCCATACTTTCCACAAAGAAGACTACCTGAAAGGCCTACTCACTCCCGTCTTTTTTGGCTCAGCGATCAACAATTTTGGTGTAGCCGAATTACTGGATGATTTTGTTGAATATGCACCGGCTCCCCAGCCACGTGATACCACTAGCAGGGAAGTTTCAGCAGCTGAAGAAAAATTCAGCGGTTTTGTGTTTAAGATTCAGGCCAACATGGATCCCCAGCACCGTGACCGCATTGCATTCCTGCGTATCTGCTCCGGTACTTTTAACAAAGGCATGAAACTCCGGCATACCCGCACCCGTAAAGCTATCAAAATTTCTGATGCACTCACTTTTATGGCTGCAGACAGGGAGCATATCGATGATGCCTATGCGGGTGACATTATAGGCGTTCATAACCACGGAACCATTCGCATTGGTGATACCTTTACACAGGGAGAAGATCTCTATTTCACCGGTATTCCAAACTTCGCACCTGAATTGTTTCGCCGTGCCCGCCTGAAAGACCCACTAAAAAACAAGCAGCTCCTTAAGGGGCTTATACAGCTCTGTGAAGAAGGCGCCACCCAACTTTTCCGCCCTCTACGCAACAATGATTTAATTCTTGGCGCGGTCGGTGTCTTGCAGTTCGAAGTGGTCGAGCAACGCCTGAAATCGGAATATAACGTGGAATGCCTTTTTGAGCCTGTCAATGTACAAACTGCACGCTGGGTTGCGTGCGATGACGAAAGCCTGCTTGATCAGTTCAAAACAAAGGCCGCGAATCACTTGGCCCTGGATCATGCCGGTGAATTAACTTACATCGCTCCTACTCGAGTAAACCTTCAGTTAGCGCAAGAGAAATGGCCCGGGGTTGAATTCCAGGCGACACGTGAACATGGTATTTATGACTAGGAGGCCGTCGGACAGCC
The DNA here is from genome assembly GCA_015490895.1 of Thiotrichaceae bacterium. Taxonomy (GTDB): domain Bacteria; phylum Pseudomonadota; class Gammaproteobacteria; order Thiotrichales; family Thiotrichaceae; genus HyVt-477. The sequence continues at coordinate 7,727 of WFWY01000148.1, read as the reverse complement.
TCCTACTGCCTCTCCCTGTCATAACCAGCCGACATCCTTGCCAGGGCATTCATTCCGATATCTCTACACTTTGTCTTTTTTCTGTACCTGGAAGAGTGATATTCAACTACCGTTAAGAAGCCTCTGATCAAGCCCCAATCGTTTTCCTAAGGCTGAAATGTGGCTTTATTTCAAGAAATATAGTATATTCAAGAATATATAGTATAGTTGTGTTTTTTGATGTTTTTATTGATTCACTTCTATCACCAGGAGGCTGTCAGCACCTGGCGTATTGAGGGGCTCGAGACAATGAACCCTGAGTTCATCAGAACCTTAGCTACAGGATATATACCATGAATCCCATCAACACATTATTTCCCTCCCGTATAATACACGCACCCCATATTATCGGTATATTTGGCGTAGTAGTCGCTATGTTCTCCACGACCGCTACTGCAAATGCTCTTGTTGAAAAAGTAACTGGCAAGGTGTACACAACACATGTTACCCGGGTAAAACCCGTCGTTGTACACCAGCAGCTGAAGCCGGGGGATCAATTCTCCACGGGTGACAACGGTAGAGCAACGCTGCGGATAAACAAAAACTGTCAGGTAGAAGTGCCTCCATCACACTTTGTCCACATCAAAAGCCTGGAGGTCTGTCCCAGCGCTCTCCCCATTAGAGGTAGCGCTCTTGGCAATACAGCAACAAGTGCAGGTAAAGGTACTAAAGTAGCAACCGCAGCCAAAAACAGCGGGACAGTGATTGCAGCAACAGCTGGAACCGCTTCTTCGCTAACCATGCCGCTTATTCTAGGCGCTGTTGCGGTTATAGCCGTTGCTTCTGACAACAATAAATCAAGCCCTGACTAATCTGGACTTATTCAATACTTAAGGAGCCTCTTGTGACTGATTAAGTCATGAGTGGTTTTCTAGGACTTTAAGCTGACGCTAACGCTGGGTATTGGTGTGCACCCAGAAAACTGGCAAACCTCATACTGCCTTATTTCTGTAAGTGTTCACCCGCTTTTTGTAATACCTCACCTGCCTTCTCACGCAATTCCTGGCTACCTTCTTTAATTACCTGACCTGCCTCACCCACTTTTTTCCGGAGATGCCCTTCACTAAGGGTTTCTCTAAACGCCTGCCCTGTTACTTTTTGAATAGCCGTATATAAATCCTGTTGCCGAACCTGGTGGCCATTAATGATGATAGTATCAGGTAGTGACTGATAACCTTCAACAATGTTCAGCTCATACTCCTGACCATCATCATCTTCATTGGACAAATAACGACAGGTCGCCTGCATGGGCAATGTACCCTCAGCATCCTGGCTGTCCCAACGGATGGTAACATTCATACTTCTGTCTTCACCTGGGGTCTTGCTGGTCTGCCCCCATTGCACCTCTCCTGTATTCATGAGGTGCGTAGTCAGCTTCTGGCACAGTGTAGTCTGTGGATCACCCTCATTTAATGTGCAGCCACCAAGCAACACCACTAAGAGGACGGGAGATAGTTTGCACACTTGTTTTTTCTTCATCTCTGTATTTTCCTTGTATTTCAGTTTCTATCCATGCTCACTGCACCAGCAAAGCCTTTAAAAAATGTCCCGTAAACGACTTTTTGTGGGCAGCAATACTTTCAGGCGTACCCGTGGCAACGATTTGACCACCACCACTCCCCCCTTCGGGACCAAGATCAATCACCCAGTCCGCCGTTTTAATCACATCCAGATTATGTTCTATCACAATCACTGTATTACCACCATCGCGCAGGCGATGTAGCACACTAAGCAACTGATCAACATCATGAAAATGTAATCCTGTTGTGGGCTCATCCAGAATATACAGTGTCTTGCCTGTACTGCGCTTGGACAGCTCTTTGGCCAGCTTTACGCGCTGTGCTTCACCTCCTGACAAGGTTGTCGCATTTTGTCCCAGGGTAATATAGGACAAACCCACATCCATCAAAGTATCCAGTTTCGCGAAAATACTGGGAACCGGCCTGAAGAATTCATGTGCTTCTTCAACTGTCATCGCCAGTACTTCACTGATATTCTTTCCCTTGTAGTGAACATCCAGTGTTTCACGGTTATATCGCTTGCTGTCACACACATCACAGGGTACATAGACATCCGGTAGAAAATGCATCTCCACCTTGATGACACCATCACCCCGGCAGGCTTCGCAACGCCCTCCCTTGACATTAAAGCTGAAGCGCCCCGGTGTATAGCCACGTGACCTGGCTTCCTGTGTCGCTGCAAATAACTCGCGGATAGGCGTAAAAACCCCGGTATACGTTGCCGGGTTGGAGCGTGGCGTTCGGCCTATTGGGCTTTGGTTTATATCTACGATTTTATCGAAGTAATTCAGGCCTTCTATTTTTTTAACCGGTGCTGTTTCCAGTGTACTGTTATTCAGATAACGTGCAATACCGGGATACAGGGTTTGGTTAATCAGGGTTGATTTTCCTGAGCCTGAAACACCTGTTACACAAGTGAACAAGCCAACAGGTATCTCAGCATTAATGGATTTCAGGTTATTACCTGTTGCTCCAATAACCTTCAGCAGTCGCTTGTTATCAATGGGTACTCGCTGTCCCGGGATAGCTATTTTTCGCTTGCCGGAGAGAAAAGCTCCAGTACAGGAATCCGGATGACAGGCAACTTCCCGTGGCGTGCCTTGCGCGACAATTTCTCCACCATGTGTTCCTGCTCCAGGGCCAATATCAACGACATGATCCGCACTGCGAATGGCATCTTCATCGTGCTCTACAACAATCACCGTATTGCCCAGGTCGCGTAAATGTACCAGGGTCTTTAGTAAACGTTCGTTGTCACGTTGATGCAAGCCAATAGAAGGTTCATCCAATACATACATCACACCAACCAGCCCTGCACCTATTTGCGATGCCAGTCGAATACGCTGCGCTTCTCCGCCGGACAACGTTTCCGAACTACGACTCAGGGTCAGATAGTCCAGCCCAACATTCACCAGAAACTCTAGCCGCAAACGAATCTCGCGAATTATTTTTTCCGCAATTTTTCCTTGCTTGCCGGGCAAGTCCAGCTCACTAAAAAAGCGATAAGACTCACCAATTGACATCTCAGTAATCTCGGGCAGGCTAATCTCGTTAATAAACACGTGGCGAGCAGGCTCCCCCAGACGGGCGCCCTGGCAATCAGGACACACCTCGGTAGACATATACTTGTTCAGCTCTTCACGCACCGCGCTGGATTCGGTTTCCCGATAACGGCGCTGCATGTTGTTAACAACCCCTTCAAAGGGATGCTTGCGCCTATAAAGCTGCCCTTTTTGACCAATGTAGGTGAACTCTATGACCGTTCGACCACTTCCATAAAGCAAAATTTTCTGAATTTTTTTGGGCAGTTTCTCATACGGCATATTGACATCAAAACGGTAATGCTCTGCCAGAGAGGTGATTAGCTGGTGATAATAGTGGTTACGCCTGTCCCAGCCCCGAATAGCACCCGCCGCCAGACTCAATGAAGGCTTCGAAACGACACGTTGTGTATCAAAATACTGATGGATACCCAGGCCATCACAGGTTTCACAGGCACCTGCCGGACTATTGAACGAAAACAGGCGAGGCTCCAGCTCTTGCAACGAATAACCACATTCAGGACAGGCAAAGTTGGCCGAGAATAATATCTCTTGCTGGCTACCATTTTCATTCATGGGGGCTATCCGCGCCAGTCCGTCGGCCAGGCGCAAAGCTGTTTCAAAAGACTCCGCCAGACGCAGTTGCAGCCCTTCACGCACTTTTATACGATCAATAACCACCTCGACCGTGTGTTTTTTGCGTAGCTCCAGCTTTGGAACATGATCAATTTCATGAACCACACCATCAATACGTACGCGTAAATAGCCATCACTGCGAAGCTGTTCAAACAGCTGTACATGCTCACCTTTACGGTTACGTACTACTGGTGCCAGCAGCATCCACTTGCTGCCTTCTCCCAGTGCCATCACCGCATCCACCATTTGTGAAATGGTCTGTGCTTCCAGCGTACCTCCATGTTGCGGACACTTCGGTACTCCCGCGCGAGCAAAAAGAAGACGTAGATAGTCATAAATTTCGGTAATTGTACCGACAGTGGAACGCGGGTTATGAGAAGTCGTTTTTTGCTCAATAGAAATAGCCGGCGACAAACCTTCGATATGATCCAGATCAGGCTTTTCCATCATGGACAAGAACTGTCGAGCATAGGCTGACAGGGATTCCACGTAGCGGCGCTGTCCTTCCGCAAAAATAGTGTCGAACGCCAGTGATGACTTCCCCGAACCCGACAACCCTGTAATGACTATCAGCTGATCCCGAGGAAGATCAATATCAATATTTTTGAGGTTATGGGTGCGCGCGCCACGCAGGCTGATCTTGTCCACGTTTATTTCACTGCGATTTACTCAACCAGGGAGCCAGAATAGTAGGTCGTTTAGTGATGAATAACAAATAAATTTCCTGCCATGGTCAGGTTATGACCAGTCTGCTCTTCTAAACTGGTTCTGGAGGCTCTTAGTAAAAGGGGAACATCATGGATACGCAAACCTGTCAGATCATTTTGAACCAACTCAACCATTGCCAGTTAGAAATTGATAATGCCCGCATGGTGGGTAAACATACGGATTATACTCTGATCATTGATACCCATACCCGCTTTATTGAGTGGTACGTGCAACTTCAAGATGGCATGACACATATCGAAAATCATTCCCGGGTGTTGCAAACAGCACTCAACCAGGGTATCTCGTGCGAACAAACGCTGTCCAGGCTGGAAATCGCTATTGACACACTTATCCGGCTACAGTCAGAGATTAAAACAAGTCGCGCCCACCTCAGTGAGTGGATGGAAGGCCGGTATCTTGCAGAACATGCGGCTGGGGCCTGTCTGGATCAACTTAGCAACCATATAGCTCGATGTCGGCACGAGCTGGCACAGCACTTCCCCCCCCGTAGCAAGCAAACAAGAACCCTGTCGAATCTACCCACATCTCTTGCTATCTTGTTCTCGCCTGGAGTTGAGTTACTGGCCTATACACAATGGCTTGAAAACAGGCAGGACTAATCCCGCCCTGTTTTTTTACTTCATGGTGACCAGCTCTTCAGCACTCACCGGATGAATCGCAACTGTATCATCAAAGTCCTGCTTGGTTGCTCCCATACGTATGGCAACGGCAAAACCTTGCAGCATTTCATCTGCACCCAGACCGATTACATGACAACCCACTACTTTTTCAGTGTCACCCACGACTATCAATTTCATGGATGTTTTTACCTTGTGGCGTGTGAGTTGATGATACATAGGCACAAAACGGGTTTGATATACTTTGACTGTGTCTCCATAGATTTCTCTTGCTGCCGCCTCACTCAAACCCACTGTGCCTATCGGTGGATGGGTAAACATCACCGTTGCAACCATGTCATAGTCCATTTTACGCTCCGGTTTACCACCGTATAAACGGTCAGCCAGGCGTCTACCTGCTGCAATCGCCACAGGGGTTAAGGGTGCTTTGCCTATAATATCGCCAATGGCATAAATATCTGGCGCTGTGGTTTGTTCATATTCATCGACAACGACCATGCCATTATCAGTTATTTTTACATCCGTATTATCGAGCCCGATCGTATCTGTATTAGGACGCCGACCGATAGCCCATATCAGTGCATCAACCTCGGCCAGAGTTGTGCCATCTTCAAAGTAAAGCGTCAATTTACCACTGTCCTGCTTTTCTACCTGGCTAATGATAGCGTCATCATCAATATGAATATGACTGGCTTCCATCTCTGCACGCAAGGCGGTCTGGATCATCTCATCAAAGCCAATAAGGACTGGCCAGCCCTGATGCAAAATACTCACATCGGAACCGAAGCCCTGCATCATCATCGCCAGCTCCAGGGCAATATAACCACCACCCACGACCACAACTTTTTCAGGCTGAATCTCGTCCAGGTCATTAAAAAAACCATCGGATGTCATACCCAGTTCAGCTCCCGGAATGTCTTCCGGTATTATTGGACGACCACCTGTAGCAATCACGATATGCTCCGCCGTATAGTGCTCACCATCAACTTCCAACGTTTTATTGTCAATAAAACGTGCATGGCCTTCGAGCAGCTCAATGTTCTGCCCTGCCAAATAGTCATAGTACCAGTCGTTAATACCACCGATAAAATTGTCCCGCTTCATCACCAGCTTTTCCCAGTTAAGCTCCCCGGCTGTGACATCAAAACCATAATCTTGGGCATCTCTTATCGCATGTGCCAGGCTTGCGCCATACCACATTACCTTCTTGGGTACACAACCGACATTGACACACGTACCGCCCAGTTCACCTGCCTCAACAATGGCACATTTTGCACCATAGGAAGCAGCGCGTTCCGCAACAGACAGTCCACCGCTACCGGCACCAATGGCAATCACATCATAATGGTTCGTCATATTTTTTATCCTTTAAATTCCTCTTAGATTTAAGGAGCCTCTGATTAGGTCTGAGTGGAATTTCTCGATTGATAGAATTGTTCAGTTTTTGCTTAAAAATAGAGCTAATAGTCATTCTATTAGGGAGATTTTTAAGCAAAAAATGGGCGGTTCTAGCTTCGAGAAAACCGCTCACGACTTATTCAGGGTCTCCTTAAGGAGACTCTGATCAAAGAGCTATTGCTCCTTAAACCACTCTTTAAGATCTCCCGATCCCCCCACCAGGTCACCATCAATAAATACCTGTGGTACCGAATCTACTCCTGCCATTGCATATAAGCTGCGGCTAGTATAATCCCGGTTAAGCACCAGTTCTTCAAACTCTATACCGGCATCCCGCAACATGCTTTTAGCCTGAGCGCAATACGGGCAGCCCGGGCGCGATAGCACAGTGACGTCATGAGGTTTTTTAGCATCGGGAGCCATATACTCCAGCATGGTATCAGCATCAGAAACTTCAAAGGGATCACCTGGCTCATCAGGCTCGATAAACATTTTCTCAATCACACCATCCTTGACAAGCATCGAATAACGCCACGAACGCTGACCAAAACCCAGGTCATGCTTGTCAACCAACATACCCATTGCTTCAGTAAACTCGCCATTGCCATCTGGTAAAAAAGTGATACTGTCAGCTTTTTGATCTGCTTTCCACTCATTCATCACAAAGGCATCATTCACTGAAATACACACCACTTCATCCACGCCATTTTCTTTAAAAACCGGAACCAGCTGATTATATCGTGGCACATGTGATGAGGAACAGGTCGGTGTAAAAGCACCTGGCAATGAGAAAACAACCACCGTTTTTCCATTGAAAACTTCATTGCTGGAAACCTCCACCCACTCATGACCCTGACGGGTACGAAATATAACATTCGGGACTTTTTCCCCTTCTCTATTTTTTAGCATGGTATCTGCCTCTTGATGAATAATGTGACCAGAATACAGACTTCTATTGATTTATAAAAATAGAATGATTGCATTGAAACGATTTATTAATATGGACACGAGCGTGAATGGGAAAGGATAACCGGTAAAGCGACCAGGAAGCCTGTATCCGGCTATAAAAGACAAAAAAGGAGACAGATTTTTAAGGAGCCTCTGATTAAGTCCGGTCGAATTTCCTGTGAGATGAACTTCGTCAGTTTTTTGATAGAAAAGCTCTCATAATGTAACTCCGTTTTTAATTAATGAGCCTCTGATTAAGTTGGGTTGCTTTATTTTATAGTGTTTGCGTTTTCAAACCG
>WFWY01000147.1 GCA_015490895.1 Thiotrichaceae bacterium | reverse complement strand
GCAGCGTCAGATGTGTATAAGAGACAGATATGTGCCAGCGCAGCTTTATTTAATGGAATAATCATCATCCCTGAAGTGTCCAGATCCAGCCGGTGCGCCATAGAAGCACCCGGATACTCACATGCCAGCCGTGTCGCAACACTATCTTTATTCAATGGATGGCGACCCGGCACACTCAGCAAACCATCCGGCTTGTTAATCAGCAGCAAGTCATTATCCTGATACAAAATCACAATCTCCTTGTTACAGGGCGGCACGATATATGGCTTGGGTTGGTCTTGTATCATCATGGCTAAAAGCAGGGGGGCAGATTCAGTCTGCGTAGAGTAATCTATTCCTGTATATTCTCCAAGACGGCAAATGAGTTCCCTGACAGCCTCCTGGGAGCTTGTCAGAGGATAGGAAGCGTAGCGAAAATCACAGAAGTACTAATATCAATCAATATCTTATTGTCTTACAGGCGGCGCTTGAGTGACTCCTTTGATTTTATGGTAATACAGTAGAGGGCTGAGGTATCCACAGTTTTAGGTCAGTTCCTGAGGAGTTAGTTAATGCTGCCGCCCAATACCCTTTCCACGGTTCAAGAGCCCCTGTGGCCGTATCTATCTCATCATAGGCTGTAGTATAATAGCTAAACAATGCGCTGTTAAAGATATTGTCTGTTTCAGCGGCATCCAGGCTGCACTGAAAGCCACAGCTACTAGATGGAGGAGCGGTAATCACGCTGTCATTGAGTGCTTGCGGTTTTGTAAATGGGTAGCCAATCATATTCCACTGTATCTGGGAGCCAGCAGGTGTGGGAGCTATAGCGATTTCGAAGCACTCCAGTGGAGTCCCCGGATTACACTTATTAGGATAAACAGGTTGCTGCGATTGGCAGGCTGCTCTCTGGCATGGCCAGTAATTTACCGAGTCCAGAAATCTGGATGACCCAGTAGCCAATGCCTTGCTGCATGGTATCTGTCAGTTCTACGCGATCATAACCATTGATTGCCGTGTCGTAGCGCCACACTACCCAATCTGTACCATAATTTATGCCTAAATTATCATCCCCGAGAATATCATTGAGTGTGTTTTGACTGCCAGGATCGCATGGCAGGGCAATCTGATGCCATTCATTGCTTGGCAGAGGGTAGGTGATATCGCAGGCCAGATCGAATAGGTATGAAGCTTCTGGAGTTCTGGAAGGTGCGGCGGCAATTACTTTTTTCCCCGAAATGTCCAGAGAGTCTGCGAAGAAATCATTGTTTTGACCATCCGATGCTGCTAGTTGCAAGCGCTCCATCCAGCTTGCACCGGTTCGCGTAAATACTGAAATAGCATTATCTCCTGTGGGAGGGCTTGTGTTGTTGGAAGCAATAATAATATCGCCATCAACGTGTGCATTGCGGCTTTGATTGAGGATTTGTTGTAAAGACCATGCGCTACCCGAACGTGCGTAGACCTGAGTTTCTAAAGAAATGCCGACAGCCACTGTATCTGCAAAGATACTGACAAATTGACCAAACTGGTCACCTGGAATTGAAGGTGAATTGGCATCAGTTAATTTTGCTTGTTCAGTCCAGTTTGCACCCGATGGGATGAAAATATAGGCGGCACCTATTTCACTATTATGTCCTGGAGCTCCGACAATAATATCCTCTGCTGCTGATATGCTGATAGAACTTCCAAAACGATCTCCTGCTGCACCGTCAGAAGGGCTTATAACAGTGGCTGATGACCACACTGCAGCTCCTCCCTGAAGTGTACGCTTATAGATATAAGCTTCATTGATACCAATAATATTACTCAGGTTGGGCGCACCGATCACGACGGTTTGACCCGATATGTCCAGTGCTGATCCAAACCCTGTACCCTGAATATCAGTATCAGGTGGAGGGGAGAGTGTGGTTTCAAGGCTCCAGGTGTTTCCAGAGCGTGTATAAACTTTCGCGTTATTAGTACCAAAAGTTGAGGTGCTAATGATTGCTATATCTCCGGAAATTGATAAACCACCAGCAAAATTTGTCATTTGTGGAGTGGCTATAAGGCTGTCTTGCAGGTTCCAGCTGGTACCATCGAAAGTGAAAAAGAATAAATCGGGAGAAGCACTACCACTCCCAGTATTACCATACACTACAGCAGTATTATCCGATATTGCCACTGTGTTACCAGGTATTACTTGTTGCTCCTCTGCCAGCCAGGGGTCAATGGTAACCGGGTACTGTACGCCAGCAACGGCAACTTTTAATAGCAGGTGCTTATTATCTTCAAGCTGCATGACTGCCGAAAGTGGTTTACCTGTTGCATCCCAGGCCTTCAGTCCGCTATAGCTAAGCGCTTTACCTTTTGTGCTAACCAGCTTTAACGCCTGATTTTTGCTAGTGATCTGTGGAGTTACATTTCCACCCAGTGAAAATTGTAAAAGCAGTTCTTTTTTTCCAAGTGGTTTGTCTATGGTAAAGCCGTGTTCAAGCCCATCAGGGCTGTTAATATACCACTCTACCAGTTTCTTACGCTGGTAGTTCAGGCGGCTTCCCTTTATGCTGGTTTTCGCTCTGGAAACACGCTTTATGCCTTGCTCATTGCCTATGCCCGTTAATTCCATCCGAAATAACCAGTCTGAAGTCGTGGATTTTGCCTGCATGCCTTTGCCATCAAATTCTATTTGCAGGCGGCTGCCGGGGTTGGAAGCTGTCCAGGATTGAGTTGTAGCGCCAGAAGCCGGGGTGGGTTTTATTTGATGGATTGTCTGTTGATAAGCGTCTTGTAGACTGGATGGCATGCTTGCAATGGGTTTGCCATAGAGTATAAAGGGTGTGAAAAGCAGAATAAAAAGATAAGAGATACGTTGTTGGTCGTTCATGGCAATATTCTCCGTTGTGTTAGTAACACATCGGGTACAGCCTTATAATGTCAGCGGTTTTATTATCGTTCTTTTTATGTTGGGGCGCTTTTAGTAGTGTCTGTATTTTAGCGGTAGAGATCTATTTTGGAATAGATAAAACTTATTAGTGACGGAGTGTCAGTTGTACTCGATAATAGATTAATTTTATAGTAAATAATGGTT
>WFWY01000146.1 GCA_015490895.1 Thiotrichaceae bacterium | reverse complement strand
CGCCATACCCAACTGGAGAGCGTTGCCGAGTGCATTCAATCACATGGTATTGAGGTGGAGATCATTGCACTCTCGGGTACACCCAGCACAGAAATTATCAAACAGGTACTTCGCAACCGGCACGACCTGTTAATGCTGAGCGAGCGCGATAATCCAACCATCAAAAACAAGTTGATTGGCACCACCGCCCGACAACTGTTACGCAAATGTCCCTGCCCTGTACTTGCCGTACACCCGGATCATCCCGGTGAATATGACAAGATTATGGCAACTATTGATGTCGCCAAACAAAAGGATATTGACAATAATAAATTGAATGAAGCGATTGTCTCTATTGCCCAGAGTATTGCGGAAACAGATAAAGGTGAACTGTTGATGCTCAATATCCCCCCTAGCGAGGAAGATAAGCCGTCCCACCTGGAATCCATTACCCACTGCCTGCAAAGCAGAAATATTCGTATTGATAGCAACAATATTTATCTTGAAACTGGAGATCCCTCTACCGTTATTATCGACTCCTCCAAAAAACACCAGGTAGATTTGCTGGTGATGGGTATGCTATCCCGTGTAGGGATTAAAGGCTTTTTTATTGGAAACACGATTGAAAAAATCATGGATGATGTGGAATGCTCCATTCTTGCTGTCAAGCCCGAAGAGTTCGTTTCACCGGTTACGCTGGATGATTGATAGACCCTTTATGATAACTACTCATCTATCTCCCTGTTTTCCCCAATAGCCACATTGCCCACTCTCCTTTATAATGCCGGAGTTTTCATACCCTGCTCTACACAACACAGACGATAAGCCGCCAGTTTGTGCATTGAGGATAGTAACAAGAAAAGACAAAGACGCTGCTTTACAGCGATGCATTGAACACCATACTTAACTGACTACGCTACGAGGAACACTATGAACCTGATTAGAAATATTTTAGCCATTATCGGATTAATCGCCTTAATCGGTGGTGGTTACGCCTACTCCAAATTCGGCTCACAGCTCGCCGGTATGCAAGGTGAAATGGCAGCACTTGATCAACTGGATCCCAAAGCCAGGGACGTTTACATGGAGATGTGGGAAAAACTGAAAGAAACCGGCAACTCAGCTGACGCAACAGTCTGGATATACCCGCTTGCTGATGGTGTCAGTGCCTCCGATGCGGAAGAAGCTATGAAAGCAGTCGCTAACGAACATAACATCAAGTCCGTCGGTGATTTACCCCTGTCTGACCAGATTGAGGCCATGACCGGTGACAAACAGCGCACCCTGAAGATTTTCCAGTTCTGCAACCCACTCACCGCTAAAAAAATGGTCGATTACAGTGATGCCTATGCAGCCTACCTGCCTTGTCGCATTTCCATGGTAGAGGGTAAAGATGGCAAGCTGCGCCTTTATGCACTCAATATGGATATGATGATCTACGGTGGTAAAACCTTACCCGATGACTTACGCAAGGAAGCACTGGAAGTTAAGGATGTCATTCTGGACATCATGAAACGGGGTGCCGAAGGCGACTTCTAGGAGCTTGCCCGAGAACCAGGAAGCTACTGCAAATCCCATGAACATCATAATCTGCGCTTATTGAAGCCGTTAAATAGAGTGATTATTTCTCATTCAATGAGCTCAGACTACCCTGAGCCCGTAATGCCACTGTACCATAGTGACATTACGGATTTAGAAACTGTGCAAGTATTCCGGGGCGAAAGGACTCCTGACAAAGACATCCACTGTCCAGCAACCCCAAACAATACCGTGTTACTTGGAAAATGTATCAACAACCCCCAGAATAGAATTGTTAACCCAAGTAGACATCTGGAAATCCATGCTAAATCTCAGTGAAATTTTATTAAAACATGGCGACACTGTTTCATCATTTGAAGAGCTCAAGGCTGTTGTTGTAAAGGAAGCGCTGGAAACACGCGAAATGTTTTTCAACCTGGATATTGAACCCCCGGTCTATGATGACCGTCCTGACAACTGGTATGACCAACTGGAAATCACCTTTTCCTCGGCACGGTAACATGACATTCTGGCAAGAAGACGAAGACAAAAGTATTCCCTATGAAGTCCCCGATGATGTGGTGGACTTAGGTTTTCCCATACGCTGTAAAAAACTTCACCTGGATCACGCCTGGGAACTCTCGGAGGCCATTCAGTCTGAATTACCCTGGGTCAAGGATGAAGAACAGTTTCGTATTCATCAAATCCATGTCGCTGAAACTGGCAATGGCTGGTTGCGCCCGGAAGACAGTGAAAACGAGTTCTTATGGCCTTCTCGACGTACCCGCATGTATCTGCGTGTCCCCAGGCATCGCATTGATGAAACAAAGCAACTAGCAGGAAAAACCCTGAATATTAAAGGCAGTAAAGTAACCCTCAAAGATAGCAAGATACGCAAACTCAGCAATGCCTCCGTTATTTTTTGCCGCCACATCCCTACAGATCCAGAAGAAGATGAGAATGAGTTTCTCGCTAACATGCATGAGGAAATTCACCAACTGACCGGTGTCAAGGTTCGCAAAATGATCTGTGGCACAAGCCATGTCATCCAGACACCGGATGGCAAACTGCCGACACGCCATTTGATGATCGCCGACCTGGAAAGTGACGCCTCCATCAAGATACAGCAACATGGGCTGGGCAAAGGGCGCCTGCTGGGCTGTGGTATTTTTCTCCCCCACAAAGGCATCAAGTCATTACACACCACAGAATAGCCAGAATAGCCGTAGCGAATATCAAAGCCGGAAGCGAAGCAGGAGGATATAGTCAGGGATAAAGAAGGGAAAGTACCGCGCCGATGATAAACAGCACAGCAAGAACCGCAATGACGATACCGCCGAATATTAATAAATTCACACGTTCAGTGTAACACATAAGCCCGCTGAAACTACAAATCACTCTGGTAACAGTTGCCTGATGATAAGTAAGACCATATAACCCTTTTAGTATATAGGGATATACCGTTTTTTTTGCTACCATGCCTCCCGTTATTGCGAGTCCGGTATCTGGTGCACCACATAATGTTCCTGAATAACTGTATTTTCAGCACATACCTTTATGTATCCGGATAATGGCTACGATAAATTTGATGTAATGTAATTTAAACAGAGGTCCTCTACTATGGCACTTGAAGTAAATGGTAAGGTTATCGAACTGACCGAAACCGGCAACCTGGCTAACCTTGAAGACTGGAACGATGATGTTTGCAAGGCACTGGCTGATATAGAAGGTATTGAACTGACTGACCGGCATCATGACGTCATCAAATATTTACGCAGTGAATACTATGAGAATGGCGGCAACCAACCCATGGAACGTGCCATCGTCAAGTCAATGGCCAAAATTTGGGGTGAGAAAAAACTGAAAAGCAAGGACTTGTACACTCTTTTCCCCCGCGCACCGAGTAAACAGGGCTTGCGTGTTGCAGGTTTACCTGCTACCACACGAAAAGGCGGGTATTAAACAACCCGGATACTTACTACCCTAATGGGGTATACCGCTAATTCCATTAAAGCGGTATATTGCCTACTAATTTCATAGATGCTGTTGGAGAATTCTTATGAGCAAGAAAGCTGAACTAATTAAGGAAATGCTCGAAATGCAAGCTAAATTCATTGCAGATGAGCAAGCAGGTAAATTTGACGCTGAAGATTACTATATTGGCGATGGTAAAAACTATCGTGAGCGTTATCACGAGCTCGCTGCTGAAGTCCGTGAAATTGCCTCCAAGGAAGTCAATTTCTGGAAATAAGGTTTTTTTACCTGCTTTCCCGAAAAGCCACGTATTACGTGGCTTTTTTGTTGCTGTAATGCTGTAAT
>WFWY01000145.1 GCA_015490895.1 Thiotrichaceae bacterium | reverse complement strand
CTATTTATAGAGTTATAAAGTTATTATTTCTGGATTAACTAACCCACTACTTTTTGACTCACTTTTATTACGCCTGTGCCCTTTCAGACAGGATGGAATATCATCACAACAGAGGGCCTATTTTAGCTTCTATCGACTCACGTGCACGAAAGATTCTGGAACGAACGGTACCAATAGGGCAATCCATTGCATCAGCAATCTCCTCATAACTCAAGCCCTCTATCTCACGAAGTGAAATGGCGGTACGCAAGTCATCTGGTAACTGCTCAATCGCGGAGATGATAGCCTGATGTACTTCGTCCTTTTGCATCTCTGTCTCAGGGTTGCCCCCATCCCGCAAGGCATCCGCGCTGTCATATTGCTCTGCTTCCTGTGCATCAATATCATTGGCAGGCAAACGGCGACTCATTGTCACCAGATGATTCTTCGCCGTATTAATCGCAATTCGATACAGCCAGGTATAAAACGCACTATCACCACGAAAGTTCTGCAGGCCCTTATAGGCTTTGATAAACGCTTCCTGGGAAATGTCCATGGCCGTATGCTGATCCCGAACATAGCGCATGACAAGATTGACCACTTTCTGTTGATACTTCAGTACCAATACATCAAAAGCACCTTTCTCTCCTGCCTGTACGCGTTTGACCAGCTCTAAATCTGTTTGGCTAGTGCCCATGTGGGCTCTTCTCCTTTATTTGAGAACCTGGGCAAAAACCAATAGCGTATCCCGAATACTCTAATAGACCTAAAAGACTAAAAAAGTTCAATTTTTGCCGATAATAATTTTACTATACTTTTGGCATTGAAATACCGAATATTTCACTCAAGGAGACTCTGATTAAGTCCCGATCGTTTTCCTGAGGCTGAAAGAATAGCAGGGGTTGCATGACTTATATCCAGTCCGAAAGAAATAAAAACAGGTGCAATATATTACCTACTCTTAGTAAACTCAACACTGAGCCGGATATTTCATGTGGAAGCGCTGTTTCAGGGTAACCATATTTACTTCATACAGCCTCCTTACATTCACGATGATCAACCAAAGAACCTAACCTATGCCTCTATATGATGTGCTTATTATTGGTAGCGGAGCTGCCGGACTAACGCTTGCCCTGAGCCTGCCAGACAGCATGAATATTGCAATACTTAGCAAGCAGGAACTCACTGAAGGAAGTACCTTTTATGCCCAGGGCGGAATATCAGCCGTACTGGACAAGACAGACTCCATTGAATCACATATACAGGACACACTGAACGCAGGAGCCGGCCTGTGCCATGAAAAGACCGTGCGTTATGTCGTTGAAAACGGCCCTGCCGCCATTCGGTGGCTGGAACAAATGGGGGTTCCCTTTACTCGCGCAGAGGATCCTGATGGTAGCAGCCACCTGCACCTGACACGTGAAGGCGGACATAGCCACCGTCGTATAGCCCATGCCGCAGATGCCAGCGGGCGTGCCATTGAAACAACACTACTCGATCAAGCTAGAAAAAAGGCCAATATCACGCTGTTCGCGCATCACATTGCCATTGATTTTATTACCACACGACGCCTGGGAGCGACCGAAAACCGCTGCCTCGGTGCCTACGTGCTTGACCGTAAACAGCAACGCGTCAAAACTTTTACCGCCCGTTATAGTATCATCGCCTCCGGCGGCAGCAGCAAAGTCTATTTGTATACCAGCAACCCGGATGGCTCCAGTGGTGACGGAATTGCCATGGGCTGGCGAGCAGGTTGCCGGGTTGCCAACATGGAATTCATGCAGTTCCACCCCACCTGTCTATATCACCCACATGCCAAATCCAGCCTGATTACAGAAGCAGTTCGTGGTGAGGGTGGAAAACTGCGCTTGCCTGATGGCAGCCGTTTTATGCCAAAGTATGATGAACGTGCCGAGCTGGCTCCACGAGATATTGTGGCACGTGCTATTGACAATGAAATGAAAAAACGCGGCATTGATAGCGTCTATCTCGATATTAGCCACAAGTCCAAAGACTTTATTCTGGAACATTTTCCAAACGTCTATGAGAACTGCCTGAAGTTTGGCTATGACATGGCTGTCGAACCGGTACCTGTCGTACCCGCTGCTCACTATACCTCGGGCGGCATTATGACAGACCTGAACGGCCACACAGATGTAACCAACCTGTATTGCATTGGTGAAGCTGCTTTCACCGGCCTGCATGGTGCAAATCGCATGGCAAGCAACTCCCTGCTGGAATGTATTGTCTTTGGCCAGGCTGTCAGCAAGGATATTATCCGGCAAAAAGACCGACACTACGGGGATATTGCTATCCCGGACTGGGACGAAAGCCGGGTTACCGATTCAGATGAGCGGGTTGTCATCAATCATAACTGGGACGAGGTGAGACGTTTTATGTGGGACTATGTCGGCATTGTCAGAACCACCAAGCGGCTTGAACGCGCCCGCAACCGCATGAAGCTCCTGCTCTCGGAAATTGATGAATACTATTCCAACTTTCGGGTCACTGGCGACCTGATCGAACTGCGTAACCTGTCGATAGTGGCTGACCTGATTATTCAGTCTGCCTTGCAACGACATGAAAGCCGTGGTTTACATTATACGCTGGATTATCCTGAAACCGACCCGGAACTTGATAGTGTAGACTCTATTCTGGACCCTATCCGCTTTTAGCACATCAAGCGGTCAGGTCTGTAACAACATTTTTTTAAAATCAACACCTAACACACGTAATACCAGCAAATACGATGCAAAAGCAGCAAAAATCAGCCCTGTAAGCGCACCTATTCGCATCCAGATACCATGACCCTGCCACCACAGGGTATCCGGCAACAACGCCATTAACACGACAGACATCACCAGCACTGCTGCACTGACACGAAACAGATAACCCCACCAGCCCGCTTCTATTGACAGCACATTCTCTCGCACCAGGGAAACAAAGAGTGTGCCTGCATTCACATAACCTGCAAGTGCCACCGCCAGAGCAAGCCCTGCGTGGGGGCCGATATAGCCCAGGGTATACCATGGATAAACAATCAATACACTTAGCAGCATATTCACAGCTACCGAAAAAATACCAATTTTAACGGGCGTTTTAGTGTTTTGGCGAGAGTAAAAGCCAGGTGCAAGTACCTTGACCAGAATGAAGGCAGGCAACCCAAACGCATAAGTAACCAGACTCATACTCGCCATCTCTATGTCATGCCAGGCCGTCACATTGTAAATCACGGTACCCAATATAGGTTTGGCCAGAATCATTAAACCGACTGTAGCGGGGATCGCCACCAGCAGCGCCAGCTTGATAGCCCAGTTCAGTTTATCACTAAAGGCTCCTGCATCCGTATTGGCATAGTCTCTGGACAATTTGGGCAAGATAACAACACCGAGCGCCACACCAAATAACGCCAGAGGCAGTTCTATAAAACGGTCAGAGCTGTACAACCAGGAAATAAACCCTTCTCCCAGAAGCGAGGCAATAATCGTATTCAGCAATAAATTAACCTGAGCCACCGAAGAGCCAAACAGAGCGGGAGCCATCAGCTTCAATACCTTTCTCACACCCTGATGCCCTCGCCTGTAACGTATTTTGGGAATCATCCCCAACCGGTATAAAGCCGGTAACTGAAACAGTAATTGTGCAACCCCCCCAAAAAATACCCCCCAGGCAACGGCGGTAATGGGTTCAGCAAAATGATCCGCAAAAAAGATCATGCTGATAATCATGACAACATTCAGCAAAACAGGCGTAAACGCTGGAATGGCAAAACGCCCATAGGTATTCAGAATGCCGCTGGCCAGTGCTGATAATGATATAAAGAAAATATACGGGAAGGTAATTCTCAACAGGGAAACTGCCAGTTCAGGCCGAGCACCTTCCTCGGTTTGAAAACCGGGTGCAAATATTAGCATGACCACAGGCGCTGCGATAATGCCAATCGTGGTAATCACCAGCAAAATCAATGCCAGAGTAGTCGCCACATGATCCAGCAAATCATGTAATTCAGACCTGCTCCTGGTTTCCTTGTACTCCGTCAAAACAGGCACAAAAGCCAGTGAAAAAGCACCTTCGGCAACAAAGCGGCGCAACATATTAGGAATTTTGTTCGCAGCAAAAAAAGCATCCGTTGCTCCCCCTACCGGAAACAGGTGAAATAACACCATATCCCGTACTAACCCCAACACACGAGAGATCATGGTCATGGCGCTAATTGCTGCGCTGGAGCGTAATAGACTGGCCATCAATAGTTCCTATACTGTTTGATGGTGTACCCGTACAGCAACGACATGAAAATGACGTTCTCTACAAAAGCTGGCAGGCAGGTTTTCAATAGACCCTCTGTTTAACATAAACAAGCTCCTGCTCCCCTTTTTTAATAACAGCCGTCACAACTGATGGAGCAACTGTTGAAATACCGGGGACTGGCGCAATAGCTTCTGTCCCGCCAGAATAAGCTGATCAACTTGCTCCGTACTCAACTCCAGCGAGGTTTCATACAACGACAACTCCTGAGCCAATTTTTCGGGAAGTTGGTTGAAATTCAGCTCTGCCATATAAAACTGCATCTCGCCACAACCCGGCTTGCCTTGTTGTGCCGCACAACGCCCCTTAACAACCTGGGTCTTCCATGCAGGAAATTGCCCTCTGAGCAAGTTCAATGTTTCCCGGTTGTAGCGCCGGGACTGAATCGTCGCAATCGCCCCCAGAGTTGTAGAAGTATCAGGAGACCGTCGTCTGCTCCCTATTCGGGGAGGAATAGCATCGGAGGCATTAACCACAATAAAAACTATCTTGTGATTATTAACCATTCGGTACGCCTTCATTAACTGCCAGAAATTGTTACCATGCTCCTTCACCAGACTTAACAATGAGCGAATACCGAGATTATCTGTAACGCCACCATCTACCAGGTGCAAATAGTCCTTATAAGGGCTGTGCAACGGTAATTTTAGCGCACAATCTGTCGTATAGTTTTTCAAAACGATCGGCGAAAAAACGACTGGCACTGCCGATGATGCCACTACTGCACGTCCAACCGGGTAAGATCCAATAGAGGAACACAGCCGCTGGAAGTTCTTCCTGGTAAAAGCAAAGCCATGACCGGTTGCAATATCCGTAGCATTAATAACGATACGGGGGCCATCTCTACGCAAGTCGGTAAAACGTTTTTTCCCAAAGATGGTTTTTTCATAGTAGTCTGCTGCCAGATCACTGCGCTCATAAAGCGCTGGTGCCAGCCGGATCCAGTTTGAAGGAGTAAACAGCAGATATTTCAGCAAACTGCTTTGTACCGGTTGCTTCAGGAAACGCTGTTCATAATCTGCGAAAATTTGCTTGCCATATAAACCATAATAGGCTGCGGTAAAACTCCCACCGGAGACCGAAGAAATCAGATCGACCTCATCCAGCATCGTTCTTTGCGTATCGGCAACCGAAGTCGCTTCCAGCTCTTTGAGTACTCCGTAAGACAGTGCGGCGGCACGTGTTCCACCGCCCGAAAACGTCACTACCAGCGTCAAATCGTCGGATCGGTTCTCATGCTCATTGATCCGGTGATACTTGCGCTCCTTCATATCCACACCCTTTTCGGGGTTGATTGTCAAAGGGGCATTTAATGGTGGAGGGATAATCTGGCTGCAACCGGTTGTCAGGAGCAAGAGAACCAGAAGTCCTGCTAATCGAAAGACGACTGACATCATAACGCGTTACCCTGAAACCCTGCCAACCTACTTCGCCACCTGATTAATGATAAGCGACAGTGATGTGCCCACCTTGACCGGACTTTGTTCAACATACAAATCACCACTGCTCTTTGTTGGGGTTCCACTCACAGAGACTCTTGCGCCCACGGTAACCTGTTGAAAACCAGACAGCTTGAGCTGTGGCATCATCGCCTGGCTATCATCCAGCGTCAGGGTCAAGGGCAAGTCACCCACTTTTTTGCGAATAGCGGCCAGTGGCATGGGTGGACCAGATACGGCCTTAGCATAAATAAATACCGTTTGCTCCGGGTTGGTACGCGCTTTCAGCGCATCAGAAACCGTAACGGTTACTGTAATCGATGGTACTGTTGCAGACGCTTTATCCCCTGTTGTCTTCGCTGATGGAACCACCTCTGCTGTTGCTGCTGGCACCTCACCACCTGCCGTTTTAATCAGATTAAGTACTTCCTGGCGCTCCTTCGATGCAGGATCAAGACGGGGCAGTACTTTTTTCCAGTAGATAACCGCTTCTGCATTGTCACCACGCTGCCTGGCAGACATACCCGCTAACCAGAGTCCCATCAGGTTATCCGGTTGTAGTGCCAGTGCTTTATGGATCAGCTGCTCAGGCTTACCTCTCAAATCACCCGCCTGACTCGTCCCCAGTGCGTCAGCCATCTGCAACAGCACCGAGGGTTCCGCAGCATTGAGATCCAGTGCCTTTTGATAGGCTTTTACAGCATCTGCAGGACGGTTCACGACCATATATGAACGCCCCAGCATGACCCATCCGGTGAAGTTATCGGGTTCAGCTTCCAGTTTCTTCTCCAGCCTGGTTAACATCTGTTCCAGACTCAATTTGGATTTCCCACTATTGCCGGCCTGAGAAACTACCACGGA
Organism: Thiotrichaceae bacterium; assembly: GCA_015490895.1. Classification (GTDB taxonomy): domain Bacteria; phylum Pseudomonadota; class Gammaproteobacteria; order Thiotrichales; family Thiotrichaceae; genus HyVt-477. The sequence goes on along the minus strand of WFWY01000145.1, from coordinate 15,869 downwards.
ACTTTCCGGAATAGCTTTGGGTTGCCCCTGCTTAAAATACAGAGCAATCGTAAGAGCCGGAACCAGCAGGGCAACCAGCAGGGCGGTCACCCTGGAATACGACTGCTCATGTGCTGGTTTGCTGGTGTTTTCAGCACCTTCCAGGTCATTGTACAAGGCATCTTCGAGCTCTTCTTTGGCAGCCCTGTAACTTTCTTTATCCAGCTTGCCTTCGTTATATTCTGCCTCCAGTTCAGCCAGTTGATGCCGGGTGATCCGAATATTCTGTTCTCGCCTGTCATCAAGAACATCCGTTGGTTTGCGTAATAAGGGAGGTAACAGGAAAGCCAGTACCAGCAACAGAAGTAACAGGGAAAATATCCCAAAAATAATTTGCGGATCCATGGTTATTCCTCAGCATCCAGAAGTTTTCGAACTTCATCACGTTTGGCCTTATTCAAAGCCGTGTCATTGTCAACACGTTTCTTTTTGGTCACCCATACGAGGATGACAAAACCCGTCAGTAACATGATGAGTGGACCAAACCAGAGTAACCAGGTGGATTTTTTAACAGGAGGATTATACAAAACAAAATCACCATAACGTGCAACCAGATACGCCTTAACCTCTTTTTCACCCAGTTTCTGCACCGTTACCATCTCATACACTTCATCGCGTAAATCCTTGGCAAGGTCTGCATTGGATGCCGCCAAATTTTCGTTTTGGCATACCAGACAGCGTAGTTCAAACATCAGCTGGTTATACAAGGCTTCCTGCTGTGGATCATCAAACTCACGCACTTCGATGCCGGCACGGGCAACGCCCGTGAGTAATATCCCCAGCAGTAGCACCATTGCCAGCATAAATGAAGCCAACCGGCTGTGGCTGTGAAAGCCGAAAAAAGGAGTATTTATCATCATATTACCCATCATTAACCTTTGTTGCCCTCTACCGGCACCTTTTCTGCTCGCAAACGCTGGATCAGGGGTGCCAGAGTTTCTTCGACATCCTGGGTCTTCAAAGGCCCCGTAAACTTGTAACGAATCACCCCTTTCTGATCAATCACAAAGCTTTCAGGCACACCATAAACACCCCAGTCAATGCCCACGCGCCCATCCGTATCAACTGCAATTTTGCTATAGGGGTTCCCATAGCGAGCCAGCCACTGCTTGGCCGCATCGCCATACTCCTCGGTAGCATAGTCCTTATAATTCAGACCCAGCACATCTACCTTGTATTTTTTCACAAACTCAGTGACAACTTCATGTTCGGCTCGACATGAAACACACCAGGATGCCCAGACATTCAACACCCAAACTTTCCCTTTCAAGTCTTGCGGGGAAACCTTACCCTCCTTGTACAACTGCGGCAAATTAAACGCAGGAGCGGGCTTGCCGATTAATGGCGACGGCACATGACGCGGGTCAATACTTAGCCCCATCCATAACAGGCCAGCCAGTGCCAGAAAAATAACGAATGGAACCAGTATTAAATAACGACTCATAGACGTGTCCCCCCAGCTACCTGTGGGGTTGCCATCGTGGCTGTAGCAGCTGGTTTTTTGACAAGAGAAGAAGCACCTGTTGCTGTTTTTCGCAAATGGCGGTAACGCCTGTCAAATGCTGCCAACAACCCACCCAGCCCCATGATAATGGCACCCAGCCACAACCAGCGGACAAACGGTTTATACTGCACACGCAGACTCCAGGCACCGCCATTCCCCAGAGGCTCACCCAAAGCGACAAATAAATCACGGAAAATGCCTGCGTCAATACCGGCTTCTGTCATCGGCATGGTCTGTACCCGGTAAGTACGTTTTTCCGGTTTTAATACGGCAACTTCCTGATTATCCCTGCTAATATGGATAGTACCCTGATAGGCTGTGTAGTTAGGCCCCTCTTTCTGTCTGACACCATCAAAACGGAATTGATAGCCGGCCATTTCATAGCTTTCTCCAGGTGCCAGACGCACATCTTTCTCAATATTGTAAACAGACACCAGGGTAATTCCTGTGAAGGTCACAGCCAGACCAATATGTCCCAGCATGGCGCCCCAGGTCGTGCCCGACAATGCAAAAGGCGAACGCTTCTGACGAATAACCCACATCAGTGCTGTAAATGCTATCCAGCTGGATATAACAAGCCCCATTGCTGTTAGGGCATGAAACTCCGGTGCAAAAACCAGGGGTAACACAATCGCAGCGACCAGTGAAAAGACCAGCGGCAACCAAAGCACACCACTCAGACGGGAAACCGAGTCCTTTTTCCAGCGCAGAAAAAGACCTGCCCCCATCACCACGGATAACAGCACGCCCAGAGGTACCATAATGGCATTAAAATAAGGGGGGCCAACAGAGATTTTGCCGATGTTCAGTCCCAGCTCAAATGTCTTGTCTATCACTGAGAGCGCATCTGTGAGGAGTGGAAACAAAGTACCCAACAAGACGGCACAAGCCATAACAACCAGCAGAATATTATTAGACAGCAAGCCCGCCTCTCTTGATAACAATTCAAAGTTGGCACTTGAAGTAAACCGGGGAGCACGAAACACGAACAGCAGCAACGAGGAGCCAATAACCAGAATCAGGAATATCAGAATAAACAAGCCTCTTTCCGGGTCACTGGCAAAAGAATGAACCGATGTCAGCACACCAGAACGCACCAGGAAAGTGCCCAACAAACTCAGTGAAAACGCACCAACAGCCAACAAAACCGTCCAGGCCTTAAACATACCTCGCTTTTCAGTCACCACCAGAGAGTGCATTAAGGCGGTTGCCACTAACCAGGGCATGAGTGAAGCATTTTCAACCGGATCCCAGAACCACCAACCGCCCCAACCCAGCTCGTAATAGGCCCACCAGCTTCCCAACGCTATACCAATAGTTAAGAACACCCAGGCAACATTAGTCCAGGGTCTTGCCCAGCGTGCCCAGGCAACATCCAGTTTACCACCAATCATGGCAGCAACTGCAAAGGCAAAAGCTACTGACAGGCCAACATACCCCATATAGAGCATAGGTGGATGGATGGCCAGACCAACATCCTGAAGCAGTGGATTCAGGTCGCGGCCATCAGCCTGCATGGGTATCCGGTCAAAAGGGTTTGAAGTCAGAATAATAAACAGCAAGAATCCAACTGCCACCAACCCCATCACACTTAATACACGCGCCAGCATAACAGTAGGGATGCTGCGACCAAACAGGGCTACGCACAACGTCCAGGTCGATAAAATCAGCCCCCAAAGCAGTAAAGACCCTTCATGGGCTCCCCAGACAGCAGAGACCTTGAACAGCGTAGGCAGGGCTGAATTAGAAGTGCTGGCTACGTAACGCACTGAAAAGTCATCCGTCAGAAAAGCATACACCAGGCAGCCAAAGGAAAAACTCAGCATTAACCACTGTGCCACCACCGCAGGTCGCGCCAATGCCATATCATTTGAGTTGCCTCGAAAACTGCCGTACATGGGGATAACCCCCAGCATTATCGAAATCGACAGCGCAATTATCAGGGCCATCTGGCCTAATTCAGGAATCATGGGGTCGCCTCAGTTACTTGCTTTATCATTGATAGCAGGGGCTGCTTCAGAACTCTGTTTTTTATCCAGGTGCAGGGACTCTTTCACTTCCGGTGGCATATAACTGGGATCATGCTTGGCTAACACTTCTTCTGCATAAAAAATGTGATCAGTACCCAGTTTACCTTTAGTAACCGCCGATTGTTGCTCCTTGAACAGATCCGGCAGAATACCGTTGTATCTGACCGTGACATCGGTTTTGTAATCTGTCAGTATAAACTCGACATCCAGACCTTTGGTGTCACGCTTGAGACTTCCCTTGCGAACCATCCCTCCCAGACGGAAAAGCTCTCCCTCTGCAACTTCGCCCGCCATAACTTTCGTGGGGGTTAGATAGTAGTTCATATTGCCGCGTAATGCGCTAATAATCAGCGCAGATGCCGCTGCAACACCTATCACTCCTATGCCTACCAATATGAATCGTTTTTGCCTTGCTTTCATGTTTTATACCTGTTTGCAGCAAATCTTCCTGTGGTTATTATCTGTCACTTTTGTACACGACAATTTTTGATTTCGTTTCTTTTCTACTTGTTAATTGCCTCTTGATTGCCTCGCTGACGAATCTTAACCAGTCGTCTCACCGTTTTTAAAATAGACTGTCGCTGTATTTTCAGAACAGTCGGTTCCAGTAGCATCAAAATAAGGGTTAATCCGTAGGTCCATAATATATAGAACCCATAACTTCCAAATGAGGGCCATTCACCCATGTTGAACCTCCTCCAGTTCCTGTACCCACTGGGTATGCTTTTCACGTTGCAAAATAAGGGTACGAACCCGCATGCAAACCACACCAAAAGCATAAAACCAAAACGCCAGAACCATCACCATCATGGCAAAAAAGATATTGGGCTCAATTTGTTGTGTCGATGACTCCTGGTGCAAGGATGAACATTCTGCGGGGTTCGGGCAATTCACTGACCAATAAATGACCGGAACCATAACCAGTCCAACCAGAGCCAGAATAGCGGAAGCCTTGTCTGCACGCCGGGAATCATCGATGGCAGACTGTAATGCCATATAGCCAATGTACAAAAACAGCAGAATCAGAAACGAGGTCATACGTGGATCCCAGTCCCACCAGGTTCCCCAACTGGGTTGCCCCCAGAAAGCACCCGTCCATAAACCAATGACCGTAAACAATGCCCCCGTCGGTGCGATGGCAGAAGCAAACATATAAGACAGGCGTGTATTAAAAACCAGCCCCACCAGCGCCCAGAATACCATCATGACATACAGCCACATCCCCATCCATACGGCGGGCACATGAATGAAAATAATGCGGTAATATTCCTTCTGGTGGGTAAGTACATTGGGTGTTTTAAAGAAGCCCCAATATAAACCCAACAGGGAAAGCAGCAAGGCCAACCCCATAAACCACGGAATGAGTTTACCCGCTAATGGATAAAAGCTGGAAGGCGCAGCATACTTAAACCAGTTAATATTCAATATCAATCACACTCTATCTTTATCTTTAATCATTTATCCTGTTCTCCTGTCAGCCATGGCACCGCTTGCACCTGAAGCGCCAAACTTACTCTACCGCGATACGCAGTGCCGCTGCTGTAGCCCAGGGTGTTAAAACCAGTGTTAGTATCAGGAATCCCGTCAATAAAAGCAAATAAGACTGCACATTATTATGCGACAACAGGCTATCCGCCACTGCGCCTGCACCATAGATTAATACCGGAATATACAAGGGTAATATCAACAGGGAAATCAGCACCCCACCGCCGCGCAACCCCAGTGTCAGAGCGGCACCAATAGCACCCAGCAAGCTTAAAACCGGCGTACCCAGCAAGAGAGACAACATAGTCATCAAAATAGTTTCACCCGACAAATGATATTGCAAGCCAACAAGTGGCGCTATCAATACCAACGGCAAGCCCGTCAACAACCAGTGTGCAAAAACCTTGGCCAGCACTATCACAAAAAGCGGCTGTGGTGACAGCAACATTTGCTCCAGCGTGCCATCTTCATAATCACTGGCAAACAGGCGTTCGAGCGCCAACATAGAGGCCAGCAATGCCGCGATCCAGACCACGCCGGGAGCAATCTTCTGCAACAGCGCCTTATCCATTCCAATACCCAGGGGGAACAAACTGATCACAATAATGAAGAAAAACAGTGTCGTCAGAACTTCTGTTTTGTGGCGCATAGCCAACAGCAGATCACGCCACAAAACCGTACGGAAAATACGCAGCATCGTGGTTACACCTGACCTAAGCCGCCAAACGGAGACGGTTAATCGAACCCGAGGTTAAATCGACCTGCTGGTGTGTTGTTAATATCACCATCCCACCCTGTTCAACATGCTGGCCAATCACACCTTGCAGAAAGTCCACTGCTTTCACATCCAGCGCAGTAAATGGCTCATCCAGTACCCACAAAGGAGTTTGATTCAACACCAGAAAGGCCAGTGCCGTACGACGCTTTTGCCCTTGCGACAAAAACCGTACCGGTAGCTCTTCATAGCCGTACAACCCCATCCGGTCCAGCGCCTGCATAACGTCCTGCCCGGAAACCTGCAAACCTTGCAGAGCACAGGCTATGGTCAGGTTTTCAATAGCAGAGAGATCCAGCTTGATGCCATTTAAGTGTCCCAACCAGAGCAGTTGGGCGCGATATTCATCTCCCCACTGACCGATCGCCTGTTGTTGCCACGACACATAGCCGCTATCGGGCTGACGCAGACTAACCAGTGTTTTTAACAGTGTTGTTTTACCACAGCCATTGTGACCTTCAACCAGCAATAACTCACCCGGATTTATTTGAAAACTCAAGTTTTCAAATAACAAACGGTCACCTCTGCGACAGGATAATTCATGGGCTTGTAAACTCATGGGGCGAATCATACCGAATTGTACGGCTTAGCGATAGAACGAAATCTCCAGGAGCCTGTCTTGCCAAGGAGGTTCTGAGTTAACCGGGATCCCTGGTTGAACGGTTTATAAAGCAGCTTGGCTGTTGTGGCAAACATTATTCAATGTGTAGCAAATGTACTCTCTGCAAGCTCCAGTGCTTCTGTTGCTTCCAGCCATTGCTGCTCTACCTTCTGCAAGGCCTTGTCCAGTTCCTGTTGCTCCTGAAGAGCTGCTTTCAGGCGCTGCTTATTACTTTCCTGATACAGTTCAACAGTACCCAACTGCTGTTGCAGTAACCTCTTTTTTTCGGCCAACTGATCCAGCTTCTGTTCCAGTGCCTTGATGGTATTTCTTACCGGTTGTAGCTGGCGTCGTTTTTCTGCCTCCTCTCGACGACGCTCTTTTCGCGAGAGCAGTGTTACAGCTCCATCGGCTGGTGATGACGCTGTACAAGGTACTTTCCCGACCTGTTCCTGTACCCGCTTGCGCTCCTGGATCCATTTGGCATAATCATCCAGATCACCCTCATAATCCTCCGCTCTGCTGTGACTGACCATGACCAGCCTGTCTGTAACGGTTTTTAACAGGTGCCGGTCATGCGAAACAATAACCATCGCCCCGGCAAATTCCTGTAACGCGACTGTCAGGGCATGACGCATCTCCAGATCCAGGTGATTAGTCGGCTCATCCAGCAGCAACAAGTTGGGCTTTTGATAGATGATTAGTGCCAGAGCCAACCGTGCCTTTTCTCCTCCTGAAAATGGAGCAATCACATCACTCACACGCTCACCAGTAAACCCAAAGCCGCCCAGATAGTTCCTAAGACTCTGCTCCGCTGCCTTTCTATCCATCGCCTGCAAATGTTCAAGTGCTGAACGCCCGGCATCCAGTTGCTCCAGTTGATGTTGGGCAAAATAGCCGATCTTAAGATCTTTGGCTCTCCAGACATCTTCTTTCATTGCTGCAAGATCACCTGACAGGTATTTTATCAAGGTAGATTTTCCTGCACCATTAGGGCCAATCAAACCCAGCCTGTCCCCCGGTGACAAATCCAGCTTAAACTCTTCTATAACAGGAGTTCCCCCGTAGCCCAGGCGAACCTGCCGGGCCATCAGCAACCGTTCTGGCAGCACTTCCGGAGTGAAGAAGGATAATGTGAAGGGAGAGTCGACATGTGCCGGGGCGATCGTTTGCATGCGCTCCAGTGCTTTGAGTCGACTCTGCGCCTGTTTCGCCTTGGTTGCCTTGGCACGAAAACGATCCACAAAGTTTTGCATGTGACTGATTTCACGTTGCTGCTTCATATAGGCACTTTGTTGCTGGGCAAGCTGCTGGGCGCGGATATTTTCGAACGCTGAATAATTGCCGGTATACAAGGTGATTTTTTCATGCTCAATAGACGCAATATGGGTTACAGCACCGTCCAGAAACTCACGATCATGCGAAATCAGCATCAGGGTACCCTGATAAGCTGCCAGCCAGTTTTGTAACCAGATGACCGCATCCAGATCCAGGTGGTTGGTGGGTTCGTCCAGAAGGAGCAGGTCAGAGCGACACATCAGGGCTTGTGCCAGATTCAGACGCATCCGCCAACCGCCTGAAAACTGGCTGACAGGCTGCTGTATTGTGGTATCGGAAAAACCCAGCCCCTGTAACAAAATAGCTGCCCGGGCAGGTGCTGTATAACCATCAATCGCATCCAGTCGTGCATGCAATGTGGCAAGCTGCTCATCTGTTGCTATTTCCATCTGCGCCTGAAGCTCACTATACTCCCTATCCCCCTGTAAGGTATAGTCCAGTGCACTGATTGAGGTCTGTGGTGTTTCCTGTTTAACGTGCGCGGTGACCCAGTCAGGTGGCATGGAAAAAGCACCTTCATCTGCATCAAGCTGCCCCATCATTAAAGCGAACAGGGAAGATTTACCCGTGCCATTCGCACCCGTCAACCCCACTTTTTGCTGAGCGTGAATACTCAGATTGATGCCCGAAAATAACTGTCGCCCTCCCCGCCGGATGGCAAGATTAGAAAAAACCAGCATTAGATAGACAACATGTGCTGACGGTAAAAACGCAGTTCCTCAATCGAATCAAGCACATCATCCAGCGCCAGATGACTACCTTTTTTCTCAAACTGATCCAGTATGTCCGGTTTCCAGCGGACAGCCAGCTCCTTCAGGCTACTGACGTCCAGGTTTCTGTAATGAAAATAACGCTCCAGCTCCGGCATACAACGCGCCAGAAAACGCCTATCCTGGCAAATGCTGTTGCCACACATGGGGGACTTGCCTTCATCCACATATAACCGCAGAAACTCAAGTGTTTCCTGCTCAGCCTGTCGTTCTGTATAAGTACTTGATCTGACGCGCTCTATCAGACCAGATTCGCCATGCTGCTTCTGGTTCCAGTCATCCATTTTATCCAGCACTGCATCTGCCTGATGGATGGCTATCATTGGCCCTTGTGCCAGAATATTCAGTTCTTTATCGGTAACAACTGTTGCAATTTCAATAACTTGATCATTTGTCGTATCAAGCCCCGTCATTTCCAGATCAATCCATATCAGGTTTTCCGGGTGTTTATCTGTATTTTGTGTCATGTATTTCCAACGTAATCAGTTACAATAGTTTCATTTTAACAACATTATCGACTTCACATGCAGACTTTTACCTGGATTTTTCTTACCGCGCTGATAATCTCAACAGCCGTTCAACTCTGGCTATCCATTCGGCAAGCCCGCCATGTTGCACAACACCGTACAGCTGTACCCGATGAATTTGCCGATAAAGTCTCTTTGCAGGAACATCAAAAAGCTGCGGATTACACCTTGACCAAAGGTGCTTTTGGGCGCGTCGATCTATTTATTAACGTCTTTATTCTGCTATTTTGGCTATACGGGGGTGGCCTGAACTGGCTGGACAGCTATGTACGCTCTTTTGGCTGGAATGAGATTTATACCGGTGTCACTGTACTATTGGGCTTTGCATTGATTTCCAGCCTGCTGAGTTTACCTTCATCCCTGTACAGTACTTTCGTGATTGAAGAAAAGTTTGGCTTCAACAAAATGACGCTACTGACCTTTTTTATCGATATGATCAAGGCTGCCTTGTTAGGTATTATAATAGGCGCACCACTTCTGGCATTGATTCTCTGGCTGATGCAGTCTGCTGGTGACATGTGGTGGATCTACGCCTGGCTCGCTTTATCGCTGTTTTCATTATTCATGATGTGGGCCTATCCCAAGTTTATTGCGCCTGTTTTTAACAAGTTTCAACCCCTGGAAGAAGGTGAAACACTGGAACGCATACGCTCTTTGTTACAACGCTCCGGCTTTAACAGCAACGGCGTTTTTGTAATGGATGGCTCCAGACGTTCCAGCCATGGTAACGCCTACTTTACCGGCTTCGGAAAAAACAAACGTATCGTGTTTTTTGACACCTTGCTGGAATCTCTATCTCCCCGTCAGGTAGAAGCTGTTCTGGCACATGAACTGGGGCACTTCAAACACAAACATATCATAAAAGGTCTGATCGTTTCACTCACCACTACACTACTCGGTTTCGCCACCCTGGCATGGTTAATGAAGCAAACATGGTTTTACAGTGGACTAGGTGTAGAGCAAGGCTCAACTTACATAGCACTCCTGCTCTTTCTGCTGATCTCTCCTGCTTTCACCTTCTTGCTTGGGCCATTGATGTCCTGGTGGTCACGTAAACATGAATTTGAAGCTGATGCCTTTGCTGCAAAACAGTCCAGTGCTAAGGAACTTATTAACTCACTTGTCAGTCTTTACAAGGAGAATGCCAGTACTTTAACACCTGACCCTCTGTATTCTGCGTTTTATGACTCGCATCCACCAGCATCTATCCGGATTGCACACCTGAAGCAGCATATGACAGGGTAACAGCTTGTCAAAGAAGGGCTTAATAGCTTATATCATGGAGAACATCAATGAATAGAACAACCTCGTTGGGGAAACCTGGAAACCTGCTTTTAGTATTAGCTGCCATCCTTGCCATGAGCAGCTTCACAGGCGACGCTTATGCCAGTGGTGATGCTATCAATGGCAAAAAACTGTTTGACAAATCACAGTGTCAAAAATGCCATGGTACTGAAGTATTTACACGAGAAGAGCGCAAGGTCGACAACGTTGAGGCACTGGAGAAACAAGTACGGCTATGTGACAGCCAGCTCAGTGTCAACTGGTTTGATGACGAGATTTCCGATGTCGTGGCCTATCTCAATGAAACATACTACAAGTTTCCCAAAGACAGCGACAACAAGCCTGAAGAATAAACAACGTGTCAAACATCGTTCTGTTCAACAAGCCTTTTAATGTACTCAGCCAGTTTACGGATACCAGCCATACGGGTGTCACTACGCTCAGCCACTATATTCACACGAAAGGCGTATATGCAGCGGGTCGTCTTGACAAAGACAGCGAAGGCCTGCTGCTACTCACGGATGACGGTAAGCTACAACATCGCATCGCCAACCCCAAAAACAAAATGAGCAAAACTTACTGGGCGCAAGTGGAAGGGATTCCCGAAGCACAGAGCTTGCAGCAACTGCGTGATGGTATTTTACTAAAGGATGGCCTAACCCTGCCCGCCAGGGTAAAACGAATAGACCCCCCTGCCCAGTTGTGGCCGCGCACACCTCCGATTCGCGAACGTAAAGCCATCCCGGACTGCTGGCTGGAAATCACCCTTCAGCAGGGAAAAAACCGCCAGGTAAGACGCATGACCGCCGCAATCGGACACCCTACCCTGCGCCTGATACGCTACCGCATCGGCTCATGGACAATAGACGGCATTGCCCCCGGTCAGTATGCCGTGATCCACAGATGAAATATATCTGGATAGCCTCCTATGAACACACCCCGGTACCTTCTCCTGATACCGCATGGTTTCAACTCCCTTCTAACTCTAAGTAACACGCATGAAATAACTGGGTGTGTGAGATTCTCGCACCCGGATCTGAATCAGCAAGTTATTTCGCGTATAAAGCAGAGGGTTTCGCAGAAAGAGTTGCAGAAAGTCTATATCTCTTTGCGAGAGGGGGGTGACTGCTCAGGTTTGGGTAACTTTTTTTCCAGCTCCTGCTGGAACTGATTCAGCGAGTCGTTTAATTCCCTGGCATTCCCTTCAAGTGCCTCACCCAGTTCTCTGGCACCTTCTTCCAGTGATTTTGAAATATCATCTACAGAGCCGGTCAGAGCCTTGTTTAACTCCTGCATGCCCTTGCGTAACATCTGATTGAACTGATTGGCAACCTCATTCATCGTTTGCTGCAAGACTGCGGTCATTGTCTGTTTCAACTGCACCCGCCAAACGCCTTCTGTTTTAATTATGACGGTTCTGGTTGGAATACGAACATCACTTCCCTGCTTTCTCTCCAGCACTAGCACAGTATCTATCGTAACCTTGTTTTCCTGTATGTCCTGCTCACCAAACTCTACACGTCTGAGTGTGAATTTTTCATCATTAATATATTTCAGGTAGCCCACTGTCTCCCAGCTTACCATCTGCTTGGCAGCATCCATCTTTCCCTGCTGGGCAGACTGCCAGAATTGCTCGGCCACTTCCAGAGGTGATCGTACCTTATCGGTACAAGCACTTAACACGAGTAGCAAAGAGAGAAAAAAGATAAATTTACGCATATGACTGTACCTTTCCGTAAACTGACTGTTGCTGAGAATCAAAGTGCTCAATCGACGTTGCCGTAATCCGGTTCTCCAGTAACGCCTCCTGGTCGACTGTCGTTCGTACTTTCACATAGTTTGGGGTATACCCATGAAAAACAAGCTCCCCCTGCCCGTTCAACTGACCTCTTTCCCACAGTACGGCTGACTCCGTTCCAATCAGGTCTGCATAGAATGCGGCTTTCATTTTATCTCCCAGTGCCCGCATTTCCTGACTACGTTGTTTCTTTAGAGTATCAGGTACCGGGTTTTCCAGACCAGCGGCTTTGGTACCCTCACGTGGTGAGAAGGAGAAAACATGCAAGTGCCCAAAACCAATGGACTCGATATATTCCATGGTACGACGCCACTCTGCTTCTGTCTCCCCGGGAAAACCAACAATGACATCTGTTGTCACATTAAAGCCTGGCACACTGTGTCGAGCCTGCTCAACCAATGTTTTAAATTCATCGGTTTTGCAGCGACGCGACATCCGCCTAAGTACTGAATCCACACCGCTTTGTATCGGTAAGTGCATATGCGGCATGAGACGCGGATTCGCAAACAATTCAAAAAAATCTGCTGGCAAGTCCCAGGGTTCAACCGAGGCAAAACGCACCCTGGGCATATCTGTTTCGGCCAGCACATGACTGACCAGCTGCTTTAAAGAACTACCAATATCGCTTCCGTACCCCCCTACATGCACCCCCGTGAGGACAATTTCCTGTATACCCTGTGCATAAAGCGTATTAATTTCTGCAATAATTTCCCGCTCACTGCGACTTCGCTCTTCACCTCTGGCGATAGTCACAATACAGTAAGTACAACGGTAACGGCATCCATCCTGTATTTTGATAAAAGCACGATGCCGGCCACGTTGATAGAGTGATGTCTGCCCGGGCTCCATAGCGATTAACGGCATGGTAGGTACTGAAAACTTATCCAGTATAATCTGTGGCAGTTTATCTTTATCCGCATTGGAAACTACCAGATCAACTCCAAGCATATCAGCCACTTCTGCGAGATTCAAAGAAGCGTAGCAACCTGTCACCACCAGGTGAGCAGACGGGTTAAGACGAGTTAAACGGTTTAATTGCTGACGAGACTTTTTGCCAGCATCATGAGTGACTGCACAAGAATTCAGTATAATAATGTCCGCTTCTTTCGGGTCATTAACAACCGGATGCCCCTGACGCTGGAAGTCATTGCCCCATTGCTCCAGCTCTGCCTCATTTAATCGGCACCCTAATGATTTCAGTAGAATCTTCACAAACTAATTCATTTTTTATATTGTCTGTATTTTAGGCAAATTAATGCAGATAAAAAAGACGTTCTATCCTAAACTCGTGATAGCTGGTCTGGAGTACCTATGCTAACCTTTATGGACGAGGGATCTTGCCAGGATGGTGAAGAATGTGGCTCATGCCCCAGATCAGCGCTTAGACTTTTATTGACCGGGACACGACTCAAGACCATGCTCTGCAAACCTGCGAGAACTTATTCGCTTTCCAGCCTTTCACGATAAATTTCTATATCCGCCTGCTCCCGCAGTGCTTTTAACGCCGCTGCCTGTTCACGATTACCAATATAAGTTGAATACTGGGCGATAGTGGCATCATCCAGTGCTGTATCACCTTTTTTCACGGCCGTTAATGCAATAATCGAGTAATCTCCCTGAGGACTGGCTACCTGGGTAAAGCGTGGTTTCCCTGCTTCAGGCGGTGACAACTGGAAGACATGGCGTACAACATAAACGGGTACCCCAGACTGCCCTTCGCGGGTAAGGTCAGTCACCTTCTTTACCTGATTCGCAGCATCACCCAGACCACTCCAACCAGCTGATTTTTTTACAGCGGCAAGCAAAGCATCTGCCTTTTCCTTTAGTTGTTTCTGCCCCTGTTTACGTTTTAATCTTTCGACAATGCTATCCCGAACCTCTGCCAGAGGTTTTTGCTCAGGTGCCTTATGGGCATCCAGGCGCAGTACAACTGCCTGAGAGTCCGATAACTCTATCAAGGGAGAGTTGATTCCCTGTGTCAATACTTCAGGAGAAAATGCAGCACTCACTACCTTGGGATTAGCAGTCAGCCCCGCACCACCCTTGCGACTAAAAAAGTCGCTGGTTTTTATCTCGGCACCAATCGCGGCGGCTGAAACCTGCAAGCTACCATCATTTTCAAAAGCTGTCGTACGCAGCTGTTCGAGCTTATCTTCGTAATGTTCAGCTACCTTTTTTCGACGATAGTCTTTCTCCAGATCAGGCTTTGCTTCTGCGAACGACTTTTGGTAGGCATCAACACGCTCTAATACCTGGATTATTTCATAACCTGTTGGTGTTTTTAGTGGCTTTAGAATATCACCTGGCTGTGCACTAAACACGGCATCTTCAATAAGAGGATCCATTGAGCCTTTTTGCAAAAAGCCAATAGACTCACCCAGCTCAACCAGGAGTGTATCGTCATCCGTAACAGCAGCAATATCTTCAAAGCGCCTGGTACCTGAAGCCAGTTCTGTATATAGGGCTTCTGCCTTTTGCCTTGCCTGGTCATCATTCTGGCTCTCTGAGAGTGCCACCTTGATATGACTCATCTTGAACTGAGCCTTACTACGATACAAGTCACTATTTTCGTCATAATAGTCTTGAAGCAACTTGTCTGTCACTTCAATCGACTGGCTAATATCCGCTTCATTCAGCTCAATATAGGCTACTTTGACCTGCTCATCAGTTTGGAAAAGCTCCGGATGAGCCTGATATTCTTTCTCAACCATCTCATCGGTAACCTGGATGTTGTCCAGTATTTCTGCCAGTTTCAGGGTATATATTTCGATGTCCCGCTTCTGTTTTGCCAATGACTGATAGTGCTGCATCTCATTTTTAGGCAGAAAGGCTGTTTCAGCAATAGCATCACGAAACTGATCCATTGTCAAAGACTCCCTTAACTGCTGCTCAAATGCGGCGGCACTGCGCCCCTGTGCCTTCAATACCTGCTTATAAATCTCAGGGTCAAACTGTCCATCTTTTTGAAACTGGGGAATACTTCTAATCAGATTCAGGACTTCATCTGCACTGGCACGATAACCCTGTTCACTGGCATGCTGGCTGAGCAATGTCTGATTGATCAGGTTTTCCAGTGCAGACTGTCTCAGTCTTTTTTCATCAAAGCCCGGCGGGATTTTGCCAAACATGGAGACAATTCGCTGACGTTGCTGAGAAACCTCATTTTGCACCTGCTGTAATTCTATATCCTGGCCATTCACCACAGCAACGATGTTTTTACCACCACCACCAATATATTCCTGTATCCCCCAAAGAGCGAAAGGCACACTGATTAAAATGACAATAAAATAGGCTATCCAGCCCTTGGCGTTATCATGTATTGATTGGAGCATAATTCGTTTTGTTCAATCTAAATGTAAATGAGGCACACATCATACACGAGTGCCCAAGTATCCAGCAAAATGTATCCAGAAAACCAACGCAATAAAAAAGGACGCCGAAGCGTCCTTTAGATAGAGTGGCGGAGCGGACGGGACTCGAACCCGCGACCCCCGGCGTGACAGGCCGGTATTCTAACCAGCTGAACTACCGCTCCGCATTTGGTGGGTGATGAGAGATTTGAACTCCCGACATTCGCCTTGTAAGGGCGACGCTCTACCAACTGAGCTAATCACCCGCTGCTCGTCCAGCGAGGATGCGAATAGTAAATGATCTTTTTGCAGATTGCCAGTATTTCAACTCATTTTTTTCATATCTGTACTAAAAAAATATCAATTAC
>WFWY01000144.1 GCA_015490895.1 Thiotrichaceae bacterium | reverse complement strand
GACGTGGACGCGTAGGTGGTGGTTATGGAGACCATTCCTTCAACCGCGGCGGCGGATCTGGCTCAGGTGGACGTGGACGCGTAGGTGGTGGTTATGGAGACCATTCCTTCAACCGCGGCGGTGGATCTGGCTCAGGTGGACGTGGACGCGTAGGTGGTGGTTATGGAGACCATTCCTTCAACCGCGGCGGCGGATCTGGGTCTTAACCTTCCCATCTAACTAAGTAAAAGCATCTAGCACAGGAATGGGCTGGGTGCTTTTTTAATTAAAAAAAACTATGACATCTCAACCTCCTAAAATATATGATCAGTTGCACTTTGGAGAATATCTAGATGGCGGTTATCAACGGCCGCCTCTTCTAAACTGGAGCGCATTGCAACTAGACCTCCCCGCGTATACACAGTATCAATTTAAAAAAACTAACGTTAATTCAAAAACGCTATTAAATCAGATATCAACAGATACAATATATAACCGCGACTCTGAAAGTTTTCCTGAGGATTATAAAGAGCAACTAAAAGGATATTCTCATATATGCCAACAACTCCTGGGTCAAAAAGTCATTGCTATGGAGTTTCCTGGTGGTACACATCGTAGTTCATTTCGTTTGGTATTAGATAATGGGCGCTCAGTGATTGCATCTCGTCGTTTTGATCCAGGTAGATCATTCTATGAGTCATTAGTGATGAGGCGACTACAAAAACACCATGCCCCTATACCTAAACATTATGCTTATAATGGTCTCATTATGCTCCAGGAAGAGTTACCGGGTATACGACTTTCTGAAGCGTTAAAAAATTGTTCAGAAGAGCAATATACTAAAATGCTTGGCAAAGCATTAAATTCCTTACTTGATATACACAATATTGCTAAAAAAGATGCTTTAACTGAAGCTGTACCTGTTATCGGATGCGAGCCAGATTGGTTAATTTCCCTGATTGATCGAACAGCACTTTTGGGCAATTATATGAAAATACCCAGCCCGAAAATCCCTGTGAGGCAAATATATGATTGCTTGCTTTTGCTAAAACCGGCATTTATAAAATGGGATGCCCGTCCTGGCAATGCCATGTTAGGAGATGACGGTAGTGTGAAATGGTTCGACTGGGAACACTGTTGTGCACGTAACCCTATGGATGATATGGCATGGTTATTATGTGACGATGCCGTACCCGATCATCCTGAAGCTGAAGATCAGCTTATAGATACTTATTTACCGAACTTTGCAGATGGAAGAAACCTTGAAGATGCCCGGACTTATTTAGATGTTTTCGGTGTACATCATGCTTGCATCAGGCTATGTAGAATTTTAGACGAGAAAGACCTTGATTCGTGGATTGCTTATGAGAACAGAGTCTCAGTCCAACCGGGGTCACAGTTAGAAATAGCTCAACAGCTATGTAAAAGAGCTTCTCGTTGGGCAGGAAAAAACGAAATGACAGCCCCATTAGAAGACTGGTTTCTACAAATAAAAAATAGATTAATTCGATTATAACCTTTGAATGCGATAACCCTTTATCTCAGAAGTCGCGTACTACTCCTGCTCTGTACACGATAAAAACAAGATGATCTATTAAGAATATACCATAATACATTGAAAAATAAATATATTTTACGTAAAGTTATCGCTAGATAAAAAGAAAATAACTCTAGATTTAAACAACGGGTTAAGGGATGTCCTAAAGAATTATTTCCGCTAAGGCAAACTGCTACAACTCAAACAGTCAACTTTAGACAACAACTTTACAAGTCGTCGTTGACCTTTGCAGCACTGTCGATACCTCATCGCGTTACCCCCCATTTGCAACGCTGGCATAAAAAAACCCGCCAGTGTGCGGGTTTTGGTACGTTCCGGCTGCTCCAGAACTATGTAATGGCGGAGAGGCAGGGATTCGAACCCTGGGACGGTTTAACCCGTCGCTGGTTTTCAAAACCAGTGCTTTCGACCACTCAGCCACCTCTCCATTTTCTGATTGTAGCCCCTACAATGCGGGGAGCGCGTAGGATAATAAAAAGTGTACGGATGTTCCAGTACTATTTCTAAATTTTTCTCTCACTCCTCTTTCATTCGCTACCACGAAGGTATTCGGTATTCAGTGTTATGTTTTCTGTCCAGGTTTAAAGCGTTTTTTGTTCTTGTTGTGATGCGTATTGCGCGACCCTTTATAATTCCCCTTTCCCTTAAAAGATGATTTCTTGCGAGGTTTTCTGACAGGCTTTTTTATTTCTGGCAGTAATTCTGCAGTGATAGACTCCATTGGCAACTTCATTTCAATATAGGATTCAATTTGTGGCAGATAGTGCGCTGTATCTTCACAGGCAAAACTAATCGCTTCCCCCGAGGCGCCTGCACGGGCTGTTCTGCCGATACGATGTACATAGTCCTCTTCCATCTGTGGCAAATCATAGTTAATAACATGACTCACATCCGGAATGTGCAACCCTCTTGCGGCAACATCGGTTGCAATCAGCACCGAGTATTTCCCTGCCTCAAACTCGCCCAGCAAACGCTGCCGTCTGGTTTGACGCACATCACCTGAAATCATCGCAGCCTTAATGTCGTTACCTTTCAGAAAAGCTTCGATAGTCTCCGCGTTACGCTTGGTGTTTACAAACACAATGCTGCGAAAAGGTTGCTCATTTTGCAAAATACCGATTAATAGCGGAATTTTTTCCTGATTCCCGGGATAATAGACTTTTTGGGTAATATTCTTTGCACTAACAGACTCGCCCTGAATTTCCACCTTGACCGGGTTGTTCATATGCTCATAGGCCAGTTCCAGCACTCGCTGTGAAAGCGTAGCAGAAAACAGCATATTTAAACGTCTGGCCGGAGGGGGCATACGCCGCATCAAGTAACGAATATCACTAATAAAACCCAGATCAAACATCCGGTCTGCTTCATCCAGTATTAATACCTGTATCTGCTTTAGCGTAAAACAGTTTTGCTTGAAGTAGTCAATCAGGCGTCCGGGGGTGCCAACCAGTATATCCACTGGTTGCTTAAATTGTCGCCGTTGTTGTTCATAAGCCGTACCGCCATAAACCAGTGCTGTTTTTAAGCGGGTATGCTTACCCAGTGTCTTAGCGTCACTGGCAATCTGAATCGCCAACTCCCGCGTGGGTGCAATAATCAGACACCCTATTTGGCCAGGTCTGGTGGCTGGGGCATCCTCTCCCCTGTTGAGTAACTTCTGGAATGCGGCCAGCAAAAAAGCGGCTGTTTTTCCTGTTCCCGTTTGTGCCTGGCCAGTAACATCCTGATTTTTAAGACTATATTGTAATGTTTCAGCCTGTACCGGGGTACAGTACTCAAACCCTGCATCCTGTAAAGAGGCTTGAATCTGCGGGTACAGGGGAAGTTCGGAAAATGCTTGTGTACTTAAATGATCATTATTCATGCGCGGAGAATAGCATAATCCCCTGTTTATATATAGAGAACCTGCTGGCAGCTACTTCTACTCACCAACCAGACAAGGCACATCGACACCACCTTTTATCCTGATTCTCTTTATAAAACAAAATACCCTTCTTACAATGGCGCAACCCTTAAAAAAAATAATAACAAAACAGGTTAATTATGAAACACATCACTCCCCTGGCACTTGCTGCAAGTCTGATCCTGTCAATACCAACAGTCACTCATGCGGATCCTCTCTCTTTTACTAACCCGTTTAGCACCAGCGCATCTGGCGCAACTCCCGGTTCTTTTAATCCGGTCTACTTTGGTGCCAGCCTGGGTCGCTCCACTTCTGATAATTTTTGTACTGGCCTTAATAACTGTGATGACTCTGATATGGGATGGAAGCTCTTTGCCGGTTATGACTATAGTGAGCGGCTTGCTTTTGAAGTAGGTTATAACTCAATCGGTAATCTCACCTCAGCCAGCAAAAGCAGTGAAGTGACTGGTTTCGAGTTTTCAGCACTGGGTAAAATACCCCTGAACGACAAACTTGGTCTGTTTGGTAAAGCCGGTATGTTTAAATGGACCGCGAAGAATAACGATGGCAAACGTAGTGCCTTTGATATCATGTTTGGTGCCGGCGTGGATTATAAGTTGAACGACAACATGTCACTACGTGGTGAATGGGAACGCTTTAATGATATCGAAACCAAATCTACCGAGACCTCCGATATTGATATGATTTCTGCGGGTTTCACTTATAGAACGCTCTAAGCGCTTGACTGTCCGGAACCCTGCCCGTAGCTCCAGAGCTACAGGTAATCGGGATCACCCAGGGAAGAAGCTCCTAAACAGGGTACATCTTTTGCAAGACAGGCTCCTGTTTTCCTTGCACCTGCTCTTGCCTGTCACCAAGCGGATATTGTTCCAATGCTTTCCACAAGTCTTGTCCCCACTGCTGTTGAGAAAATATCGCAGACTTCCGCCCGGCAGTGTGCCCATAAAGCACCTGACTGAGTTTTGTGATTGCCTCACGTAAATGCCCCTGCTCTGCGGCAGCAATGTGTTCCAGTGTGGGTGGCTTGAGATCCGCGACAATATCCGCCCACTGGATTAGCAGTGTTTCAGCCTTTACAGGGTCATTTGACAGGCAAGCCTGCCGCAAGTCATTGAGTACTTGCTGTTTTTTGTCCTCAAATGAGGAATTAGCCAATACCCCTGAGCGTCGCATAAGCCAGCCACCATATTTCCGGAGCCGGCTATAAAAAAGCCATCCAAGAACCAGTACGAACAAACCCGCGCCCAGTAACCACCCCAAAACAGACTGATCTCTTTTTTCAGTCTCAGGCAAACGCCCCGCTACCGCTATCTTCCCTGCTTTACCAGTATTAGTGTGGCGCTTAGCACTGCCAGACAGTGATGCAATAACGGGGGCTTGCGGTGTTGTCTTTTCTACCTTCAGAAGCAGGGGCCTTAAGCGTGCAAGTTCAGCTTTTCCTGTGACGGCATTCCACCAGGGCAACTGAAATTCAGGAATCCTCAAATCACCGCTGTGCAAGGGGATCAAGGTTATTTTCTGGCTCCATACACCTGTTACGCCGGTCACTGTGACGGTATTGTTCAGCTCGGCTGGTTCACGATAAACCTTAAAGTCTTGCGGCGATACTGCCAGGGTGAGATCCGGAAGCTGCCCGGCTCGCAAACCATCCGCGATGATACCCAGCTGTAGTGTCACCGGCTTCCCTACCTGCAAGCGACTGCCCGTATTTAGACCATTCCGGTACAAGGTAATATTTTTTGCAGGCAGCCAGCTTACTGTATCAGTATGAGCATTGGCGCTAAGTTCAATCTGTGGCCTGATTTTCAGGAGTAGTGCAGGAGCCTGTGCCCTGACCTTTTTTAAACGCCCTCCCCCCGTCAGTAAATCCAGAACTTCTGTTTTGGCTGGCGTTTTACT
>WFWY01000143.1 GCA_015490895.1 Thiotrichaceae bacterium | reverse complement strand
GTTAATCTGCATAGTGGTTGGGCAGCGCTTAGAACAAGATGTAGGCGATTATCCGAATAAGGAAAAAAGAATTTATCGTCATAGTGGTATTTGGGATCTGGTCGATTTAAAAGATATTGTTGATCCTCGCAAAAAAAAGACATAATCGGGGGCCTTGTCTCTACCACAACAATTAAAAACTACAGGACAAAAACGATTTCAGAATCAGGGGAAAATACTATTTCTCCAATTATTGGTTCATACAAATCAGCGGTGACAAAATATGCCCACCGTCTGGGTATGATTTTGGTAGGATCTATCACCCGAAATTACCTCTGGGAGGGTGGCCATTAACAGCCATTACTACGACCGCCGTACCAGTTGCATGGGTAATCGACCCTGCGGGCGTAACGTCAGGCGGCATTCGTGCCTGACCGCTGCCCCACTGTCCCGCTGTAGTCGAAAGCGTTGCCCCAGTATTGCCAGGGACAGGACCGATTCCGTCAAACCAAACGACTTGCCAATACACACTCTGGGGCCGGCACTAAACGGCAAGTAGCTGAACTTTTCAGGTTTGGCAGCACCCGGCATAAACCGCTCCGGTATAAAATGATCCGGCTTACTCCAATATTTTTTGTGTCGCTGAACCAGCCAGGGAACAATCAGCATAATCGCGTTGGGCGGTATGATTCGCCCCCGTATTTCATCCTCTTCCAGAGCCTGCCGGGACAAAATGGGCACCGGGGGATACAGGCGCATGGTTTCATCCAGAATAGCGCGCGTATAAGGCAAACGACTCACATCATCGAAAGTAGCTTGCCTGCCCTGTAATACCTGATCCAGCTCGGCATAGAACTTCCCTGCCACCGCTGGCGCCTGGGAAATCAGATACCAGGCCCAGGACAAAACATTCGCCGTGGTTTCATGCCCCGCCATAAACAGCACAATAATTTCATTACGAATCTGTTCCAGGCTCAATGCCCCGGATGCTGGGCAACCTGGATGACCAGGCTGATTCGCCTGCATCAGGGATGCCGCCAGGGTATCCCTCTCCCCCTGCTGTGTAGCCTGCTCAATAATAAGGTCTACAATGCGATGAATACGGCTTGCAGCAGTATGCGCCCTGCCTACTTTGCCGCTGATCGCCGGGAGCCAGTCGGGCAAGCCCAGAAAGTTGGACAGGGCCATCTGCCCAATAGCTGCCTGATAGTCCGCAAACGCATTAACGACAGCCTCGGCATTCTCTGTACCAAGACGGGTACCAAACAGGTTACGAGCAATAATCTCAGCGGTGAGTTTCGCCATTTCAGGATGAACGTCAATCGTACTCCTGACAGGCAAGCTCAGCGCTCTGCCATTTCGTTAATAGTTGCGACCATGCTGATGCTGTAGCGCCGGATATGTGCCTGATCAAACAGGTGTGTTTGCATCCCCCGTCTTTCCTTCCAGACAGAACCTTCACTAATAAACAGACCATCTCCGAGCAGCGGTTCCAGCGCACGTTTCATCTGCATACTTTTCCGCTCATAATTCTGGTGACGAGTCACAAATATATGGCGGATAATGGATGGAGTATTGGCAATAAAAACATGCTGCCTGAGAATTTTTGCATGCATAAACTCGTGCCGGAATGCCGTTTCAGGCCAGATAGACAGCAGGTCTTTTCTTGCATAATAAAGGATTTGCAGCGGATTCAGAGCCTTTTTATGGCGCTTCGGATAAGGCGGAATAAAATCACTCATGACCACAGCACTTGCAGCGGGAATCCTGCGTCGATGTCATATTGCCAACACACTAAAACAAACCCATAGCTTTTAAACTGATAAATAATTGCCATAAACTATTGCCCCGGGTACTGGAAAAAAATACCGGATGAGTCTGACCGTTAAATTTCTTTTTATGGGACGCATTACCCTTGAACGGATAAATCCACTCCAGATGACGATAGCTGAACACCAGTGCATCATGAAAAAAAGAGTTGGAGCAATAGCCTGCACGCTTAATACCGCAAAGGGGCGACATACCCAGTGACAGCTTCCGGACACCCTCTGCACAAAACTGTTCCATCGCCTGCAACACCAGGCAGGCGCTGGTGCCATGCGGTGCCGAGGCAGCCAGCCGATCAATATTGTGATAATACCCGGTGATTTCACCCGCCTCATACATGGGATCAAAAACCGCAAAGCCCAGCAGTTCTGCCCCCTGATAAGCAGCAAAGCAACGCACATCCGGTTCGCGCTCATAGCGCAGCGGCCGGGTCAGAAAGAAAAGCTCATGCCCGCCCTTGTTTTTTATCCACTCACGCGACAGGGCTTGCACGGCACGGATCAGATCCGTATCGGCGAGACCCTGCTTATTATAAAAACAGACTTCACGGATACTCACCCCTTCCCGCTGGCATTTGTTTCGCCACTGTCGCAGTTTACTGCGTTGCTTTCCGGCCAGGTTAAAGTCTGCCAATGACAGCTCTGTCTCAATACCGAACGGGTTTACTTCGTAACCCAGTGCATCCAGTACCCCGGCGACAGACGCTGAAATCTGTATGAAAATCACATGCGGATGCTTACGCACAAACTGGTGAATCGCATCCGGCAGCTTATCTGCGTCACACACCGGATCGGCCAACACCATCTTGACCCCCTTGCGTGCCCAGAAGAAATGCCTGAACGAAAAGTAAGCAATATACCCTCCATCAGCAAGCTGTTCGTATTCCAGCCCCGGCTGTAAACTGGAATACGCCATGCAACCGCGACCATACTCACGCAGTGCGGGAAATAATACAGGCCACAAGTCCCTGTCTGCTGTGTTTTCCATAACCACCCTTAACGGATTTACTTCAGTGAACGGATAGATTGACCGCTGATGTGTGTTCCAGTTACCTATTTAGTCACAATTTGAACTTCGGGATGGGGAATAATAAATAAACTGTCATAATTCCCCGCGGAACGTACCTTTTCAATAATTTCATCCCGGTAGTTCCAGATTGTCAGCAAATAATAGTCCGGCGGGTTCAAACAGGCCTCCTCTTCACTAATAATAGGAATATTGACCACCGGAATCACCATGCCCTGCTTGCAGCTTGTAGAGTCAACAGCCAGTGGCGTAATCCTTGTATCAATACCAAAATAATTGAGCAACGTGGTTGACTTGGCAGATGCACCATACACATGAATCGTCTTGCCCTCCCGGCCTAGCCGTTGCAGCAAAGCCTGTAAAGTGGCCTTGTTCTCATTGGTTTTTCTCACAAACGTCTTGTAAAAAGAGGCCCGGTGCATGTCTTTTTCCGCCCGTAGCGCCTGCCTGACCCGTGCCGATGCTGTCCCTGAGCGTTGCAGGATATACAGCATGGTGCCACCATGAATATCACTGTGCAGACAATCAGTCACAACAAAACCATATTGCTGAGCCAGATAATGAATAGCACGCATACCGAAATAATACATATGCTCATGGTAAATCTGATCAAACTCACAACGTGCCACCGTATCCGGAAAGTAGGCATTTTCGATCACAAAAACCCCGTCCGGACTTAACAGGGTATCGACGCCCTGCAACATTTTCCAGGGTTTTTCATTATGCGCGAAACAATGCCTGGCAAAGATAAAATCCACCTCGCCATGACCCGCACGTATTTCCCTGGCAACCGTTTTATCAAAATACCGGCACAGGGTAGGTATTCCCGCTGCATTGGCCTGTTGCACTATATTTTTGGCGGGATCCACACCCAGAAGACGACCCACACAAGGTTGAAGATATTGCAGAAAGTGACCGATATTACTGCCAATTTCCAGCACCGAGCTGCTTTTACTCAAACCGTGATGCGCTTTCAGGTAGGCAACAAGCTGTTGATAATGCCGTGACAGCATCTCGCTTTGCGGTGTGACATACTTGTAATCCGCATACAAGACAGAAGCATCCGGGCAATACCCGAGCTGCGCGGTTGCACAATGCGAACACACATGCAAAACAGCCGGAAAGACATCACAGTCACGCTCTGCCGGGTTCAGCAAACCATTCGCCAGGGGTAAAAACCCCAGATCAAGCACCTGGAATGCCCTGTCACCACAAATGCGGCAGGCAAGCGTCGTATGCTGCTGCTTATGTTTCACAGGAAGCCGTCAAAACAGACAGAGACACCGCCCTGTGACACTGATCAGTGCGAGCACTCCAGCAATGTAGAGAGCTTATTGTTGCTGTTGCTATTGCTGTCATTAGCCATACCTGTATGGGTGTTCCCACTATCCAGGCAGCCGCAACAGGCATCATCATCCATGATCTGTCAGCAACCAGCAGCTTGCCGGTACAGTGAGTTCACGCTTCGCGTTGACGAATATCCAGCCAGGCTTCAAGCGCCAGAGACGGCTGAATGTCAATATGATGGAAAGACACGATTTCGCCTTTTTCGACGGCCTGGCTGAGCACCACATCAGACAGGAGCCCTATCGGCACATGATCAGGGCGCTCCGCTATCCTGACCGCCACGCCACGTAACTCAAAGCTGCCAATACCGTGGGGGATGACAGTTCCTGCAGGCAAATCCTTTTTGGCGATAGCTGCAAGACCGGTTTGAGGGCGTCTACCATTATTTAGTAACACTGTTCCCAGTGTAACAATACGTTTAACGCTCTTAAGTATTTCCAGATGACATAACACACTATTTTGACTCAAGGTATAGTAGGGGCCATCACCCAGTTTCAGGTAAGCCAGTGCCGCCTGCTGTGCTGCATGATGCTCGGCAACAAGAAACACCCGGGTAGGCGCCGTAGCATGAATCACAAAATCACTAATAGCACTGCCACGACGACTGGCCACTACTGCCAGACGCTGAACCTCATCCTCCAGACAGGTGGATGGATAGGCCAATAAACCTTCCTGGGCAATATCCGCCCCCAGCCCATTGGCCACCAGTACCTGCTCGGCCTGTACCTTGGTACCATCTGTAGAGGCAATCACCATTGGCAGACTAATCCCCTGCTTCCTTGACCAGTACTGCATCTCCTCCAGCCCGGGATTCAGGTTCTGAAAGCCTTTGACATTGCCATAGACCAGCGGCCTGAACCCCATTGTCCGGGCATTTTCATCCAGTGCTGCCAGACATCCCGGCTGATCCCCTTCCGCCTCGGTTAACAAGCCCTTGTCAACAAACCACGAGCCACAGGTAATATGAAACTCGGTATTCATTGTCACAACTGGCAATCCCGCAGCAAATGCCTGTTGCGTCACTTCCGCCGCATGCAGCGGATCACCACTACATTCCACAATCACATCCGCATGATCGACCAAATCCGTCAGGGAATGCGTCAGCAGATCCTGACGGGGAAATTCACGGCAAGCGTCAAGCGGGCGGCGAGTCAGTACTCTGGTCGCTATAAATGCACGCTGTTGCAGTAACAGCTGATTAAAACCGCGCGATATATAGCCGGTTCCTGCAATACCAATACGAATGGGTGGAGGTGTTGTCTTCATAACGGCAAGACCGTGTATTGTTGGGCTCCCTGCATCAGCGCCAAGCTACTATCTTGTTTTCTGCAATACTCTCTGCTAACAGGAAAGCGCATTACAACACCCCAGCCATCGCATCCAGGCACGCTTCCAGCTCACCAGGATCAATCAAATAATCTGCCATAACAGTCGGTGCGACCGCAGAACCAAACAAATGGTAGTAGGGTGTCTTTCTAAGACAGGCAATATCCCAGAAAAAATGCCCTGGCACCTGCTCACTGCACAATACCAATACCGGGACATCAGCCGGGGCAAACAGGCTGTTGACCAGCCCAGCCCCCATCGGCCCCACAATACACCGGGCATTGGCAAACGTCCGTACCTGCTCCTGAAACGTCATGCTCGCAGGAAAGAGCACACGCACCGAACCCCAACGCCGCCGCAAGCTCTCTATGACGGCTTTCTCATTCATCAACCTTCTGCGGTCGGTATCCGCACGTGAAATAAATAAAATCTCCTGTCGCTCCTGCGGATACGGTGCAGCCAACTGTTCAAACAAGGGAATAATAGCAGGCGCCTTGGTCACCGGATGCCAGGTCACCGGAGTTGGATAAAACAGGGTATCAGCGCACAGCATGTCATTACCGGTTTCAATGACATTTTCAAGCGGAAAACCAATGGCTTCAAGGCTGTCAAAAATCGCCCGCTTAAGGTTGCCTGTGGTTCTCTGGATAATAATAGGCACGCCTTCTAATGCCGGCTGCTGATACGCAAAAAACACCTTGGGTAACATCTCGACCAGCCAGTGCCCATAGTTAATCGCCCCTATTTTCTTGATCACAACCGCTGCGTCAACCGCTGTTGTACACCCCGCTCCCGTATACGACACACCTGTTTCAGTACAGGAAATACTGCCATCCATTCCGCTAAAACCAAACACAGAGGCATCAATAACCCGGTCATCAGACGTGATTACCGCACCCTGATGAACCACTTTAGCCTGTGCCAGCTCCAGAATGTAGGAAGGTGCAACGGTCTGCCTGTCCTGCCGCCATAGCAACGCCACTCCGGGCTTGTCAAACCGGCTTATATTGGTATAAAGCGGATAACGCCGCGCATAGGTTGCCGCATCTAACAGGGCTCTGGTACGGCTATCCAGAAGCGCATCAACCGAAACAAAGGTGTAATTTTCCATACTTTTCCATACTTTTCGATTCTGGCTGGCACCAAAAACTGTGCGTGTGTATTCATACCACTATCAATCAAGGCAACAGCCTCCTGCCCCTACTCATAGTCGTTAGCAGACAGTTTGTCAAAACAATGAGGACGATTAAAGCATTTGAATTATATAGATTTAAAGCCTGTTTATTTCATACTCCTGGCTGATACTTCTCGCGGATCAGGGTTCAATAGAGGATGTTTGCCTTGCCGCGCACATATACAGTAAATCCCGATGATCACACCGCCATGCGTGAATACTTCTAAGGAGGCTCTGAATAAGTCTGGTCGAATTTCCTGTGAGATGAAATTCGTCAGTTTTTTGGTAGAAAAGTTAGCAATAATCATTCTATTGGTCACTTTTTTGGCGGGAGATAGGGGCTCATTCTCCAGACCAGGCTGGCGAGCAGATATACCCCGAGGATTGACAGGCGGTGTTGTCGATAGAACCGCTGTATCAGGCCACCTTGCCTGTCAACAGGTTGGTGGCATGTTTGCAGGTAAAAAAGGCGGATATGTCGCCCGAAAACCGATTGCCTGGCTGTTATTCGTGCCAGCTGCAGATGACCGAGCAGTTTTTTTCTGGCATGTGCCGATATGCGGTCGCTACCTTGCTGGTTGAACAGGAAACAGATATCGGGGCGACTGCGTAACCGTTTGCCATGTGCCAGTGCGTGGTAATACATCTGCCAGTCCTGACAGGATGACAGGTTTAAGCATTCGATTTTCTCCAGCAGCTGACGAGAGAATGTTACGCCTCCCAGGGGGCCAAGGCAGTTGCGATACACTAGCCGCTTTCTGATTCTTTGCGGTGCGTGTGCATTTTGGTGAAAAAAACGCTGGTAGCGATAACGGCTAATGTCACGGGTCTTGTCATAGCGCCCGGTGACCAGGAGGTCGGTCTGTGGGTTATCCGCCAGCTCCTGCATGATTGCCTCCAGCCAGCCGGCTGCCATGCTATCGTCCGAGTCATGGAAATGCACAAAGCGGCCGCTTGTCTGCTGCAAGCCTTTGCAGCGGGAATATGGCGCTCCCTGTTGCTGGCTATTGCGTAGCAGTTTTACGGTGACCGGCAAGGGGGGGAGTGCAAGAGCTTTTTCGGAGGCATCATCAATTACAATCATTTCAACCTGGTGCGTATAGGCGCCTGCGGTGATAGCCGTCGCCAGTTCCACCAGCAGATGCGCCAGCAATACCGGCCGGTTGTAAACCGGAATGACGATACTCAGCATGCGTTCTGTCATCGGCAAGCCTCTAGCACAGGCGGGTCTGGCGGCAGCTGAGTAGTTGCTCGATCACGCGGGATATGGCCTCCGCCCGCTGCTTGAAGGTGTGCTGCTGCCGAACGTACTCCATGCCCTGCCTGGCTTTTTTTCGCCGTTCTTCGGGGTGTTCCAGATAATACTGAATAAGCTCCTGTAGTTCATCGGCAGTTTCATAAGTTTGTACAAACTGTTTGAGTTCTCCCATGGCTTTAACCTGGTCGGTCACAATAAATGCACCGCAGGCCAGGCCGTCAAACAAGCGGTTGGAAACAAACCCCTGCTCGCGCATGTCGTCCCAGTGGTCATTCAGGAGGATATCTGCCGAGCCGTAATACCGGTATAGCTCATCATTGGGGATATGCTCACCCTTGATATAACGCAGCGGGATAAGCTTATTCCAGTTGCGCCCATATACGGACAGGTCAAGGTGGGTAGGTAACAGGTCGTTAAGTACTTTTCTGAAGACATTTCGGGAGTTACCCACAAACAGCAGGGATTTTCGATACGCTTTTCTTTGTCGGGCATCCGGTCTGCGAAAACGCTCCGGATCCGTGCATTGCAGCAGGCTGCTGACGGGTACGGAGACTTGCCCTGCAATGTGTTCCGCCCAGCAGGTTGAGGCAATAAATACCTGGTCGTATTCTTCGTATTCTTCCAGCGTGACTGCATCCGGATGGGAGATATTCCACATCAGGTTCAGCTGGTGTGGCTTGACGTTATAACGACTCAGACCCCGTAAAACCAGGGCGATATCACAGGCCATGCCTGCTTCGTTATCCCACTCTGGCAACACTTGCAGTAATACCGAGTAGCCCAGTTTTTCCAGCTGTTGTTTCAATAATACGGCGATGTGATAATCACCCCAGCTGTGAGCACCTTGCCAGTTAGGTGCCGGGATTTTGATGGCGATTGAGCGGGCAATAAAACGCTTCATCAGGGCCTGCCGGATGGCTTTGGCACGATGATGATAGGTATGCTTGCCAAGGATTATACGCCTCAACTGACCGATTTTTTGCTGACGCGCAGCTTCGTTTCCCAGGTAGAAGTCCAGTAACTGATCTAGCTGCCGGGGGGTTTCATAATAGGGCAATTCGCCCTGGAACAGATCTTTGGAGCCTTCCACGCCGTTGGTGATCACCAGGGCTCCCGACATCAGTGCATCAAATACCCGACTATTGACCGAACCATAGGGCTTGGTGATATGCTTCACTGCGTCATCTATGACGATTCTGGTCTGCTGATAAACGCAGGGGATCTCGCCATAGGCCAAAAACCCTTTGTGGTAGGGTTTGAATTTCTTGAATTTTTCCCAGTTCGCACCGTAAACGTGAAAGCGGTATTTTTTCAGGGTTTGCTCGCTCAATGCCTCCATGATATCACGGGGTGAGCTCCAGTAATTCCCGGTGAAGCAGATATCACTCTGATACTGTTGTGCATTTTTGCACCCGCTTGCCCTGGCAAAGCGCTCCGGATTCGAGGCAATGGGTAACAGCATGGCTTCTTGTCTGCTGTGTTGACGAATATAGTCACACGCCAGATGGCTGGAGGCGAAAACCTGGTCATAGTGTTCAAAAGAAGGGTTGTTGCACCAGCGGTCGAACCAGTTCCTGGCCCATGCTATACGGTACAGGCGCTTGTTTCTTTTTGGTATTTTGTTAAGGTCATAGGCATCAATCAGGCTAATCAGGACATCCACCTCTTCCCCGATCTGGTACCACTCCTGCTTCACCCGGCTCAGATAGGTTACTGACCAGCCCAGCACTTCCAGTGCGGTAGCCAGTTCCTGCGCGGTAAAATAGTCTCCCGCCGCGACATTTGGTCCGTAGTCGGTAATAGCCAGTGCAACTTTCAGGGGAGTTTCAGCATACAGGCTCGAGCCGTTAAAGAGCTTTTCCTTCCAGTAATTCCCCTTGATGACTGAAAACCATTTATAGCGAAACCGTTCGGTGTTTTTCAGGCGGCGCTGTTTGACTTCTTCGCGGTCGTTTTTCTCCTGGGTGCCAAATTCATAATGAAAGAGTACCGACTCCGCACAGTAATAATTGTGGTAGCCCGCCTGTATGAGTTTCAGGCCAAAGTCCACATCTTCAAAGCCGTAGTTGTAACCTTCATCCAGCCCCCCTACTTGCTGGTAAACCGCTTTGGGCACCAATAAACAGGCCGCTGTAACCGCTGCTTTTCTTCCATTGTTCATCACATGGGGGGAGCTTCCTGAGCGCCCGTTACCCTGGTTGTATGGACGAAAAAAGCCTACTTCGTCCCGAAACGCGATACCGGCATGTTGCACGCTACAGCTGTTTTCAAACGAGGCCTTGAAAGGGTACACCAGACGGGACCCCACAGCGCCTGTCTTTTCCTGTTTTTCGGCACAATGCAGCAAATGGTGTAACCAGCCCGGCAACGGCTCTACATCATTATTCAACAAGACCAGGTATTTCCCCCTGGCTTGCCGGGCACCTTGATTATTCCCCCTGGAAAAGGTTTCATTCACGCTATTGCGTATCAGTTTCAGCGGCATATCATAGGTGCTGTTTTCTAGATAGGAAACCGAGTTGTCGGTTGATGCATTATCAACCACAATGAGTTCATAACGTATGCCCTGGGTATGTTCATACAGTGCTGGTATCAGGGTCTTGAGGTGCCCTGCTCCATCCCGGTTCAGGACAATAATGGATACCAGGATTGCATTATTGTCGCGCTGCAGAACGGGTAGCGCCTGTTGCTGCACGACCTGTTTCAGGCGTTGACAGGCGGTATCAGGTACGGGTAGCGTCTGCCCTGATCCTGCCTGTGACTCTTTCTTTGCGCCAGACAACCAGGCTGTCTGGCGTTCTGGTGGTATCTCTTCTCCGCAGGGGGAGCGCCCTTCTCCCTTGCCATATCGAAGGTAATGCAGCAGTGGATTCATGCCTGCCTTTTCAACATCGCGGTACTGTGTCAGATAACGCCGGGTATTAAAATACGGACTGGGGTTACGCCCTTCTTTCCACCCGTATTGACAGTAATGGTTGACCGGGTCTACACCTGCCTGAAAGACATCCGGGTAGTGCGTCAGATAGTAAAAGGAAGAAAACAGCCCTGACTCAACGATAACTGCCTTGTCCTTCAGGTACTGCCGGGTTGCCTGCCGGGCAAGGGGCAGTAACCGCTGCTTGTTTTTATAGTGGGTATTTTCCGGCTGTATGCGCTTGAGCTTTCTACACCAGTGTGGTTCTCGTAACACCCGGTAAAAAACCGCTTCGGCCGTCTGGTAGCGCTGTGCCTGTTTAACCAGATCCTGACTTTTTCTTTCCAGTGTGGCTTCAATGGTTGCGATCATTTGCTGCTTGCTACTCATCACAGATTCTATCGACGATCTCGACAGCAGGTAATCGGTTTTGTTTTTTCGGATAATGGATTCGAGCGCTTCCCTGTTGCTCTGGTATTCCTTTTCACGCGAGCGCAGCCTGGCCTGCAAGGATTGTTGCATCGCTTGCTGCTTGCGCTTTTCCTGTTTCAGGGCTTGCTCATAGGTCTGCAACTTTTTGTCCCTTAAATCCCGCTGCTTTTCTACGGCTTTCTTTTTATTTTTACAGGCTTCAAGTGCGGCTTCTTTTTCAGCGAGCTGTGCTTGCATGGATTGCAGCGAGACCTGCAATGCCTGTTGTTCTTTCTTCAGCGCCCGGTAACGGGTAGTGTTATGCCGATAGAAACGGGAGGTGGTATAAAAGTCTGCCGCCAGTGAGTCCAGCTTCTCCGTCGAGTTCAGGCCAGACTGTAACAGTAGTGCAATCAGGTCTTTTAAATAAGCCGGAAGGTCACCGGAAATGTTCCCCAGCTCAATCGTATGGTGTTTGAGTGATGGCGAATACATTTGAACAGCTCGTTCAGCAATGCTGTCTGTGACTTCCACGCCAAGAAACTGACTCAGTGTTTCAAGCAGTGTTGTCAGCTGCCGAAAGTCCTTGTCATATTCAATAACCAGGCGCTCCGGATACTGACGGCTAAAAGACTCTGAGCTAAAAAGATAGTGAGCCCATACCAATAAACCCCTTTCGATATCCAGCTCATCCCGGTGTTGCAAGGAAAACGCCACTTCCAGCGGTGAACGATAAACCAGAACAGGTTTCACACGAATATTCATCTCCTGCAATGCCTGCTCCCATATCGGGAATAGCAGGCACATGCGGGGGTCTTTAATCAGCAATGTATTGACATAGCGAAACTCGCTATCAATCACTTGCCTGGCTTCTGCAACCAGTGCCCTGAAGTGCTCGGGCTGAATCCTTTGGGCTGAGAAAGAAACCGTATCCCAGGATGTCTGGTGCGCCTTTAATATCTTCTCATTCAGTGTATAAACTTTGTTATTTTCAAAGTATCCCATGGGGTTCGCTTCCGTCGCCGACATAGCATCAGCGCCAATATAGCCACCAAACAGGGATATCAACCCTGTTAATACCGATGTTCCGGAGCGGTGCATACCCAGTATGACAATACATTCTTTCATGCTATTTAGTACACCTGTTCACTATTCACTACACATGATCCCGAACCGCAGAAATAATCAGGCTGCCAATGACCCAGAATAAAAAGCTCCCCAGAATGACGGACAGCATATTGCTCAATACATAAGGTTTTTCTGCCTCAACAGGTTTATAGGGGGCGGCAATCACTTCCAGGTATTGCTGTTGCTGCATGGTACTCAGGCGTGCGCTTTCCAGTGATGCCAGTGCAGATTCGTAAAACTTTTCGGCAATCGTCTTTTTTGCCAGCAGGATTTCATATTCAGCAATGCGGTTATTCAGGGCTCGGGTTTCATCCACGTTGTTGCTCCAGCGTTTTCGTTCGATATGAATCTGGCGTTTGAGTGAACTCACCTTGTTGCGTAACGCACCTAACTTGATGGAATCCGCCTTCATATAGGTAGCCATATTCGCCAGCTCGGCTTCTGCTGTTGCCAGCTGGCTTTCCAGTTCTGCCACAATCTCCAGTTTTGAGACGGTGGTTTTCTCCGGGTCAATATCCTTTTGCTGGCTTCTAAAGCGAATCATCGCGGCACGGGCATTAATGAGGCGTTGTTCGGCTTCTTGCAATTCGTTTTTGGCAAAGCTGAGCTTGTCATGACGAACCCGTTCCGTTAGCTTGTTCACATGCTGCTCGGCTTCTTCAAGCAGCCGCCTGGCGATACGCAAGGCATCCTCTGCGCTAAAGGCCGTTACCGAGAGTGTTGTAATACCCGAGGTGCCGTCATAGCGGATATCAATCATCGCCTTCCAGTACTCCAGAAAATCTGCCAGGGATGCGTCCTCTGGTAAGCGTGCCCAGCCATCATAACGACGGTCTGAATAGTGTTTGCGGATGCCCAGCTCCCGGTCTATCTTGTTTAGCAATTCGGCTGACCAGATGTATTCCTGGGCAATGTAGGAGTCTTTGGCCGACGGGGAAGAGGCTGTGCCATTGATACCTGCCAGCGCACCCAACATATCGGACTGGGAGGTTTTGTGCCCTTCAATAATGTACTTGGTCTCTACAACATATTGACCCGAAGCAAAAAAGGCATAATAAAGACCGGCTACCAAAATTGGTAACAACACAAAAACGAGGAAGGAAACGGGTAGTTTTAATACTTTCATCCGTTCGTCTCAGCTCTGGGAATACACGGTGATAGCCGCTTCCACATCGTTATAGATTGTGAGCTTTTCATCTGCCAGTACCATAGCAATATCACAAAAATTGCGGATGGTTTCCATGCTGTGCGATACCATAATAATATTGGAACTGGCTGTTTTTTCTTCGACTTTAAGACGGCATTTTTTCTGGAAATGCTGATCACCTACTCCCAGTATTTCATCAATCAGAATGACATCAAAATCAATCGCCATACTGAGTCCAAAAGAAAGCCGGGAGCGCATCCCGCTGGAATAATTGCGAATAGGCTCATAAAAGAAGTCACCCAGCTCTGAAAAATCCTCCACAAAACGCGTAACGGTGGGAATGTCTGCATCGTAAATTCGACAGAT
This sequence comes from Thiotrichaceae bacterium, assembly GCA_015490895.1. Classification (GTDB taxonomy): domain Bacteria; phylum Pseudomonadota; class Gammaproteobacteria; order Thiotrichales; family Thiotrichaceae; genus HyVt-477. The sequence goes on along the minus strand of WFWY01000143.1, from coordinate 25,052 downwards.
AAAGCGCAGATTTTCTTCACCCGTCAAGCTGGGGCTGAAGCCGCCCGCAAAACCCAGTGGCCAGGAGAGTTTTCCCCGTCGGGTAATGGCACCGGAATCCGGGAATTCAGAGCCTGCGATTAAACGCATAATGGTGGACTTTCCGGTGCCATTCCTTCCCAGGATGCCGATGTTTTTTCCTTCGGGAAAAGTAAAACTGAAGTCCTGCAAAATCCGTTTACGCCCATGCTTCATGGGGTAGCTTTTGGAAACACGGTTAAATTCAATCATTCTATTCTTCCCTGCTGGTTTGGGGCTATCGGGGTTATCCCTGCCGTGCAAATTTTCGCGTGGTACGTTCAAAGGCCAGGCCAATACTGAGCAATACAACCACAAACGTGAGCAAATAGTCCTTATCCAGGTAACGGGCATCGTAGTTCGTGAAAATAGCACTGCGGCACCATTCCACCGCATGCAGTATCGGGTTGTAGAGGGCAATCTCACGCAACGTAGGTGGCAGGCTCTCAGCGGTAAAAAAGATGCCTGATACAAAAAAGAAAGGACGTTGTATGGCGGCATATGTCTGCCCATAGGAGGGCAGATACAACTTGATACTGGCGTTGATAAAGCCAATACCCACTGCAAATAGCCAGATAGCCAACAGCCCCAGCAACATATCGTTAAAGGATTCAATCGGCTGGTAATAACCCGCCCAGGCAAACAAAAACAGCAGGATCATCAAGACCACGACCATGGTGGCAAATTCCAGCAGTGCGCGTGAAACCAGCACATCAAACGGCGTTACCTGGGTATAGGTCAGCAGCCCCTTGTTGGCATTTACGCCTTCCATCACTTTATTCACCGTGTTGGCAAACAGTAGCCAGGGCACCAGACCCGACAGGAAAAAGAGCGGCAACGACTGGCTGTCACCAATAGGGGAGGATCGACCCATGGCGGAAAACACAGCTATCAGTATCAGCACGTAGGTTATCGGCTCGAATAAGGCCCACAGATACCCGAGTTTATTTCTGTCAAACCGTGTGCGGGTTTCTCTCAGAATCAGAGCGTGAATCACACGAGACTGTATTTTCAAGGCATTCAGAATACTCAAAACGGCGCGTCTTTTTTATTAATAAAATGAACCTGTGACAAGCGGGGTTGTGGGTTTCGCTCATCCGTTTATACGACTAACTGCCAGAGCAGTCACTACTCACATCGCTAATACGCTAACCAGTTTGATGAGTTTAGTGTAGATCAGGCTGTTTTTTTTGATAAAAAATATAAAATGACAAATAACCCTTTTGCTTTCTATTCGGTTTATCGCCTACCTTGGGGGCACGAAGCCCAACATGACAAGGTTTGTTGGGAGGCCTTCGCCACCACCAACCTGCAAATTAGCCCTCTACGAGTTCTTTTCTTTACATGTGTATAAACAATTTAAACTGAGCGATACGCAACCCTCACAACAGTCGCTTTGATCTGTTATCACCCATCAGCTCCGCCAGCACCAGCCCGGCAGGAAGGAACGGCTCACTTTGTCAGATGGAGACTCTCTGGATCTGCTCTGGTGTGATAACGCCGTGTTCATGCTACATGGGCAGGAAGGCTCAAGTCTTGATGTAATCCGCTATCCCGGCTCCAAACAGGCTTTTGACCAGATGTGGCGGAAGCCTGTATTGCGGAAACGCTCTGGAGGTATTGGACAGGTGAATAATATGTAATACCAGCCCCTCAGGATCATCAACATAGTGAAGCCGGTAGCCCTGTTCCAGGCTATCTAGTATAAACTGGTTATCTTCACCAAAGTTAATCGCCTGGAACGGCACCTGCTCACAGACTGACTTTTTATAGACATAGGAAAAGCCGAACCCCGTCAGTGATGATGCTTTCCCTTCCAGGTAGACGGGATGAACCGGGGAAGACGGCTCTATCAGATAACATTTTTCGTCATCGTGTGCTGTATCCCAGTAGCCCAGAAAGTGGTTTTCTACCTGGTACAGGAACCAGCCAGACAGTTTGGCAAGCGCATACTCATCACCCAGCAGGCGCAACATAAACTCAACATAGTGAGGTGCATAGTAGTCATCGTCATCAAAGTGTACGATGACTTCACCACGAGCCTGCCCGATCAGAAAATTCCGCTTTTCCCCGATTGTCAGTCGTGTCTCTGAATAGTAATAACGAACAGCGTCTTTCGCCTTATCATCAAAAAAGCTCGAGCGCTGCGGGCTATCATCATAAACCAGTAGCTCGCAGTCTGGATGCGTCTGATGCTGAAAACAGTGATACAGTCGAGAAAAATAGTCTGCACGATTATAGGTCGGTACGATAATACTGGCCTTCATAGACAGGTACCTCGCTCATTCTGGAAAGCCTGAAAATCTGGTCAACCAGGGATTCCTGAATAATTTTAATGCGGGTATTATCGTTTGTAAAACAGCACTGTTGGCAAAAAACCGCCTCCTGTCGCTTTACCGCTACCTCTTAATTCACGCGCTGTTTCTCCACCTGTTCACGCATTTTCTCAACGATCGCATAGATACCAACATGACGATTGGGACTCAGGTTCTCAGCCAGCTGAATGCGCTGAAACAAACCATCGATATCTGTTTTTTGAATTTCATCAGCGGTTTTCCCCGAAAAGATGTGTATCAGAAGTGCCACCACTCCTTTGATAATCGCGGTATCGCAATCGCCATGAAACAACAGACGTACAGGGTTTTCAGGATCAGGGTACGCATGGACCCAGACCTTGCTCATACAGGGCATGACACGGTTTTCATCCGTTCTTTCAGCAGCGGGCATAGGCGGGAGCTGTTCACCGAGTTCTACCAGGTACTGATAGCGTTGCTCCCAGTCTTCCAGCAGCTCAAAGTCTTCAGCGATTTCATTCAGGGTGTCCTGAGAAGTTGCCGTTTGCGTGGTTTGCATTGCTGTCATCGTGTCACAATAATCCCAGTTGTAATTTGGCTTCATCGCTCATGTTTTCCTGCGACCAGGGGGATCCCAGACCAGATTAACCCTGGCATCACTCACCCCCGTGACGGATTTCACCGCACTTTCCACTTGCCCGGGCATTATTTCTGCAACCGGACAGGCCGGTGCGGTCAGGGTCATGTCTACGGTTACAAAAAAATCATCATTAATATCAATGGTATAAATCAACCCCAGATCATAGAGGTTGACCGGGATTTCCGGATCATAGATCTCCTTGATGGCGTCGATAACAGCTTCTTTCAAGCTCGCCTTGTCTGGTGGGCCAGACAGCACCTTATCTTTTTTACGCTTTGCCAGTTTTGCCAGTTTAAACACGTTCTATTCTCTCTTTATTCCTTACCCAACCTGGTAGCGGGTCAACCCTGTGTTTTGCCACAATATGTTTTCTAAAAATAGGTCGGATAAGTGATAGCGCCATCCGACAAACAGGTAAATTCAGCACCTTGTCAGGTGGCGTTTCTTATCCGCCCTATATATACAAAGCATCAGATTTAACCCACCAGCCTCAACCTTACCCAATCCGGGTTATATGTTGCAAACGCTGCTGCAACAGACCCTCAACATAGTCCCGCAGAGGTGGCCAGTGCAGGGTTTCCACAATATCACCGGCAAACCCCAGGCAAATCATTTGCCGGGCCTGATGCTCCGGTATGCCACGCGCCCGCAGGTAGAACAACAGCTCGGGATCTATTTGCCCTACGGTGGTGCCGTGACTGCATTGCACATCATCAGCCTCGATTTCGAGTATAGGTTTGGTGTCAATTTCTGCATCACGCGACAGGAGCAGATTGGCATTACTCAGGTGGGCATGGGTTTGTTGCGCGTCTATGTCAACCTTGACCAGGCCATCAAAGACTGCCCTGCCCTGTCCTTTTAGTATCCCCTTGTACACTTCACGGCTACGGCATCCCGCAGCACGATGCAAGACCTTCAGGTGGTTGTTGTTCAGCTGGGCATTACCCGCCATATAAAGGCCGGCATGCCAGGCTTCAGCACCCGGAGCATCCAGACTGTTGTGAAATTCAATGCGTGACCATAGCCCTCCCATGGCAATGGAAGTCGCGTGATACTGGCTGGCTTGCTGCTGCTGGATATACAGGCTTGCCAGATGCCGTGTTTGTCGACTTTCATTTTGTAGCCGGGCATGGTGCAGTTTGGCCTGCTCCGCCAGAAACACTTCACTGATCATATTGTTAAAGCACAAGGAATCACCCAATGAAGCATAATGTTCTACCAGGCTCGCCTCGGCACCAGCTTCCAGCACCACAAGGTGCCGGGGTTGCGCCATCAGTGCACCCGAAAAACTTAAGGAGACATGCAAAATTTCAATCGGCTTGTCCAGTTTGCAACCTGCCGGAACGCGTATGTACACACCGTCTTGCAGGTATGCCGTATTCAGTGCATTAAACAAATGTTCACCTTCACCGGAAAGCTTGCCCAGGTGTGCCATCAGGGTTTGATCCTGACCTGCCAGCGCCTGTTGCAGGCTGTCTATTTGTACCGCTGCCGGTAAACCACGAGTCTTCGATAGCTGTGATTGATAGGCACCGTTATAGACGACAACCTGATAACTCTCTTCATTGCCCAGCAATAAATCACCCAGCGTATGACGATCCAGCTCCAGTGTTTCATCCATGGCACTTGCCGGTGTAAAAGCATGTTCCAGCAGGGGGTTTAACGCCGTGTAGTGCCAGTCTTCTATTTTTTTGTCCGGAAAGCCATGCTGTTGTAAATACTGCTGCGCCTGTTGCTGTAGTGGCAAGACGGGTTGATCACGCTGTGCCAGAGCGCGATAATGTGCCAGCAATGCTTGTTGATCAGACATCAGGCGGCCTCCTCGTCAGTAATCCAGCTATAGCCTTTATCTTCCAGCTCCAGTGCCAGGGACTTGTCACCGGTGCGGACAATTCTCCCATCAGCCATTACATGCACATAATCCGGTTCAATAGAGTCCAGCAAACGCTGATAATGCGTGACCAGAATCATGGAACGCTGTGGATCGCGTAGTTTGTTGACACCCTTGGCCACCTGTCGCAGGGCATCAATATCCAGCCCCGAATCGGTTTCATCCAGTATTGCAAGCCGGGGCTGGAACAGTGCCATTTGCAGGATTTCATTGCGCTTTTTTTCACCACCTGAAAAGCCCACATTGACGGCACGCTTCAATAAACGATCATCCATCTCCAGCTCCGCCAGTGTTTTGCGGATGAGTTTCATAAAAGCGGGCGCACTCAGTTCATCCTCACCCTTTGCTGTTCTCATGGCATTTAAGGCTGTCCGCAAAAACACCATATTGTTGACACCAGGAATTTCTACCGGATACTGAAATGCCAGAAAAATCCCCTTATGTGCCCGCTCTTCAACAGACAAATCCAGCAGGTTTTCCCCCAGATAATGAATATTACCTGCGCTTACCGTGTAATCTTCATGTCCTGCCAGCACATTGGCAAAGGTGCTTTTGCCAGAGCCATTCGGCCCCATGATGGCATGTATCTCACCTGCTTTTACTTCAAGATTCAAGCCCTTGAGAATAGGCTTGTTATCAACCGATGCCTGCAGGTGATTGACTGATAACAGACTGCTTGTTTGCTTCATGATGTTTCCCTCTTTTTTCCTCTCGGGCACTCTTTAACCCATTACCCCACTGCCCCTTCCAGGCTGATTTCCAGCAGTTTTCGTGCTTCTACGGCAAATTCCATCGGCAGTTCATTAAAGACCTCCTTACAAAAGCCATTGACAATCAGTGCCACGGCTTCTTCTTCTGACAAGCCTCGTTGTTTACAATAAAACAACTGATTGGCATCTATTTTTGAGGTGGTTGCTTCATGCTCTACCCGGGCGGTCGGGTTGGCCACTTCAATATAGGGAAAGGTATGTGCCGCACATTGATCACCAATGAGCAGCGAATCACATTGCGTGTGATTCCGGCCAGTCTCTGCGCCCTTGTTCATGCGTACCAGGCCACGATAGCTGTTCACGCCACGATCAGCCGAGATACCTTTGGAGACAATGGTACTGCGGGTATTTTTACCGATATGGTACATCTTGGTGCCTGTATCTGCCTGCTGTCGTCCGCGAGTAACCGCCACCGAGTAAAACTCACCAATAGAATCATCCCCTTTGAGAATACAGCTGGGATACTTCCAGGTAATTGCCGAGCCCGTTTCTACCTGAGTCCAGGAAATATGTGAGCGATCTCCTTTACAGATGCCACGCTTGGTCACAAAGTTATAAATACCGCCTTTACCCTCTGCATCACCGGGATACCAGTTCTGTACCGTAGAGTATTTGATTTGTGCATCTTCCAGTGCAATCAGTTCCACCACGGCAGCATGTAGCTGGTTTTCATCCCTCATGGGCGCAGTACAGCCCTCCAGATAACTCACATAACTGCCTTTCTCCGCAATAATCAAGGTACGTTCAAACTGCCCGGTATTGGCTTCATTAATCCGGAAATAAGTAGATAGCTCCATGGGGCAACGTACCCCCTCCGGCACGTACACAAACGTCCCGTCACTAAATACCGCTGCGTTAAGCGCAGCAAAAAAGTTGTCTGTATGGGGTACGACCGAACCCAGGTACTTTTGTACCAGCTCTGGGTAATCCCGGATTGCCTCGGAAATAGAACAAAAAATCACACCTGCTTTCTTTAGTTCTTCCCGAAAAGTCGTTGCCACCGATACACTGTCAAAAACGGCATCGACGGCGACTCCGGCCAACAGCTGTTGTTCAACCAGCGGAATCCCCAGTTTGTTATAGGTTTCCAGCAAGGCCGGATCAACTTCATCCAGGCTTTTCGGTGCATCTTCTCCGGATTTTGGTGCCGAAAAATAGGAAATCGCCTGATAGTCAATTTCCGGGTATTCAACCTTGCCCCAGTGAGGCTCCTGCATGGTTTGCCAATACTGATAAGCCTTCAGACGCCTTTCCAGCATGTATTCCGGCTCCTGTTTTTTGGCAGAGAGCTTGCGAATGATGGCTTCATCCAGACCCGGCGGGAAGGTGTCGGACTCGATCTCCGTAATGAAGCCTTCGGAATAGCCGCTTTGCTGCATGTCCTCAACTATGTCATTCGATGTTCTCATAATGGGTTCATTACCTGTGCTTTTGCTAATACCTGACTAAATTACTTGGTTAATTGTAGTCCTTATTCTGACCACCTGACTATATACCTTGTGAACGGTGTCATAATTTTCAATAGCGAGGTATTATTCCTGTTTTTTGGTCTCACACCTTGTCTACTTCTCAGGAACTCCCTACGGCTCCCCGCGCATGGCACCGGCGCGTATTACAGCTTGCCTGGCCCATTATTCTTTCCAATCTTTCTGTGCCACTGGTTGGCATGACTGATATTGCTGTCGTTGGGCAACTGCCACAGGCACACTATATGGCTGCGGTTTCTGTTGGAGCAATTATCTTTAGCAGTGTGTTCTGGATGTTTGGTTTTTTACGCATGGGAACCACCGGATTTGTCTCCCAGGCTTTTGGCAAGGCAGACCAGCACGCTGTGAGTCTGGCGCTGTTGCGTGCGCTGGCTGTTGCCCTGCTGCTGGGACTTTTGCTGATTCTCTTGCAACGTCCCATTGCCTGGTTGGCATTTACTCTGATGGATGCCGACAATGCGGTGACAGAAAACGCAAGCACTTATTTCTCCATCAGAATCTGGAGTGCACCTGCGACCTTTATTAACTATTGTGTGCTGGGTACCCTCATCGGTATGCAACGCATGAAACTGGCACTCTTTACACAGCTTGTCCTCAATGGTGCCAATATCGTACTGGATGGTTACTTTGTGCTTCTGGCTGGATGGCATGTTGATGGTGTAGCGCTGGCTTCACTCGTAAGTGACTATCTGGCAGCAGGTTTTGGCTTATGGTTATTACGCAGGCTATTGACCCCGCTGTTTCAGGCACCACTTAAAACGTTCCACGAAATACAACAGCCAGAGCCCCTGCGTGCGCTCTTTTCGGTGAATCTCAATCTGTTTATCCGTACCCTGTTTCTGACCAGTGCCTTTTTCTTTTTTACGTCACAAAGTGCCCGCTTTGGTACGGTGGTTCTGGCTGCCAATGCTATCTTGATGAATATGTTACACATGCTTGCCTATGGGCTGGATGGCTTTGCACATGCGGCCGAGGCCCTGGTGGGTAGTGCCTATGGCAAGCGGGATCGACAGGCATTTCGTGCTGCGGTACAAAGCAGTCTGTTATGGGCAGGCATCACTGCACTGCTGATCGCCCTGTTTTATGCCCTCTTTGGGGGTGTTATTATTCGTTTGTTCACCCGTATTGCGCCCGTTATAGCCACGGCTGAAATGTATTTGCCCTGGCTGGTTGCGGCACCGCTGATTGCCGTCTGGAGCTATCAGTTTGATGGTATCTTTATTGGTACGATGCAAACCGTCGTGATGCGTAATACCGTGGGTGTCGCTCTGGTAGTGTATGTGGTGTTGGCCTTGCTCGCCATACCCTATTGGGGCAACCACGCCTTATGGGGATCATTAATGAGTTTCTTGCTATTTCGTGGGGTTGCGTTGGCGCTTTATTATCCCCGCCTGGCTCGCCTTTGCTGAAAGCATGGCGGCAATACGCTGCCAGGTTGACTGGCCAGCCAGTTTAATCACCTTCTCCCGCATACCGAACCAGCCCTGCAACCCGCCGGTATGCAACAGACAAAGATGCTGTCTTCCGGATAATTCTCCACTTTTAATCATTTCCCACACACGCCTGCACATTTTCGAGGTATAGACCGGATCCAGCAGAATGCCGGTCTGTTCCAGCCACTGGAGAATAAAAGCCAGGTGTTCGGCATCAAAACGTGCGTAACCACCATAATCAGCCGGAAGCAGTCGATAACCGGCTCTTTGTACAGGCACTGGAGATAAAAACTGTTCTACCCTGTTTGCCAACCCGGGGTCACGTACAACAGTAAACCCCCATACCTGTTGCTCGGGTCGCAACCCTGCAACCAGTCCTGCCAATGTCCCACCGGTACCACAGGCAACAGCAATCTTGTCAACGGGTTTGGTCATATGCTGATTCACTATAGCTGCCAGCTGTTGACAACCTTCCAGCGCCCGTTCATTGCTGCCACCTTCAGGAATAATCAGGGCATGGGGGTACTGTCTGGCCAGTTGCTGCTGATAACTCACAGCGTGTCGCAAACGATAGGTTTGCCGGTCAACAAAAACGAGTTGCATGCCCCATTGACGAGCCGCACGGAGTGTGGGATTCGAAGCATAAGCGGGTTCACCCCGAATAATACCGACACTGTTCAAACCGCTGGCAGCAGCATAGGCTGCGAGGGAATAAATATGATTGGAAAATGCACCGCCAAAACTGACAATCCGGGTATACCCCTGTTGCCGCGCATCCTCCAGGTTAAGCGCCAGCTTAAATAATTTGTTACCACTGGCAAGTGGGTGCATTGCGCTGATATCAAGCAGACTTATCGTCAAATCAGGGGAGTGAACAGGTGTATGCTGTATCCACTCAACGTTTGGGGCTTGAAGAATAAAGTCAGCATGCATCATCACCGAAAAATACCATAGAACGGGTGAGCGGGTCGCAAAAAGATCCGGAAAAAGAAAAAGCGGGAGCGCTAGAGAAATGAATGAACAGCCTGGCAAACCACTGCCAGCGATTCGGTATGTGCGTTCAGGAGCGGTGCTGAAGTGCCGACAGTGATAATCGGTCTTCAGCGTATTTCACCAGAATATCCCTGTGGAGTTTTTGTAGTTTTCTGGAAAAGCGCTGCATGATAGAAGCTATATCCTGCTGATAGGATGCCAGCAATTTGAACTTGATATGCAACAAATCTTCATCAAACAGTTTTTCCTGCCGGGAGCTAATCCCGCAGCTCTGCTGCACCCCTTTTCTGAGGGAACCGACAAAGGATAACAGGCTCATCTGTGCCTTCCATTCCGACATTCTGAAGTTGACTTCGACGCTAACCCGAATCGTATCCAGTGACTGACTCAACTCTATATATTCCAGTGGCCCGTAGCAGGATCTGCCTGTCATGTCACACACATAGATCGTATCGGCTTGCATACCCTGATTTGTCAGCTGACTCAGCTGTTCGTAGCTGATATCCAGAAACTCATCCATCTTGCTGGAAGTGGGTGCACTAAAATGGGGGGGGCTCCCGTTCTGCCCAGACGCAACGAACCCTGGATTGATATACAAAACCAGATTGTGTTTGCTATAAACGTATTTACCCACTCTCATATGCTCCCCTACAAAACAGACCGCCGGGAGTCTGTCCAGAAACAGCAAGCGTCACGAAAAACACAGAAGCATCCTGAAGTGAAATTATTGGAATGGTAAATAGCGGTCGCCATTTTACAATTTCAATAAGTTCAGATTACGATGCTCATGAGATTTGCAGTAGCTTCTCCATTCCTGGACAGTCTCCTGTATATAAAAACGGAAAACGGTAATAGAATCTCGCTCATCAGAAAAAAACGTCCTATTCCTAAGGAGCCTCTGATTAAGTCCGGTCGAATTTCCTGTGAGATGAAATTCGTCAGTTTTTTGATAGAAAAGTCAGCAATAGTCATTCTATTGGTCACTTTTATAGCGAAAAAATGGCGATATTTCAGCCTCAGGAAAACGATTGAGACTTGATCAGAGTCTCCCTAAGGAGCCTCTGAACCAAGCGTCGAACAGACACTGTAGCATTCCTGCAGGATATCTATACCTGTTAATTATTACAGCTATTAATAAAATTTATTGCGTTTTCTTTGGAATTTTGCTTCGAGGCTGTTTATATTAACCGAAGGTGGACTTTGAAAACTGTGCAGTTATCCACCACCATCACCATCACCATAAGAACGCTGAACATAGTCATTAACCATTTGCTTAAAATCGGTACCGATATGATCGCCCCGCAAGGTTACCGTTTTTTTACCATCTTCATATACCGGGGCAACGGGTCTTTCCCCATTACCCGGCAAACTGATACCGATATTAGCATGCTTACTTTCACCCGGGCCATTAACCACACAACCCATCACGGCAACGGACATGCTTTCAACACCCGGGTATTGTTGTCTCCAGACCGGCATCTGGTCTCGTAGATAGTGCTGAATATCCTCTGCCAGCACCTGAAAATATTCGCTCGATGTACGCCCACAACCAGGGCAGGCGACTACTTGCGGGGCAAAGGAGCGTAACCCCAGTGTTTGCAGAATTTCCTGCCCCACGATAACCTCTTTTTCTCTATCTGCACCCGGTTCGGGTGTCAACGAGATACGAATAGTATCACCAATACCTTCCAGTAACAGAACCGATAATGCCGCCGTGGAGGCTACAATGCCTTTGCTTCCCATACCCGCTTCTGTCAACCCCAGATGCAGCGGATAGTCACACTGCCCAGCCAGATCCCGGTAGGTACGAATCAAGTCACGGACACCGCTTAATTTACATGAAATCATAATACGATCATGTGACAGGCCATACTCCTCAGCTTTGGCTGCACTGGACAGGGCGGACTCTATCAGGGCATCATGCATCACCTGTTCAATACCCAGTGGTTCGGTGCGCTGCGAATTTTCATCCAGCCTTTTCGCCAGTAATTCCTGATCTAGTGAACCCCAGTTCACACCGATACGAACAGGCTTTTCATACCGGCAAGCATAATCAATCATTTTTGCGAACTGTTCATCACGGCGTTTGCCCTTGCCAACATTGCCGGGATTAATACGGTATTTAGCCAGTGACGCCGCACACTCAGGATGTGCCGCGAGCAGCTTGTGGCCGTTAAAATGAAAGTCACCAATCAGGGGAACATTACACTGCATCTTGTCCAGCCGCTCACGGATTTCCGCAACGGCACCTGCTGCGGCGCGGGTATTCACAGTGATACGCACCAGCTCAGAGCCTGCTGCTACCAGCTCCGCTATTTGCCTTGTAGTTCGCACCACGTCTTCTGTATCCGTATTCGTCATGGATTGCACGACGACAGGGTGTTCACTGCCCACCATAACGTGGCCTACTTTTACACTAACCGTGTGACGGCGTTTGATCGAATTCGTCATATATATTATCGTCAGCTCATACAAAACCGGGGAATACTACCATGCAGATTCACCAGGACACATTGCTAATTTCTACCACCGGCAGGAATACCTATGATATTACCCGGCAGGTGGATGCCCTCATCCAGAACAGTGGCATTAGCACTGGTTTGTGCCATGTTTTTATTCACCATACCAGCGCTTCCTTAATTATCACTGAAAACGCTGATCCGGATGTCCGGCATGACCTGGAAACCATTTTTGCACGGCTGGTGCCGGACGGTGATCCACACTACCGGCATACTCTGGAAGGAATCGACGATATGTCCGGGCATATCAGAAGCGTGCTCACACAAACCGAAATCACTCTCCCCGTCAGCCGCGGGCGCTCGTCGATGGGTACCTGGCAAGGGCTATTTCTCTGGGAACACCGAACCTCTGCTTTTACCAGAAAATTGACGGTGACCGTAACAGGAACAACTTGATAAGTCGAAAACACCGATTTTCAGTGGCCTTTATCCTGTTTACGTGATTGTCACACGTATCAATCTCGCCCAGTGCGCCACCACTGTACCGTTTAGTACACGCTAAAGCCGCACGTTCTGAACCAGAAGTTAAATGCACTGAACAGTTACCGGATAATTGACTGATAAATAGCATTGAACAGCCCTGATATATGAATAATGACAAAAAAGAGGCTAACAGTGTGTTATTGTATTATTTTTCAATGCGTTATGCGTATGACAAACAAAGCAATGCTTCGTAAAAACTGAGACTTCGATTCACTTAATTCTTCTTGCTTAGTGGAAATGCGTATGTAATCCTTCCCCAAGGAACTTCTGGTCAAGCTCCTATCGTTTTCCTGAGGCTGAGATATCCCTTGTGGAATCAATAGAAAAGCGAGATGGAGCATAATTTATGAATTTTCCAGGTTAAAAACTGATGAATTGTATCTCGCAGGAAATTCAGCTAGATAGAACCAGGAGCTCCTGAAGTTCTTAGAAGTTCTTATTAATGCTTAATGAACAAACCTGAAATATGAAAACCACTAAAGGAAAAATATGAAAAAACTGTTAATAATCCCAATGCTGCTCACTCTGGGAACACAAGTTTACGCTAAAAGTAGCACTGGACATACAGAGGCTGTCTCTGATGAAGTAATCGCCCAGCAACGCGCAACACTTGCAAAAACTACAGAAGATAAAGGTTTTGGACCTCAATCCCCGAGAGATATAGATATTATAGAGGGGGATAATACCCTTGAGTTCAATAGCGCACCGCCCTATGCAGAAATGAATTTATGTAACATACATTTTCATAAAAATGCAGAGCATAAAGGTGGAGAGTTTGTAAAATATGCTGGTAACGGAGATGGAAAAGGTTACAACAGCGGTTTTAAATATGCAGGAACGTTGAGTGAGGCGGAGCTAACTCCTGTAAAGCAAGAGATATGTGCAAGTGATCATGGCTCTCTTCAGTCTGGTGATACTATTGAGGTGCATTATGTACACTCCACTGCAAAAGTAAAACCTGGACCCACATTGGGCGCATGTCTGAGCGAGTCAATAAAAAATCCCCAGCTTCGTGTTGAAGCTCAAGTCTATGTAGTAACCAATGATGATAGCGCTTTAGATTTTAAAACACTTGTAGAACATGGTAAGAAGAATGGTTTTCATCAAGCCTTGAATATACCCGATAATACAGGTACACCAGTACGCTATGAGGGGTCAACAACAGGGCCTGGCTACAACGAAATAGCTTCACCGCTCCAGGTTTCATGGAGTGTTCGCCCTAAAGTATTAAAAGTAAACATCAATACTGTGGGTGAATGGTGTAAAGGAAATGTTTTTAATGAAGATCATGGTCACGGGGTAAGAAACTTAGTAATAAACCCGAACCTTTTATCAAACTAACTGGAACTTTCTGGATCAGGCAAACAGCAGTTATGTCGCAATGGATAACCTCGATACACATCGCGGTGCATCCTCTATAACCTGCGACTTTAGTCGTGCCAGTGTACCGTGGCTAAAGCCGAGTGTCCTGAACCAGAAGTTAGATGCACTGATAAGTTACCGAGTAATTAACTTACTTAGCGTAATGACATGCAAGGTGGTAATTTGTTGATTATTTGGGCTTCGGCAGCAGGGATGCTGCCGCAGACCGGGATGTATTCACAGCACCCTAACAACCAACAACTTACCATCTCCGCTGTCTAAGGGCATCAGAGGCCGTAAAAATCCCTTTCCAAAAAAAACATTGAGCCGCCTTGAAACTCCCTCTGTCAGGTTCAACCCGCGACCTTGAAACACACCAGAACTACAACACACCCATTTGCAGATACAGGTTAAAATCCGGAGAGTTGCTGCCATTATTAGCGCTAAAGCGGCCATTGAGTTTCATCCGCAGGGTCGTTACGGCAGTATCATACCCCTGTGCATCTGCTGTGGGTGAATAGGTAAAAGTTTGCCCATCATCATTCGAATATTCAAATACATTGAGCGTTAGCCCGCTATCGGCATCACTATCCTCAAAGCGGGGCGCCCGGCAAACATTAATATCCTGCACACAGAGCTTTAAATTGGCCGGGATGGTATCTGTGATGTATAGCTTGTCAGGGTCTGTCGTCCCCTCACCTGTATTCAGTGCTTCTATATTAAACTCTACAATGGAACCTGGAATACGCTTGGGATTGGAAATATCGTTGGAAGGGTCAAAAACGACTGTTGACGTTTTTTTGAGGTTAATTTCCGGCAAGGCCAGGTTCAAATCAAAAGGCTCTGAAAAAACCAGCACCCCCGCAACTTCTGTCGTATGGCTACGCTCACTGTCTGTGGCGATATCTTCATCGACCACTAATGCCATACTGCCTGCACTGATACCCGTACGCCGAAACCAGCCACCATCCCCGCCGTCTCGGGTATTTTTGGTCGCAACCGCAATGGGATCTGGATAGCTCTTTGAAAATGAAACCGTATAACCGGTAGCTGAATTATCCCAGCCGCGAATGTTATCGGCGGAGCGAATCGTTTCCAGCTCAATAGTCTTAGCCAGATTATCCACAAAACTGGTGTTGCTTGTGCCACTTTCCAGTACCAGATAGGCGATAGTCTCAACCTGGTTCAAGGTGCCTGTTGTGGTTTCCGAACGCTCCAGTGCGATATCAAAACCACTCGACAGAACATTACTGACCGTCGCTGTCATCCAGGGCTGTGACACATTGGCGGGCGGGTTATTTGATTCATTATTCATGGTTTGAATCTGGGCCAGTACAATGGGAGTGGTTGTAAAGCCGGTGAGCGCAACCGAATCCCAGCTCGCACCACCAAGCAGCTTTGAACGGTAGCGCAGGGTATCCAGCGTACCGGCGTAAAAACGCGTCCCGTCCAGCAGGGTATAATCACCCGGTTCTATCGCAATATAGGGCACATCAAGCAAATCAATATGGGGGCCATCGTTACCATCTGGCTCGACCATGTAGACATCAAAACCAGCTGTTGTAATATTTTCAAGTCGCAGTGCAGCGGGGTTTGCACCGCGGTTGGTGGGTAATATGAACACCAGAGGTACCTGGGCATAAGTCTGGCGAAAATTAATACGTGTAATCACACCACCTGTTGTTGCATTGATTGTTACTTTATCAGCCTCCATACGCCATGCGAGCGCTGGCTGCCAGGGCAAAACAATCAACATAAAAGTGATGACAATGAAAAAAGGTTTCATACAGGGTAAGTATCACAGCACACTGTCACAGCTTCCGCATCTTGCCTCTTGCCTACTTCCCTGTAGACCAATGCCATGGTGTGCGCCGTTGTGTGCAAAAGAAGGGGAGAGTAATTTGAGTAGCGGCAATGGCAATAAAGGTACTCTATAATCCAACTATGTTTCGGATTCTATCGTTAAAACGTCGCTGGGCTATCTTCTTCCTGATAATCGGTTTCGGGGGAGCTATTCGCTTTTTCTGGCTTTCACCACCAGCCTTGCCTTTTGACAAACCACTCTCAACTATCCTGCTGGATCGGCAGGGAGCGTTACTGGGTGCACATATTGCCAGTGACCAGCAGTGGCGGTTTCCACCGATAGAAAATGTACCGGACAAATTTGCCACCTGCCTGACCCAGTTTGAAGATAAACGCTTTTATGAACACAGGGGGGTTGACCTCCTGGCCATCGCCCGCGCAATTAAACTCAACCTGCAACACGGCAAGGTCATCAGTGGTGGCAGCACCCTGACCATGCAGGTTATCCGCCTGTCACGGGGGAACCCGCAACGCACCCTGCTTGAAAAACTGAAAGAAGTCATGCTGGCGCTACGCCTGGAGCTCCATCACAACAAGCAGGAAATTCTCAAACTCTATGCGACACATGCACCATTCGGGGGGAATATTGTAGGGCTGGAAACCGCATCCTGGCGCTACTTTGGACGCAGCCCCGAACAGCTATCCTGGGCAGAAAGTGCAACCCTGGCTGTCTTACCCAACAGCCCGGCACTCATACATCCCGGCAGGGCGCGACTCGCACTTAAAAAAAAGCGCGATGCCCTGCTTAAAAAACTGCGTGATCAAACTTATCTTGACCCCTTAAGCTACCAGTTAGCGATTGAGGAACCCCTGCCAGACAAACCCCAGGCCTTACCCCGTCTCGCTCCTCACCTGCTGGACACCTTGTCTGCAAAATCCCGCTTATTCCGAAAAACACACCGTTTTATGACAACACTGGATAAATCCTTACAACAGGAAACCAGCCAGATTATTCGTTTACATGCGGAAAAACTGCGGCTACAGGGGATCTACAATAGTGCAGCACTCATCATTGATAACCGCTCATTTACCGTAAAAGCCTATGTTGGCAATGCCCGTGACCAGCAAACAGGACAGGAAGGCTATGCGATTGACTTGATACAACGGCCTCGCAGCACAGGCAGCACTCTGAAACCTCTACTGTTTGCTCATATGATCCAGGCCGGTGAGATCCTCCCGGAAACCCTGGTTGCTGATGTACCGGTACGCTACGCCGGTTTTCGCCCACAGAATTACGACAGGCAGTACCGGGGAGCAGTGCGTGCCAAAGAAGCCCTGGCCCGCTCTCTCAATATTCCCGCTGCCAACATGCTCAGTCAATACGGGGTTGGACGTTTTCAGGATAACCTGAAAAGCATGGGGATGAGTAGCCTGCATCGCCCGCCAAAAAACTACGGCCTAACCCTGATCCTGGGGGGCGCTGAAGGCACCCTTTGGGATATTACCCAGCTATACGCCAACCTGGCCAGACTGGCCGGGCTGCCCCGGCAAGAACGCATGAATAACTGGCTGAAACCGACACTGTTACAGCAGCAGAAAGCCACGGCATTGAAGCCGGTGAGCCTCAGTCCGGCAAGTGCCTGGATGAGCCTGCAGGCCTTACTGGAGGTCACCCGGCCGGGTACGGATGGCTATTGGAAAAAGTTCTCTAGTAGCCAGAAAATAGCCTGGAAAACCGGAACCAGCTTCGGCCAAAGGGACGCCTGGGCCATTGGCGTCACCCCCTCCTATACAGTTGGTGTCTGGGTGGGCAATGCCAGTGGTGCAGGTGTTGCTGAATTAACGGGAGTGAAAACGGCGGCACCTGTCCTGTTTGATATTTTTAACAGGTTACGAGCATCATCCGACAATGAGGCAGGCTGGTTCAAAAAACCTCAATGGGCAATGAAAACAATACAGCTTTGTAAAAACGATGGTTACCTGGCTGTAAACGGCTGTAGATCTGTAAGTTATGACATCCCCAACGGCAGTTTTTTCGACAAGGTTAGCCCCTACCATCGGCGCCTGCACCTGGATACTACCGGTCGCTGGCAAGTCCATAATCGCTGTGAACCGGTCAGTAAAATGCAACATCGCAGCTGGTTTATTTTACCCCCGGATCAGGCCTATTATTATCAACAGCACCACGCTAACTACCGTAATACACCGCCATTTCGCCCTGATTGCCTTTCACCTGGTTCAGTATCGTCCAGCAGCAACCCGATTTCGGTCATCTATCCAACACAGGGCGCACAAATCTATATCCCCATCAAACTGGATGGAAAAAGCGGCAAGGTCGTCTTCAGAGCCATTCACCGGGAGCCGGAAACACGCCTGTTCTGGCATATTGACCAGCAATTTATGGGATCTACACAAACATTCCATCAACTCGCCGTCTGGCTAAAAGCTGGCAAGCACATATTGACGCTTGTGGATGAAGCTAATTACCAACAAACACGCACTTTTACGATCTTGCCCACTGCTAACCCTGATACCACTACAGCCTCTTTATCCAGTGAGATCCCGTGAGGAAAAACCACGGTTTTCCGGGCGCTAACCGGGTATCACACGACTGTTAACCCCGTTGCTATATTTCTTTTTTCAATTTCTCAAGTGCGTCCCTATCTCCTTTTGCTGCCAGTTCAGCCTGAGCCGGTAAATGTAACAGTGCTTTTTTGTTGGTCACTTTAACGCCCGCCTCATCCAGCTTGCGGGTCAGTTCATCACTCGACAAGGCTGCCAGCTGTGCAAATCGCTTGATGCCAAGCGCTGAAAGCGATGTCGCCATTTTAGGGCCAACTCCTTTTAGCAGGGACAAATCATCCTCCCCGGTTTCTGTTTCAGCTTTTTCTTTTCCCTTATTCGCCTTTGTTTGTGTTGTGGCTTTTTTCTTGCTGGCGGGCTTTGTTGCCTTGTCCGTATCAACAGTATCGGCCTTATTGCCGGTCTTGGCAGCAGCAGTCTCCGTCTTATCTGATACGGCTGCGGACGTTTTTCCGGGTTTTTCAGACGCAGAAAGTTTATCGACTTTTTTCTTTTCCTGTTTCGGAGCTTCTACTTTTTTCTCGGCGGGTACTTTCTCCTCGGCCTTTGCTGCCGGTGCCGCTGTCTTCGTGGTCGTGCCTGACGAAGATGACGCTGGCATTACTTTTCCAGCGCCGCTGGCTGGCTGGCTCTTTGTGACTGTGGCTTGCCTGGCTGCGGGTGCCGCTGCGACTGGCTTTTCCTGCACGGGTGCTACGGCGGCCTTTGCATCCTTGTTTTTGACAAAAAATGTAAAAAACAGCCACTCGGCAAACCAGCCGGTCAGCACACCCAATATGAATATCACAACATTACTCATGCTTATTTCTCCTAAATTTATATGAGGCATCGCTTTTCATCGATGTCGCCGATGTCGCAACACGTAGCATCAATGCAGAAAGCAGTGTCCATAAGGAGCCTCTGATCAAGCTCCAGCCTCAGGAAACGACCGGGACTTGATCAGAGGCTCCATCAGCATTCAACGACTGGCAGCACGATACAAACGATGCCCGGCAATGCCCGGAGTATATATGAAAACACTCAGCAACACGCCATCAACCGACCAGTAGCCTTTCTGCCTGGATTTAACGAACTCATCCCGTTGGGGTATACAATAACTTACGACATCCTATATATTAGTCCATATTCCAAAGCAGGCGATTCTAAAACCTATAATGAAACAACTTATCTTGATTCTGACCGTATTGGCACTGGCAGGTACGGGCAGTTACTGGCTAATGCACAACAAGCCGGAAATAAAAAAACGCACGAAAAAACCGACCCTTCCCATTGTCAAGGTTGCCCCCCTCAAGTTGCAGGAATACCGTGTCATCGTACACTCCTCCGGTACAGTGGAAGCACGCACCCAGACCAGCCTGGTCGCTGAAGTCGCGGGCAAGGTTATCGCAATCAGCCCACGCTTTCAGGAAGGCAATTACTTCAGGAAAAATGATGTGTTGCTGAACATTGACACGACAGACTACCAAAATACTATTCGTATCGCCCGGGCAGACATTGCCCAGAAAGAACTCGCGCTCAAGGAGCAAATCGCGCAAAGCAAACTGGCCAGGCAAGACTGGGATCTGTTCGGGGAGAAGGAAAAACAGCCCAGCGATCTTGCCCTGCGGACACCTCATATCGCCAGTGCCAGGGCGGCACTGGAAGCCGCCAGGGTGCGTATGCAACAGGCTCAAATTCAACTCGCCCGCACCACGATTAAGGCGCCCTATGAAGGACGTGTCCTGCAACGTACCGTCGATATCGGCCAGTATGTGACTCCCGGCACCCCGTTAGGAAAGCTATTTGCAACGGACGCCATTGAAGTGCGACTGCCGCTGTCATTATCCGATTATGAGCTGCTGGGTATCCCTGAACATTACCAGAACGAAAAACAGCCTGACTCCCGGCAACTACCCGATGTGCTTTTCTATACCGGGAATCACCCTGATTCACAACACCAGTGGCAGGGGAAAATCACCCGTACCCATGCAGCCCTGGATAATAAAACCCGGCAGATCTCTGTCATCGCCCGTATTAACCAGCCTTTTTCACGCAACCACAATGGCTCCCCACCTGTGAGGCTGGGGCAGTTTCTGCAAGCAGACATTGCAGGAAAAACACTCCACAATGTAGCGGTTATCCCGGCCGCTGCACTGAGTGAGCAACAGACCATTTTGCGCTTTGTCCCTGATGCTTCAAACCCGCAACAGGGTACACTGCACATACAGGCTGTTAAGGTGCTGCATCACGATGCCGATAAAAGTATTATTTCGGCTGACGGACTAACATCGGGTAGCCTGCTGGTTATCACACCTCCTGCACTGGCGACGGAGGGCATGCCTGCCAAACGCTATCAGACTAACCAACAGAAAAGCGACCACTAATGCACGGACTGATCGCCTGGTTTGCACGCAACAGTGTTGCCGCCAATCTCCTGATGGTGGCTATTTTCGGTGTAGGCTTTTACGCTATTTACAGCAAGCTCATTACAGAAGTGTTCCCCTCTTTTGAGCGTGAAGTCATTACCATTGCTATTCCCTATCCCGGTGCATCACCCGCTGAAGTGGAATCTGCCGTTGTGGTTCGGGTGGAAGAAGCCATCCACGACCTGCAGGGTATCGATCATATCTATTCCAGTGCCCTGGAATCCCAGGCACAAATACGGGTAGAAGTCAGTCGCGTCAACCTGATTAAAATCATCGGTGAGATCAAAAACCGCATAGATGCCATTTCCACCTTTCCGGAGGATGTAGAAAAACCCGTTATCAGCCAACTGGAACGCAAGCGTGAAACTATCAGCGTGGTTTTGTCCGGCGAGATGACAGAACACCAGCTGCATCAAATGGCATTGCAGATTCGTGAAGAGATCGCGCATTTGCCCGAGATATCCCAGGCAGATATTGCCGGTTTACGCGACTATGAGATCAGCATCGAAATCTCGGAAGCCACCTTAAAACAATATGGCCTGACCCTGGATGGTATCGCCCGTATCATTCAGGCTTCGTCGCAGGATATTCCAGCCGGTACACTGCGTACTTCCGGCGGGGAAATCCGCTTGCGGGTGCTGGGGCAGGCTTATAATCGCCAGCAGTTCGAAAAGATTGTCATTACCAGCAATAACGATGGTAGCCGTATCCGTCTGGGTGATATTGCCCAGGTGATTGACGGCTTTACCGAAGATCCCCTGTATGCCATTTTTGATGACAAACGTGCCGCCCTGATACCGGTTTACCGCGTAGGAACACAAAACACGCTGGAAGTTGCCGAAAGTGTCAAACGCTATATCACCCAAAAAGCGGCGACACTTCCCCCCGGGATCAGTCTCACCTATTGGAAAGACCGCTCCCGCATTGTCAAGGCGCGATTGCAAACCCTGATGAACAGCGCCCTGCAAGGCGGCATACTCATCCTGTTATTACTGGCGCTCTTTTTGCGCCCAGCGATTGCTTTCTGGGTGAGTGTGGGTATCCCCATCAGTTTTATGGGCGCACTGGGTGTAATGGGATACATGGATGTCAGTATTAACCTGATCACTCTGTTCGCTTTTATTGTGGTACTGGGAATCGTGGTCGATGATGCCATTGTCACGGCTGAAAATATCTATTCCCACCAGAAGCGGGGCAAAGATCCCCTCAAGGCCGTGATTGAAGGCACCCAGGAAATCGCTGTACCTGTTACGTTTGGCGTTATTACCACCATTGCTGCCTTTGTACCGCTTTTAATGCTGGCAGGCGTACGCGGGAAAATATTTGCCTATATCCCGATGGTTGTCATCCCTGTGCTGTTGTTTTCTCTGATTGAATCAAAACTCATTCTACCCACCCATCTGCGCCATCTCAAACCTATCCCCAGACACCCTAAACCGGGAGAGGTCAATATCCTGCTGCGGCTCCAGCAAAAAGTTGCTAATGGGCTGGAGCGCTTCGTCGAGGTTATCTATCACCCCCTGCTTGATTACACCCTGAGATTGCGTTATTTCACCATCTCGGTCTTTGTCGCCATTCTGCTATTGTCAGTGGTTCTGATTAAAAGTGGTTATTTCCCCTATACTTTTATGCCCCGGGTACAATCTGAATACGTCAATGCCACTTTGTATATGCCTGCTGGCACCCCTGTCGCTGTTACCGAGAAACATATCCAGAAAATCCAGCAGCAGGCTGAATTTTTACGCCAGAAATATATTGATCCAGTCAGTAATACATCCATTATCAAACATATCCTCGTCACGGTTGGCTCCACCGGGGTTGGCCTGAGTCGTACCTCAACCGGCAGTTCACATATCGGACAGGTACAACTGGAAACAATACCGCCAGAAAAACGCTCACTGGAAATTACCAGCAGTGAACTGACCCGTGAATGGCGCAAGCGCATTGGTGATATTCCCGGCAAGCAGGAACTCCGGTTTCGTGCTGAAATCGCACATGGTGGCGCACCGATTGACATCCAGTTACAAAGTAACAACTTTTCTATGCTCTCTGCTGCGGCTCAGGCAGTAAAAGAAAAAATTGCTCGGGAATACCGTGATAACGGTATCTTCAATATCAAAAACAGTTTTGATGGCGGCAAACAGGAATTACAAATCAGCTTGCAACCCGATGCCGATCTGCTTGGTCTGAAGTTAACAGATATTGGTACGCAAATACGCCATGCCTTCTATGGTGCAGAGGCGCAACGTATCCAGCGAGAGCAGGATGATATACGCGTCATGGTGCGCTACCCCAAAGAGGAACGACGTTCCATTGATGACTTGAATACGCTGGTCATCCGCTCAGCTTCCGGTGCCGAAATCCCCCTGTCTGAAGCGGCAACGGTAAAAAGAGAAGTAGGAGTCCCCGTGATCACCCGAGTTGACAGGCAACGCGTTGTCAATGTAACAGCAGACCTGAACAAGGAAAAAGGCAATGCCGATATCATTATCGCCGACATCAAAAAATGGCTACCTGGAGTGCTGACCCAGTATCCTGGCGTACGTTCCAGTTTTGAAGGTGAACAAAAAGAGCAGCAAGAGATGTATCATAGTATTATGGTCGGCCTGACACTGGTTGTTTTTGCCATTTATGCATTACTGGCCATTCCATTTCGCTCCTATGTACAACCCCTGATTGTCATGATTATCATCCCCTTTAGCTTGATTGGAGCCCTGATGGGACACGCGATTATGGGGATGGCACTCAGCATTAGCAGCATGCTGGGATTGCTGGCACTCACCGGGGTGGTGGTTAATGACTCCCTGGTCATGGTCGATTATATTAATCGCAGGCGGCGTGAAGGCATGCCGCTGGAACAGGCCGTCCGCCGCTCCGGGAAGGCACGTTTTCGCCCTATTCTGCTCACCTCGCTCACCACCTTTTTTGGCCTGATTCCACTGATTCTGGAGAAAAGTACCCAGGCACAATTCCTGATTCCCATGGCAGTAAGCCTGGGATTTGGCATCCTGTTTGCCACTTTCATCACCCTGATACTCATTCCGGCAACTTACCTGGTACTGGAAGATATCAAAAAAGCCCTGTCTTGCTCATCGACTTAGCAAGCGCCAGCCTGAAAAGAGAGAATGTGCCGGAACGAATACCACTGATACAGGAAACTATTGCCCCCGCAGGTAATACTAAAGGAGTCTCTGATCAAGTCGTGAGCGGTTTTCTCGAAGCTAGAATCGCTCATTTTTCGCCTAAAAATCTCCAGGAAAAACTGAACAATTCTATCAATCGAGACATTCTACTCAGGCTTAATTAGAGCCTGTTAAAACATTCCAGTCTGTTGTGATGGGTGCTTCAAACGTACCATCATTTTCCGGGTCGATGGATACATCAACTGCATTATTTCCTGTAGCCTCAAATTTAACAGTAGATTTTCCAGTTGTTAGTACAGTACTACCACTGTCCAAAGTAGCCGCGTTGGTAACAAATTTTAATACCGGGTTTGTTGTTAACTGGATATCTCCAATGCCCGTTATATTTGCAGTAAAATCGTAATCTATATCTGTATTATCATTACTATAGTTCGAAAGTGTATCGTACAAAAGCTGGCTGTATTGGTAGCTTACCTGGTTACCTGAACTATCCGTATTATCTACAGTTAGATTAGAGCTGGTTAACTGATTGTGGAGCGATGATGATGCCATCGTATTTGACTGTAAAACAACCGCATCCCCATTATATACTATTGTCTGATTTACTTCTCTGGCTACCCCCCCAGTAACAGGATCGGACAGAGTAAGATCTGTGAAAGTAGCTTTTTGGGTTAGACTCCAATTGAAATTAATATCTGGAATTTGATCAACATTACCTGAACTTGAAAGTACTTCAACAACAACTTTATTGTTATATCGTGTAGTCGGAGAGTTACGGGGTAAATCACAATTAGTAAACACCAGCTCTATTGTTGATGGGTTAATCTGGGTATACTGAAGCGTACCATCCTGGTTGTTACAGCGGTATGAAGATACATTGTTATTTATCTGAAACAGATCTAATGTAGAAGGATCTATTTCATCTCCAAGGTTAATCAGATCTTCCAGTGTATCTGCACTTGCAACTACACCACTTCTCAATACTGCTTCATAATTATTAGCATCAATTGTAATACCATTTAATGTAGCCGCTGGTGTACTCCCGCCTGAGCCACCACATGAAACAACTGCTGTACCAAACGCTATTATTGATAATGCAGATAGTAATGATTTTTTTCTGATATGCATAAAAAGACCTTTCGTATATTTAATTAAACTAATTTATTAAGTCCTATAAAAAACCTGTCTC
>WFWY01000142.1 GCA_015490895.1 Thiotrichaceae bacterium | reverse complement strand
ATTCAAACCCGTTTCACCCCCGGCAAAATCAGCGCGATCTCGTGCCTGAGCGCTGACCTGATAGAATGTCTCTACCGCCCGAGGAGGATCCAGCTCCGGCACCCAAACCCAGGCAGGCGGATAAATAGCGCTACCAGAAGTAATACGGCGTATTTTTGCCCATCGGTTTTGGTGGGGTTCCAGCTCTATTTGCACACCCCGGGGTAATAGTGCCACGATAGCCCGGGTAGGCAAATCTCGCATCCGGATACCCACTACACCTGGTGCAAAGCTGTTTTCCCTGTCCCTGGCCTTGTTACCGACCTGATAAAGATCACCTGAAACCCAGTCTAGCTCAGGTACCCAGACCCAGGCGGTGTTATAAACCGGCTTGCCTTCATGGATTGCCTTGATCTGAGCCCATTGACCCTCACGAGGACCCAACTCAAGCGCACTTCCCCTGGGGAGCATGCCCATTAAAAAACCATTCGGCTCAAGACGCATATTTAGACCCGTCACAACCGCATCATCTTCTTTTATCCGGGTGAAAGTAGCCCGGTCATTAGCCCTGCCTCCGACACGATAGTACTGGCGATTGTTACCGGGCAGCAACTGATCCAGTTCGGGCAGCCATACCCAGCCTTTTTTATAAACAGCCTGAGCCGAAGTATTCACCTCTATTGTTATTATTTTTGCCCAGTTTCCCTGCCGCTCACCCAGCGTCAGTCCAGTGCCAGCTTCAAGCAGGCCCATCACACGACCATTCGGAGCCAGGCGTATTGACAATCCTTTCATACCGGCCGCAATATCATTATCGGTATCCGTTACCGTATCATTCACCCGGTAAACCACACGGCCAGGGAGTCCCGTTGTAGTATCCAGCTCTGGTTGAAAAACCCAACCGGAAGCCAGCACCGGGTCACCAGAAACAATCTCCTTTACTTTTCGCCACTTCCCGTCACTCTCCTGATCCAGCCGGATCTTTGTGCCCGTGGGCAACAGTGCAACGACCCGGCCCCGTGCCACAGCCCGCATTCGTAAGCCAACGACATCCTGTGCAAAATCTTCGACATCGACAGCCTTGTCACCAACCTTGTAAACTCCATCCACCGCATTATCAAGCTCAGGTTTCCAAACCCAGCCCGGCTTGACAAGGGGTGTACCGGCAAGAATGCGATCAACGGGTTTCCAGTTCGTATTGCTGTCTGCTTTCAAACTGAGTTTTGAGCCTTGCGGCAATAGAGCTATCACTTCGCCCGAGGGTTGGTGGCGAATACGAATGCCGGGGGTATCTCCTGCAAAATCTTCACGATCCACCGCCCTGTCCCCTACTTTATAAACCTTGTCTCCCTGTAAATAGCCCGGTAATACTTGCGTAGCGTAAAAATCATACGGTAGCAGATTCATATACAGGGAAAAGAAAACCAGAATATTTCCTTTCGGTGTTTCATACACATGCCGCACCAGGGTAAACGCATTGGAATACAGACCTTCAGCACCTGCCAGCGATATTTTTTTATAACGGGCCGGGAGGCGATAAGCGACGACCTCACCATCGGCAACACAACGAATGGCGGCATCCAGCGCTAACGGGCTTCGTTCACTCTCAGAAAAATCGATCCCGTTATACCAAAGGCCATCCGCATCAATGGGGAAAAAACCACTTTTTTCCCGTTGTAACGCCCTGAGGAATACGTCTGCTTCCGTGATTTCTTTGCCTTCTCTATTTAACAGTGGAAATTTAAATTGCATGTGTTTTCCCGATAGTGGTTTGTAAATACCAGGAGCTTGTCCGAGAACCAGGAAGCGACTGCAAATCCCAGGAGCATCATAATTTGAACTCAGCTTATAATGCTCTTGTGATTTTCGCTACGCTTCCTGTTCTCGGACAAGCTCCCAGGAACCCGAATGGTAGGTTGGCGCTGAGGCACGAAGCCCAACAGGGTATGGTTTGTTGAGGTTCCTTCGTCACCGTTAACTGCAAATTAGTCCTTTTCACATAGAAACATAAATAAATAAAAAGTGCCCTCAAGTCATCATACACCCCTTACGAACACCGTCATATCTCTCTAAATCCGTATTGACCAGTGCCTGTAATTTTTTAAGGTCACCCGTCACTATACTTTGGGAATGAGGTTGCAACTGTTCTATCGCCTGCTCTAATGCACTCACCTGTACCTGGTCACAACCCTTCGTTGAAGGCCATACCAGTTCCGGCAACTGTGGTTCAACGGCAATGATAATGGCACCACATTCACAGGGACAACGCTGGATCGTCAGGGGTTGGCCATCCAGATACCAGGGACGCTGGCGGAACAAAAGCCGGTTAATAATTTCCAGTAGCGACCACGGACGCTGCTTGAGTTTATCAATATCCCCATCCACTTTATCGCTTTGTGCCACATGATGAACAATCACAACATCCAGGTGATGCTTACAGCAAATAGCATCAGTTGGGGCAAAATCAATCAATGCTCCATCACAATAATAATCCCCATCAATTTCTATCGGCTCATATAACACCGGGATACTAGCACTGGCCACAATACGGGGAGCCAGTTCGCCTTCATTAAAGACTGTCTTTTCACGTGTCCCGAGGTTAATTGCCAGAGAGGAGAAAGGTATCACGCACTCCTCAAAGGTTGTTGCAGATACATTGGTTTGTGTAAAACGCAAAGCAGTATCTGTCGTAGATAATCCCAGATAGCCCCGGCCTTTACGCAACAAATGGCTAACAAGAAATTTTACCATAGAGTCCGGACTCCAAAAATCCCCGGGCTTCATTTGTTGCAGTCCAGCTTCCCAGTTATCCAGTGTTGTACCACTGGCCAACACACCACCCACGATGGCTCCAGCACTACAGCCCGTGATTGCATCATAGTGAATACCCAGTTGCTGTAAGGCACGCATAAAACCGGAATGAGCATAAACCCCGCGCACCCCCCCTGAACTGAGTACGACACCCATACGAAGTTTACGCTTGACAGACTGACTACTCATCTCCAGGAACCTGATAATTTTCTGTAATGCAAGTATAGTTTACAACCTGTCACCAGGGTACAAGTCAAGTCTTTAATGATAACCCACCGAATGCAACTTGATACTTGCCAAGTAACTACTCGTAATCCGCAACTGCTCAGATTGTCCCCATGTTGTTCAAGAGCAAGGCAAAAGCACGCAGTTTATAAGTATCAATGAGCAGCACTTTCAAAGCTTCCACGTCCTGCTCTCGCTCCTCACCTTCATCCCTTAGGCGACGCAGCTATTGGGCAACACGAGGGTAAGCCAAGAAGTTACGTTAAAATCAGAGAACTTTTGTAGTTTCCAGAAGGTAAAAATCCCCTGTCTGGCAACCTCACAAGAGGTCATACATCTATCTGGAGCAACTTATGTCAAACCCGATTATTGCAGATAACAAACCCGTAAAAGTGACGCTATCCAAAGGTGAGGAATATCACTTTTGCACTTGCGGACGCTCTAAAAGCCAGCCATTTTGCGATGGCTCACATGCAGGAACCGCATTCACCCCCAAGGTCATCGTCGCCGAGGAAGAGGGTGATGCGTATTTATGTGCGTGCAAACACAGCAGTAACAGACCCTACTGTGACGGCACTCATCAGCAGTTTACTGACGACCAGGTCGGCAAAGAAGGCCCCGGACTGGGCTCGCAGACAGCGGACATCCCTGTCGTGGTAGCAACAAAAGAAGAGCCCACTGTCGAGTTTATCCACCAGTTGGCACAAGAAGGATTGACCAACATGGGACATCATGGTCCTATGACCTCAATGGGTGTACCACGGTATGCCCTGCCCCACTGGGACGACCTTCAAATAATGGTCGCGCAAATGGCAACCAAACCCTTAATGGAAGACCACCCTGTCACCACAGAGCTGGTTATAGGGCCTGAAGCGAATAAACCATTAACACTGAAAATACCCCTGTTTGTTTCTGACATGAGTTTTGGTTCATTATCTGAAGAAGCAAAGATCGCTTTGGCAAAAGGCGCTGAACTGGCAGGAACCGGCATCTGTTCGGGTGAAGGGGGAATGTTACCTGAAGAACAGGCGGAAAACTCGCGTTACTTTTACGAATTGGCCAGTGCGAAGTTTGGTTACAGTGAAGCCCTGCTAAACAAGGTACAGGCGTTTCATTTCAAGGGTGGGCAAGGTGCCAAAACCGGCACCGGTGGACACCTTCCCGGTAATAAGAACAGGGGCAAAATATCTAAAGTCAGAGGCATACCCGAAGGCCAGGGCGCTATCTCACCACCAACTTTTGAGGATCTTGCTACAGTCGAAGACTTCAGGAAGTTCGCTGATCGTGTGCGGGAATTAACGGGAGGTATTCCTGTCGGCTTCAAGCTAAGCGCAAACCATATAGAAAAAGACATACAGTTTGCCCTGGATGCCAGTGCTGATTACATCATACTCGATGGTCGCGGTGGCGGCACAGGAGCAGTACCTGAAATGTTGCGTAACCACATAAGTGTGCCAACCATACCGGCATTAGCCAGAGCCCGTCGTTATCTGGACAAACAGGGAGCAAGTGGCAGAGTAACATTGATCATTACAGGTGGCTTACGCGTTCCCACGGATTTTGTTAAGGCATTGGCTCTGGGTGCCGACGGTATTGCTATTTCCAATAGCGCGATGCAGGCGATTGGCTGTATTGCAGCCAGAATATGTCATACAAATAATTGCCCGTCAGGTATCGCAACCCAAAATGAAGCACTCCGCAAAAAAGTGAATATTGACAGCTCAGCCCGTAAACTGCATAACTTTTTTGCCGCCACCACCGAGCTGATGGCAGTCATGGCACGCGCCTGTGGTCACGATGCCCTAAGTCAATTTAAGCATGAAGACCTGGCAAGCTGGAATCGTGAATTAGCCTACCTGTCGGGAGTGAACTATGCTGGAGTCGAAGCTCCTTAGCCCGGAAATTTCATGAACATGCTCTAATATCGCGCAGGATATTGGTTTCACAAGGGAATTTCTGAAGGAGCCCCGTATCAGTAATGACGGGTGACTGAAGAAATAATCCCTTGTGGAATCCATAGACAAGCAAGATGGAGCATCATTTGTGAATTTTCCGGGTTAGGGAGACTCTGATTGATCACAACTATCGAGTGTATTTGCCTGATTCATATATTCATGCCCGCCAGTATGTCATAATCCTTTTTATGGAAGCAGAACGTACACAAAAATTACTTGCCAGAGCCGGCTACGGCTCCAGACGCCAGATTGAACGCTGGATAGAAAGTGGCGAAGTCATGGTCAATGGTAAACCC
>WFWY01000141.1 GCA_015490895.1 Thiotrichaceae bacterium | reverse complement strand
CCCTTTCCACCTTATGAAAACTCAGACAAGCCTTGAATTTTGTCTATAATTGCTGCTTGTAAAACAGCCCATCCTCATTGAATGACTCGTATATCAACCAGCTCAAAATATGACGCTTACCTGAATGTATGCCCTATGGAAAACAAACTAACTGACCGATGGTTTAGCAAGACCTTGCTGCTTGTCTATTGCCTGACAGGTACAAACCCGGCATTGACAGCTGCCACACATCCTGCAGAACAAACTGTCGAGCAGTTCTATAATGCTGTTGCCGACAAGCGCTGCCCGGATGCAATCACTTTACGGCTGGGTTACACACTTGAGCAATGCAAAAGAGTAAGTAATGCCTATTTACACCGTGTAGAGCTACAACGTTCCGACCAGAAGAATGCCGTTGTCCTGCTTGAAGCGGATATTGAAATAAATAAGAAAAACCAGTATTTTATAGGTTACACCTACCTGCAATACATAAAGAAACGGTGGTTTATTATTGGCCCCTACCAGAGCCTGAAAAACTATACACTAAATGAATATATTCAGGCATTTGTACCAGAAGGCATCCAGACCAGAAAAGAATCGCCAGAACACCCCGGTACAGCCAGAAAAACATTAAAACATCACCGGGTATTACCTCCTGCTGAACCAATTGATGCTACGCCTCCCCTAGTGCAAAAACAGGCTGTAATCCTAACCTCAGGGCCTCCAGACCTCGCCTCAGAAAAGCCCTCGGCACCTGCTCCCCTGACCCTTCACCCTGATGAAGACACGGCGGAGTTGACCGCCTATATGAAAGGTAATATTGCGATTGAGGGTAATTTTATTCAATTATTGAGCGACATCCAGCGTTTATTCACCAGCCCACCACCCGCTACTATGCTGGTCGATCAAAGCCAGCGTATTTTATATTTTTATCAGGGGAAAAATATCCTCGCTGGATTTTACCCCGTTATGACCCCGAATATTTTCTCGTTCCCAGGCGGCCTGTACCGGATCTATAAACAACCTCACCCTGTAGAAAACCCTGGCAGAAACAGCATTAACACCATTCAAAAACCAATTGACAATTTGGATAGCGAGTCTATCACTCTGGAAAAACTCATATTAGACAAGGAAAACAAGCTCTGGGTTGGTGGTTATTTTTATCTCCGCAACTTTTTCGATAGTGATCAAAAGAACAGCCTGTCACTGAGTCCGGTGGATCTAAAAAACCTGCATCAACTCATTGATAGCAGTGTTTTGGTTTATATCGCAAAATAGAACATGACTTGCTTATTTTTTTTCCATTTTTACTTGAAGTTAAAAGTATATTAAACCATAATTGTCATAGTATTTATAAATACTTATAACTGATAGTTAAACAGCTTTGTGAGGGAATGGATGAGCTGTAGCTATCAAATAAATGCCCCAACATTCAATGTCTTAGTGTTCTAAATTATGCGAGTTATAGGAATACTGGCAATACTGATTATCGCTTTATTTGTCATCTCATTATCGTTTATGGCAATAGAGGATAAAAAGAACTCACTGTCAGCATCACAAGGAAGTAACACGACTCCAGGCTCTGAAGCAGCCTCCGATGGACAAGATCAGAACCTGATCCAGCCTCTCTCTGTGGCACATCAAAAAGAATTTCAGCATGACTATATGCAGCAGCAACTTCAAAACCAGCGCATGAAAGCCCAATTAAGCTTTCAGCAACAAATCGAACAAAAACGAATGGAGTACAATAACTTGCTAAAGCAACAGCAAATGCTGCATGAAAAGAGCCTGTTGCACAATAAACAGCAACATGAAACCGAATTACGCCAACAAGAGTTGAAAAAAGAATACCTGTTGAAACAGCAGGACAGTTCTCTGGCAATCACAGAAAAAGCTTATGAAGCCGAAATGGCAGACCGACTGATTGCTTTTGAAATGAGCAAACGCCTGTTACAGCAAAAACACCAGCAAGCACTGGTAGCACAGCAAGATATTGCTTTCCAGCATTCACTGATTACCTATATCACTATTGTCGGCAGCAGTATCTTTTTGTTCAGCCTGTCGTACTTTATCGTTTCTACACGTACTGCCAGCAGACAGAAACAACTATTACAACTGGAGCAAGAACATATCTATGCCCTGAAACAGCAAGAATCCATGCAGGAAACACGTCTTAAGGTGCTTGAATCAATTTCTGATTTGCCCGAACAGGATAAAAAAGAAATTATCGTTGGACTGGTTGGACTGAATCGCCCCCTTGAAGAACTGGAAGATAAAGTCATTGAAGAACCCCCCATAGAAATTGAACTGACGGAACTCACTCCCCCACAAATGAAAATGGAGCCTGCTAAAAACTAGCCGGAGTTTAGGCATCGCCATGCATCGAGATTCACTATCACTTTCTGTCCCTGCCAACTGCCCCCGCTACTGCCAAATATGAAGACTGTTTACCTGGTGGATGGGTCACGCACCCCCTTTCTGATTCAGTCAGAATATCAATCAGCACCACACCACTCATGCTACTCCGCCCAGGAGCTCGCGGTCATTGCCATACGCCATTTACTGTTACGCCAACCATTTAATACCGCCGCACTAGACAAGGTCATCATCGGCAGTTCAAATTACAAAACGGGCGTTGATCTGGCTCAACACATAGCGCAACGACTGGGAGCAACTGCCGGGTTTTCTCAAAGTCAATACGGAACCCTGGCAGGGCTACAGGCTCTGGAATATGGTCACCTGCAAATTGCACTCAATCAACAGCAGCTTGTTCTGGTCGCTGCTACCGATGTACTCCCGGCTCAACCAGCCCGCTGGAACAAAGCCATGTACAACTGGCTGGATGATTATTCACAGACTTCCAGCTGGTCAAAAAAATTCAAAGCCATCACACGCTCTCATCCTTACCAACCCAGGCATTATCTGTCCACCCCGACACAGCGGACCAATATCACGAGATATGCAGAGAAAAAGGCTCTCATATATCGCCTGCAGAAAGCACAAATGTCCGAATATGTGCAACTAAGCCAACGTCGTCTACAGTATGCCCAAAGAAACAACCTGATTGCCTCGCTGGCTCCCCTGTTTTATGAAGATGGTCGCTGGATTCATCGTGACCAGGGTATCCTTGATTTCTCGGTACCTCCCACGGCTACACGTGATAGCTGCGGTAAGAATGACAATATGGACATTCTTACCGCTAACAGCCTTGCCAGCGCTACGGAAGGTGCAAGCGCCCTTTTACTGGCGAGCAGAAAAGCCGTCAAGCGCTACCAACTACCTGTTTTGGCAAAACTCTCTACTCCGCAGTGGACTCATTCCCCGGATAACAAAAACATGCTGAAAGATCCTCCCAACACAGCTATTGAACACGCGCTCAAAAAGCACCAGCTCAGCGTTGATGACATTGATTACTGGGAGTGGAATGAAACAACGGCTGTGGAAGTGTTAGCGGCACAGCAGCATTACCGGCACACCCCCCCCGTCGCGACATTAAGTCATGTGAATATTGATGGTGGTGCTCTAGCACTGGGGGCTCCTGCTACAGCCAACTCATTACGCATGATATTGCAGTTATCCTATATCTTGCGCCGTAACGCTGCCAGATACGGCATCGTCAGTAGTACAGAACCCGGTGGAAAAGCCTTTGCATTGTTACTCCAGCATGAACAGGAAGCGGAAGCATGAATCAACTGCAACACTTTTCTCTTCAGAAAACGGCAGATGACCTGATCTGGCTAACGATTCATATCAAGGAGAGTCCACGACACCCTGTTGATACTTCTGTCCTCTATGAGTTTCTGGAAATTATTGCCAGCATTCATGAAAAAAAGGTTAAGGGGTTGATAATTCAGTCAAATAGTCCTGAAGCCTTTCTAACAGGAATACAACCGGAAACCCTGACAAAACTCGCTGACAGGACATCCACCCAACATGCCATGGGGTTCTTTAGTCTGGGAAACAAACTCTGCCGCCAAATCGAAAAGCTGAACTGCCCAACCGTAGCAATCATTGATGGGCTGTGTTCAGGTGCTGGCCTGGAAATTGCTCTGGCCTGTCAGTATCGGGTGCTCACCGATCGCCCGGAAACCCGACTTATTTATACGGAAATAGCACAGGGCTACCATATCGGTTTTGGCAGTATCACACGACTGATTGACCTGCAAGGTATGAAAACAGCCTTATCGTTTTTAGCATCCAGCAAGCCCTGCCCAGGGCAGCTATGTGTCAGGCAAGGCCTTGGAGATAAACTTGTCGCCAGGTACAAAGCCAGGCAACAGGCGGAGCAAATCATCGCCCACATTTATGATGCTGGAACAGCCTGCAAGGATAACAACACCAACAGGCTTCTCGCCCACACAGATAAAAATCCGGCACCATTTTCACTGGATAAACTGTTGCCGGACTTTCTGATCAGCAATATCCGCTTGCCACAAGATCATAACCAGCCCCTGTCATCACTACAACGACAAGTGCTGGAAACCATCATAGGCACCTGGAAAACCTATGGCAACAGCGATGACGCAAAACAGGAAGAAGTGACCACCGCAACCCGGCTACTGGTTGCTGAAAGCACTCAACATGCACTCTACCTGCAAGTGCTACTGGACAAACAACGGCAAAAACGGATCACCCGTTCTCAACCAGAAAAGCAACAACCGCCCCTACGTGTACATATTATGGGAAGTGGCACAATAGGCAGATACCTGGGCAGACTCTGCGCCTTTCACGGGTTGCTCGTGAGTGTTTATGATATTCGGCATAACGCATTAGCACGACTACTTCCAGAAGCACGCCACTATTTTGAAACACGTGCTCCCTACGCTACCGAACGGGTTCAACACGCTCTGGATCATCTTATCCCGGATATTGAGAATAATGGCCTGCGTCACGCCGATATCATTATAGAAGCCATCCAGGAAGACAAACACTCCAAGGCATCATTACTTCTTGAAATCGACCGGGGATCCAGGCCTGAAGCCTGTATCCTTACCACCACCGCCTGTTTGCCACTGAACGAGCTATCAAAAGACATGCTCCGTCCTGAACGGCTCACAGGGATCAATCTCTCACATCCGTTCATTGATAGTCCCATCGCAGAAGTCATACAAAGTGATAACAGCCTTTCATTTCCCCACGACAAGGTAACAGACTTTATCTGGCGTATCGGGCGACTCCCCGTCATGGTACAAAATGCGCCGGGCTTTTTAAGCACCCGTATTCTCATGGCCTATCTGCGGGAAGCCTTAATGTTGCACCAGGCCGGAACCAGCATCACAGAAATTGATACCGCGGCTAGTGCACTGGGAATGACTTTCGCGCCTTTTCTCCTGCTTGACACCATCGGACTGGACGAGTGTCTGACCGTCATGGAAGCACTTGCCGACCGGCTGGGTTATGACGTCCCCCCAATTCTGGTACAAAAAGTAGAACAGGGGCATGGCGGAAAAAATGCCGGTGAAGGTTTCTATAAATACAAACAGGGACGCCAGCAAGCTGACCTGATATCTGCCTTTCGTCCATCATTTTCAAAGAAAACAGACTCCAGAGATATTCAAAAAAATCTTCTCGAAGCTATCATCAATGAAGCCCGTATTGGTTTAAACCTGGGTATTATTGAATCGACTGAATGGGTAGATCTCATCACGGTGACCAATATTGGCTTCCCCGCCGCCAAAGGCGGTGCACTAAGATATCTGTCAGGGAAGACCTGAGAGGCTGTCTCGGACACGCCCCCAGGAATCTCATTTTTCATAGATGCGCTTACTTGTTAATGGCCAACTAAAATGACCCACTAGCGGTCAATAAAATTGACCTGTTTGGTGAATCTGATGTAAATATATCATACTCTTGAGAAAGCTCTCAAAAATTCCGGTCAGACTTGAGCCTCCTCCTTGATATCATTGAAGCCACAAAAGACTTACATGAAACATATCGTATTCATCTTATACCTTATCATCAGTATTTCTTTCCAGAGTGCTCACGCTGATGACACAATCCGTATTAATACCGATAAAACAGATACTTTAAGGAGCCTCTGATTAAGTCCGGTCGAATTTCCTGTGAGATGAAATTCGTCAGTTTTTTGATAGAAAAATTAGCAATAACCATTCTATGGGTCACTTTTATAGTGAAAAAATGGCGATATTTCAGACTCAGGAAAACGATTGGAGCTTGATCAGAGTCCCCTTAATGCAGTAATAACGTAACCGGCAACTGTACAAATATGCTGCCGTTTTGGCAAGATAGCGTATAAATCTATAACGGATCTATGCCACTCCATACTCCTCCCTGTAAGTGGCTATGCGTTGCAATAACTCAGGATTATCAGTCATGGTTCCAGATACATGCTGAATAACATCCTCCAGCCTCACAATACTTGATACCTGCACCCCATAATCTCTTTCTGTTTGTTGAACAGCGGAAAGCTGTCCCTGACCTCGTTCCTGCCGGTCAAGTGAAATGGCAACACCGGCAAACTCGGCACCCTGAGCTGTGACGATATCTGCCGCTTCACGTATCGCTGTACCTGCCGACATGACATCATCAATAACCAGCACCTTTCCCGCCAGTGGAGCTCCAACAATACTCCCTCCTTCCCCGTGGTTTTTTGCTTCTTTGCGATTAAACGCATAAGGGTAATCTTCGCCATGCTGTTCATATAACGCCATCGCAGTCACTGCGACTAACGGTATACCCTTGTAAGCAGGGCCGAACAGCATATCGAACGCTTGTCCGGAATCCAGGATAGACTGTGCATAAAAACTCCCCAGTTTCGCCAGAGCAGCGCCGGTCTGGAACAGGCCTGCATTAAAAAAATAGGGACTAACCCTTCCCGACTTCAAGGTAAATTCACCAAAACACAATACGTTGGACTCAATGGCGAAGTTCAGAAATTCTTTTTGATAGGTTTTCATTAGCGGGTATCCGTATTAATAAAACAACAGCCAGTATCGACGAAAAACCATTCTTAAGCTGCAAGTTATTGTATATATTACTTATATTTTCTACTACATCAAAAAACGATTGACCTTCATTAATAAACTGGTATGGTGCGTGCATCACAATATGAGGGATTATGCGTATGACCGATAATAAATTAACTCAAGATATCGATCCACAAGAAACACAGGAATGGATCGAAGCCCTTGAAGCCGTCACCAAGGCCGACGGTGTGGAACGCGCGCATTTCTTACTCGAGAAACTGATTGATACGGCACGACGCAACGGTGCCAACCTCCCCTATTCTGCCAATACTGCCTATATCAACACCATACCGACACACCTTGAGCCCTCCATGCCCGGCAAGCAGAACCTGGAGTCACGCATTCGTTCCTATATCCGCTGGAATGCAACGGCTATGGTTGTCCGGGCAAACCGCTTTAGCTCTGAGCTGGGCGGGCATATTGCCTCTTTTGCATCCTCTGCCACCTTGTATGACGTAGGATTTAACCACTTCTGGCATGCCCCTTCACCCGACCACGGTGGGGATCTGATCTATTATCAGGGCCATATTTCCCCCGGTATTTACGCACGTTCCTTTATGGAAGGTCGCCTGACCACCAAAGATCTGGACAAATTCCGTCAGGAAGTCGATGGTGGCGGGCTCTCTTCTTACCCTCATCCATGGCTAATGCCAAATTACTGGCAATTCCCAACAGTCTCCATGGGACTGGGGCCCATCAAGTCGATTTACCAGGCACGCTTCATGAAATATCTGCATGACCGGAAGCTGGCAGACACACACAACCGCAATGTCTGGAGTTTCGTTGGAGACGGTGAAGTGGATGAACCGGAAACACTGGGGGCCATTACCCTGGCCGGTCGTGAAAAGCTGGATAACCTAAAATGGGTCATCAACTGTAACTTGCAACGTCTGGATGGCCCGGTTCGTGGCAATGGCAAGATCATTCAGGAACTGGAAGCCATTTTCCGCGGTGCCGGCTGGAATGTCATTAAGGTTCTCTGGGGTTCTTACTGGGATCCATTGCTTGCCAAAGATACCAATGGCAAGCTACAGGCACGTATGCTGGAAGTAGTGGATGGAGAATATCAAAATTACAAGGCTAAGGACGGAGCCTATGTCCGTGAGCATTTTTTCGGCAAAGATCCCGAACTCAAAGCAATGGTTGAAAAAATGTCAGATGAAGATATCTGGCGTCTGAACCGGGGTGGACATGACCCCCATAAAGTCTATGCCGCCTATGATAGTGCCAGTAAACACCGGGGGCAGCCTACGGTCATTCTCGCTCATACTGTTAAGGGATATGGCATGGGCGCTGCGGGTGAAGGGCAAAACCGTACACACCAACAGAAAAAACTGACCGAAGACGAGATGGTCATTTTCAAGGATCGCTTCAACATCCCTCTCAGCGACAAGGAAGCCGCAGCTGCTGAGTATTACCGGCCTGATCCGGACAGTGAAGAAATCAGCTACATGCAGGAACGACGCAAGGCATTAGGTGGCTATTTACCATCCCGTCAGTCGGTCGCAGCCCCCCTGAAAGTACCCGAGCTCTCCCTGTTCAAACCCTTGCTGGAAGGTAGTGGTGAGCGGGAAATGTCAACCACCATGGCTTTTGTGCGCTTTTTGACTATCCTGATCCGGGATAAAAGCATGGGGAGGCATGTGGTGCCCATCGTACCAGATGAAGCACGGACCTTTGGCATGGAAGGCATGTTTCGCCAACTGGGGATTTACTCCTCGGTAGGACAACTCTATGAACCCCAGGATAAAGATCAGGTTATGTTCTACAAGGAGGACAAATCCGGGCAGATTCTGGAAGAAGGTATTAATGAAGCTGGCGCTTTCTCCTCCTGGATCGCGGCAGCAACCGCCTACAGCGCACACCAGGTCAATATGGTGCCTTTCTATATCTATTACTCCATGTTTGGTTTCCAGCGTATTGGTGACCTTGCATGGGCTGCTGGTGACTCCCGCGCCAGAGGCTTTTTGGTCGGTGCAACGGCAGGCCGTACAACTCTGGCTGGAGAAGGCCTGCAACATCAGGACGGACATGGCATGGTACAAGCCGGGCTGATACCCAACTGTGTGAGTTACGACCCGACTTTTGCCTATGAAATGACTGTGATCATCCATGATGGCTTGCGTCGCATGTTTAAAGAACAGGAAGATGTGTACTATTACATTACGGCAATGAATGAAAACTACCAGCAACCGGCCATGCCCAGGGGTGTCGAAACAGGTATCATTAAAGGCATGTATCCACTCAGTGGTGGTGGTAAAAAGAAGAAGAAAGTCCAGCTGCTAGGCTCTGGCACCATCTTGCGTGAAGTCATTGCAGCCGCTGATCTCCTGAATACCGACTGGAAAGTCGATGCAGATATCTGGAGCTGTACCAGCTTCAATGAACTGGCGCGTGAGGCCAGGGATACAGAGCGCTGGAACCGCTTGCACCCACTGGAGAAAGCCAGAGTTCCCTACGTGACACAGTGCCTGAAAGACCGGCGTGGTCCTGCGGTTGCTGCA
The DNA here is from genome assembly GCA_015490895.1 of Thiotrichaceae bacterium. GTDB lineage: Bacteria > Pseudomonadota > Gammaproteobacteria > Thiotrichales > Thiotrichaceae > HyVt-477. Next base: position 6,421 of record WFWY01000141.1, on the reverse strand, counting down.
ACAGACTATATTCAAAGTTATGCTGAGCAAATTACCGCCTGGGTTCCTACATCCTACACCGTGCTGGGAACCGATGGCTTTGGACGCAGTGACACCCGTGCACAACTACGCAAGCACTTTGAGGTAAATCGCTATTATATTGTCATCGCCGCACTGAAAGCACTGGCTGATGAAGGCACACTACCTGCGGCAAAAGTCGCCAATGCCATCAAAAAATATGCCATTGACACCAACAAAATCAACCCCATCAACGCATAGGAGGAACAGCTATGAAAACCAAAGAAATCGTTGTTCCTGATATTGGTGATTTTGACAAGGTTGAAATTATTGAACTCCTGGTCGCAGAAGGTGACACCATTGCCGCTGAAGACTCCCTGATTACTGTTGAATCAGACAAGGCATCAATGGAAATCCCGTCCAGTGATGGTGGAGTGGTCAAAGAACTCAAGGTGAAACTGGGTGACTACGTTCAGGAAGGGAGTGTCATTCTGGTACTGGAAACCAGCCAGTCTGCTGAAGTCGAGATTAGCACTCCGGAAGTGGCGCCAAAATCAGCACAGGAAGCCAGTAACACGACCGCTGATACGGAACAGGAAAGCCCGGCAGAAAAACCAGCAGCGCCTAAAGCATCACTACCACAAGCAACACAGAAAACATCACCAACCGCCCATATCGACGAGGTAAGCTTCACCCAAGCCTATGCCAGCCCTTCATTACGCCGTTTTGCACGTGAACTGGGTGTGGATTTGGGTAAGGTCAATGGCACAGGCCGCAAAAACCGAATACTCAAACAGGATATCAAGGATTTTGTTAAACAAAACCTGCAAAGTAATACGGAAGGCAATACCAGTGGCACAGCACTGGGCGTCGCCCCCATGCCAGAGATCGATTTTAGCCAATGGGGTAGTGTCGAAAACGTCGCACTGAGTAAAATCAATAAGCTCACTGGGGAGTTTTTACACCGTAACTGGGTGACTATCCCGCATGTTACCCAATATGACGAAGCGGATATCAGCGACATGGAGGCCTTCCGCAAGGAAATGGGGCAGGAACTCGCAGACCAGGGTATAAAAATCACCCCACTGGCCTTTATCATGAAGGCTGTTGTTGCCGCCTTAAAAACTTACCCTCGTTTTAACAGTTCGCTAGATGTTAGCAAGCAAAACCTGATCCAGAAACACTATTATCATATTGGCGTGGCTGTCGACACACCCGATGGTCTGGTTGTACCTGTGATTCGTGACGCTGACCAGAAGTCACTGGTTGATATCTCACAGGAAATTCGTGAACTGGCCGTTAAGGCTCGCAACAAGAAACTAAAACCTGCTGATATGCAAGGTGGCTGCTTTAGTATTTCCAGTCTGGGTGGTATCGGCGGCACCAGCTTCACACCCATTATCAATGCCCCGGAGGTTGCTATACTGGGTGTATCCCGTTCAAAAATGCAACCACACTGGAATGGCAGTGAGTTTGAGCCACGGCTCATGCTTCCCCTCTCCCTGTCTTATGATCACCGTGTCATTGATGGTGCCGATGGTGCCCGTTTTACCAGTTTCCTGAGCAAGACACTCTCAGATATCCGTCGTTTACTGCTGACCTGACAATTCCATAAAAATCCCGCAGTCAGACCTGGCTGCGAGGTGTCCGAAGACAGTTTTGATTGAGTTTTACAGCGCTTGCAAGACGTTGACGGTCAGCCTGAAAAACCGCTTCGCAGCTGCCACCGTCATATAATGCCTGAAGCATTGTCCTGGCCCATTCAGGTAAATCTTTATGCAAACGGTAATAAACCCATAACCCCTCCCTGCGGTCTTGCAACAACCCCGCTTCCCGCAATATTGCCAGGTGGCGAGAAACTTTAGGTTGCGACAATGCCAGTGCCTGAGTGAATTCACACACACACAACTCAGGGGCTTCAATCAGCAAGATAAGCAGACGCAAGCGTGTTTCATCAGCAAGCGCCTTGGTAAAGGTTTCTATTGGCATTACTCTATTATCGCCTGTTGTTCACGACTGGGCAAATCTGACGAAAAAGAAAAAACAGCTTCTCTTCATTCACACAAAAACAACATCGTTTAGCCCATAAAAAAAGCCCGAAAAACGGGCTTTTTTATGCAATTTTAGTAACTACTCAGCGTAATCCGCAACTGCTCTGATTGCCAATTTTAAAAAGAAAACCGTTACTTAATCTTGGATTCCTTAAACATTACATGCTGACGCACGACTGGATCGTATCGTTTCATTTCCAGCTTTTCTGGTTTGGTTCGCTTGTTTTTGGTTGTGGTGTAATAAAAACCAGTACCCGCACTTGAAACCATTTTAATTTTATCGCGCATGTTTTTTCTCCGCTATCATGTACTGCTGTACAGATCTTTTCATTAACTCTTTAACAGTTCTCTCACTTTTTAACCTTTGTTTGTGAGAGAAACCTATACTTTCTCACCACGCTTTCGCATCTCTTCAAGGACTGTATCAATCCCCTTTTTGTCGATAATACGCATACCTTTGGCAGAAACAAGCAGCTTGACCCAGCGATTTTCACTCTCCACCCAAAAACGATGCGTATGCAAGTTAGGCAAAAAACGGCGCCTTGTTTTGTTATGAGCGTGTGATACGTTGTTTCCTGTAACAGGGCGTTTGCCGGTTACCTGACAGACACGAGCCATGGTTGTACTCCACAAATATTCTATAAATTCAAGGCGCGCTAAAGTACCAGATTCGCTATATAACAGCAAGCTAAAAAAACATTCTTCTGCTATTATTCGCGTTCTAAAATCGGTGGAGGCACTGGCCTTGGAAAAAATAGCGCATATCATTGATACCCTGAATGAAAAAATTGGTAGAAGTATCGCCTGGAGTGCTTTGGCCGCAGTATTGATTACCTTTCTGGTTGTGGTGTTGAGGAAGGGTTTTGACTGGGGCTCCATCGGTCTGCAAGAGTCAGCCCTGTACTTTCATGCATTACTCTTTATGGCCGGTGCCGCTTATACTTTTAAACATCATGGGCACGTCAGGGTGGATATTTTTTACCAGAAGTTTACCCCCAGAAAGCGAGCCTGGGTTGATTTACTAGGCGGTATCTTCCTGCTTATTCCCTTGTGTTTATTTATTATCTGGATTAGTGCTGATTATGTCGCAGCATCCTGGGTTCAATGGGAGGGGTCGCGTGAAGCGGGCGGCTTACCATTGATGTTTCTTCTGAAAAGCTTCATCCCCTTGCTGGGCATTTTACTATTACTTCAGGCGCTATCATCCATCCTGCACGCTATTCTCGTGATCAGGGAAAATCAAGGAGAAGAAGCATGATGGAGTGGATGCCTTTCTTGCTTTTTTTGTCTGTTGTAATTGTTCTTATGGCAGGTTATCCGGTTGCCTTTACACTGGGAGGTGTTGCACTAATTTTTGCTGCTATTGGCACGCTCACTAATACGTTTGATCCGCTGCTTGGTGCAATGCCAGAACGTATCACCGGGATTATGATGAATCAGACCCTGCTGGCTGTCCCTCTCTTCGTTTTTATGGGCGTGGTGCTGGAAAAATCCAAACTGGCAGAAGAACTGCTGGATACCATGGCGAAATTATTTGGTTCCTTACGGGGTGGCCTTGGTTTTTCGGTGATTCTGGTAGGCATGCTGCTGGCTGCCAGTACTGGTATTGTGGGGGCAACGGTTGTCACCATGGGGCTTCTTTCTCTCCCGGTGATGCTAAAACGGGGCTACCAGCCAGAAATTGCCTGTGGCATTATTTGCTCATCCGGCACCTTGGGACAAATTATTCCCCCCTCCATTATTCTGGTGCTGCTGGGGGATCAACTCTCTTCTGCGTACCAGCAGGCACAACTGAACCAGGGTATCTTCTCACCCGAACAGGTTTCGGTGGGCGACCTGTTCAGTGGTGCCATTATTCCTGGTTTGCTGCTGGTTTCACTTTATTTGTTGTACCTGACACTGGTCGCCTGGCTAAAACCCAGAGCCATGCCCGCTATTGAAGTTGCAGTACATGAAAAACTGGGCATCTCCCAGATTCTCAAAGCCTTGTTACCCCCCCTGCTCCTGATTCTGGCCGTGCTAGGCTCCATTCTTAGTGGTATTGCAACACCAACAGAGGCCGCATCTGTTGGTGCTGTCGGAGCTTTGTTGCTGGCTTATTTTAATCGCAAACTCGACCTGAATACACTAACGAACAGCCTCCAGGAAACTGTTCGTGTCACCAGCATGGTGTTTATGATTCTAATCGGTGCGTCTCTGTTTTCACTGGTCTTTAGAGGCTTTGGAGGGGATGACCAGATTCATCAACTGCTTTCCAGCCTGCCAGGTGGAAAATGGACCGCCATTCTCATTGTTATGCTGGTGATGTTTCTACTGGGATTTGTACTGGACTTTATTGAGATTACCTTCGTCGTCGTACCCATTGTAGCACCAATTTTGCTCACTATGGACATCGACCCTATCTGGCTGGGCATTATGATCGCCATTAACCTGCAAACCTCATTTCTGACCCCACCCTTTGGCTTTGCACTCTTCTACCTGCGCGGAGTAGCACCAAAGCGTGTCATGACACGCCAGATTTATAAAGGTGTGATGCCCTTTATCCTGATCCAGCTTATCGCCCTGGTCATTCTATCCATCTGGCCTGAGCTGGTGACCTGGCTGCCGGAAAAGTTAGGAAACTCAACGCTCTGAGAGTACTTGCCTGAATTGCTTTCGATATAGTTTTTGTAATCGCGACTTTTGTGCAGCACCGATTTTCGCGGCTTTATCGTTGGGCTTCAGGGTAACCACTATCCACTTGGGGAAATAACGGCTTAACGGGTTCTTGATGACAATTCGATCATCAATAAATTGTAATACATTATACATCCAGTAAGCCTGCCCATCTGTCAACAGCATTGCCTGGTGCAGGTACTCACATTTATTATCTCTGGAGTAATCATAAAAATCTTCAGGTTGAAGATGATAGACACCCAGTGATCTGGCGCTATAGCCGTTCTTCGTTGATAGCAGGAAGATGGCTTGCTGCCTGCCTGCCGATAGATAACCGTCACCCACATCCATGGTGAAAATGAAATCCCTGATATCATCTTTATTTAGATACGCCCAATATGCCTTGCCAATCTGCATGGGATGTACCCCTGTTTTGAAGGGGTCGAGATAGATTCTTCCCGCAGGCTCTCTAAGTCCGAGATAGACTCCCGAACGACCTTTCTGATAATTCATGGTGAGTTCGAAAAGTAGCTTTCTACCTTTATCATCTATCTGATAGTAGCTTTTGAAGTTTCCCTTGTTACGGTCACTTTCGTGACCAGGTTTAAACGGGTGAATCTTGCAGTGAGGAGGGAACTGGCCGTTGGGGTAAGGCGGAAAGTCCTTTTCATAGGCGCTGGCAGGAATTCCAATGAACAACCAGCCTGCAAACAACAGACAAACTGACAGGAATAACCCGCTTTTATTAAAAACCGTCATATCACACATCCCTGATGAGAGCAGGATGGCAGAAACAGGAGACAAACAAAGCAAGTCCCCGGTGCATCAAAACCGGGAACCAATTGACTACTATTTTTCCTTCGCTTCTTGTAAACGCTTCACCAGAATATTGGCCGGTACGTAACCATTGATCATGGTGCCATCTTCTGTAACCAGAGCCGGAGTTCCGGTCACGCCTACTTCCTGCCCAAGCTTGTATTGCTCTGCCACCGGGTTATCACATTCTTTTGCCGGGATTGGTTTACGTTGCTTGGCATCTGTTAGTGCTTTTTTCTGATCATCTGCACACCAGGCACTTACCGCCTTTTTAAATGAAGGTGAACCTACGCCCGCACGTGGGAACAAGTAATATCGAACGCTAATACCGTTTTTATTTAATATCGGCACTTCATTATGCAGTTTGGCACAATAGGGGCAATCAATATCCGTAAATACCGTCAACACCTGCTTTTCGTCCCTGGCCTTAAAAGTAATGGCCTTGCTGGCATCTTGCTTGTCAATTATCCCTTTGCGTACAACGGCATAGGCTTTTTCAGCAGCTTCCTTTGCTTTGCGAGTCAGATCTACCCTGTTCTTGCGATCAATTAGGTTGCCATAAAACAGATATTGAGTATCTTCTGATACGTACACCACTTCGGTACCAATCGTCACTTCATAAAGACCGGGGAATGGGCTTTCCACCACTTTGTCGGGGTCTTCGCCACCAAACATGGTATTAAGTTCTTTTTTGATTTTCTCGATAGTCTCAGCTTTACTGGTATCTTGTTGTGTGGCTTTCGGATTTTCTGCCCATACCGATCCTGCAAGAATAGAGCTGCCCAAAACCGTCGTTATTATTAATTGTTTAATCATTTTTTTTCCGTCTATTGTCATCTGTAATATGTGTACCTGAATCTATCATCTTCCCAGGAAGCTCTGATCAGAATCTCCTTAAGTAG
>WFWY01000140.1 GCA_015490895.1 Thiotrichaceae bacterium | reverse complement strand
TTATTACGGTCGTCATTATGGTGGCAGTGATGACAAGCCGATCAACCTGGAGTACTACGGCACCTGACGCTCAGGGCTATTCGTTGCTTGAGGCTGAGGTACTGGAGAGCACCTGTTTTTGATAGAAAAGTTAGCCATAGCCGTCACTATTGGTCACTTTTATAGCGAAAACCTGGTGGACTCTCGGACAGCTTCCTAATGATTTATTCAGAGGCTCCTTAATATCACAGACTACACACTTTCCAGCATATCCATCGAACCTATCTCACTTTCAACGGCAATCACCTCGCCACGTAGTGAGTTTGCATAGGCTTTAGTAATTCTTGCATCAACAAACTTGCCGATCATGGAAACATCGCCGGGGAAATTCACAATACGGTTATTCTCGGTCCTGCCTGAAACTTCATTAATATCTTTTTTGGAAGTCCCGTAAACCAGCAGGCGCTGGGTAGTTCCCACCATATTCTCACTAATGGCAAATGCCATTTCAGTAATCCTTGACTGCAAACGCGCCAGACGCTGCTTGCTTCTCCTGGCTGGCACTTCATCCATTATGCTGGCAGCAGGCGTACCCGGCCTGGCACTATAAATAAAACTGAAACTGTAATCAAAACCAATGTCTTCAATGAGTTGCATAGTGGCTTCAAAATCATCATCTGTCTCACCGGGAAAACCCACGATAAAATCTGATGACAGGCTAATCTGTGGACGAACTTCTCGTAACTGACGAATCTTTGATTTATATTCCAGCACCATATGACCGCGTTTCATTGCCGCCAATATACGGTCTGAACCACTTTGTACAGGCAGATGAAGATGGTCAACCAGTTCTGGAACTTCTGCGTACGCCTGTATCAGGCTGCTGGAAAACTCAACAGGATGCGAGGTGGTATAGCGTATGCGCTCAATACCCTCTACCGCTGCCACATAATGAATCAACAACGCCAGATCCGCATAACTGCCGTCGTGCATGAGTCCCCGGTAGGCATTAACATTCTGACCCAGCAAATTTATTTCACGGACATTTTGCGCGGCCAGCTCAACCACCTCGGCAATCACATCATCAAAGGGACGGGAAACCTCTTCACCACGCGTGTAAGGAACGACACAGAACGTACAATATTTACTACAACCTTCCATAATAGATACGAAGGCAGACGGCCCATCTGCTTCCGGCCTGGGCAAATGATCAAATTTCTCAATCTCCGGAAAGGAAATATCAATAACAGGCTTACGTTGAGTGCGTGCTTCCTGGATCATATCCGGCAAGCGGTGCAAAGTCTGCGGCCCAAACACAACATCCACCATAGGCGCACGCTTTTGCAGATTGACACCTTCCTGGCTGGCAACACAGCCCCCTACACCGACCACAAGATCCGGGTTATCCTGTTTCAAATGCTTCCAGCGTCCTATTTGTGAGAAAACCTTTTCCTGAGCCTTTTCACGAATCGAACAGGTATTCAACAGAATCACATTGGCTTCAGCCGGATCATTTGTCAGCTCCAGCCCTTCAGCGTCTTTGAGCACATCCAGCATTTTTGCTGAATCGTATTCATTCATCTGACATCCATGGGTTTCTATAAAAATCTTACCAGACATACCTGTTTCACTGTTTCACTGTTTTATTGCCACAAAAACCGGAATGTAACTATCTTCACACCCGTGTAGCTCCTCTCTTCTCGAACAGCCCCTCAGGAGGCTGTCCGGACTATTACTTATTGCCTACGGCTATCTTATACCTTTGCCCCAAAATAGAGAAGCATTGACATTATGAGTGTTACTGGTAGCGTCTGTACAAACAGTCCCATGATAGACTCGTCAGGAAATCTTCTCATGCAATCACTTCGACACTACTTTTATACCGTCCTTGAAGAGCAGGATGGTGGCCTGCCCGGTAAAATCCTGAACAGTACTTTGCTAATTCTGATCGTCTCCAATGTCCTCATTGTTGTCTTTGAATCAGAAAAAAACTTTGTTCACCAGTTCTACGACCAGCTGCTGATTTTTGAAATGATCACCCTGGCTTTTTTCGGTACCGAATACCTGCTCCGCCTGTGGATTGTACCAGAACATCCAAAATACCAGCATAAGAATGCCTTGAAAATGCGCTTGCGTTATATGGCAACACCGATGGCTATTATTGACCTCCTGGCAGTACTACCACTTTTACTTGGCTTTTTCTTTACCGACAATCTACTGATACTACGTATCGTGCGCCTGCTACGAGGTTTCAAAATCACCCGCTACTCCCACTCCATGTCCCTGCTGATGATGGTTCTCAGACGTGAGGCTGGCACCTTGTCATCAACTTTTTTCATCCTTGGAACGTTAATTGTTCTGACTGCGACAGGCATCTATCTGGTGGAAGGTGACATACAGCCTGACCGCTTTGGCAGTATCCCCAAGGCACTGTGGTGGGCAACAGTCACACTCACCACGGTCGGCTATGGTGATGTGGTACCGGTCACGACAGCCGGGCGTATTTTCGGCGGCCTGATTGCCGTTTTAGGGATCACTATGGCTGCCCTGCCTGCCGGTATTCTTGCTTCCGGCTTTTCGACTGAACTCAATCGACGACGTGATTTATACCGCTACCATGTCGCCAGATTTCTGGATGAGGGTGACATGAAACTCTCTGCCCTGAAAAAACTGAATGAAACACGAAATGAACTGGGCATCAGCAAGACGGACGCCCAGCTTATTATGTTTGAATTAAAGCAGGAAGTCCGTATTAACTCGGAAGTAGTCTGTCCTCACTGTCATCAGGCGTTTCATATTTCTCATCCCCCTGGAGTTATTAAGGTCATGCGGAACGATTAACCTCTATCGCATCTATACTTCAGGAGCGGACGTATGCCTATTGCTTGTACTTGTAATCTGACCCCACAGGATTGACCTGCCAGAAAAATTTGCTGAATAACAGCGTGACACGACTAACACACCTTTTTCAACTCGAGGAATTTATAATGAAACGGCCAATATCTCTTCCTATCCTGCTCATTGTACTCTTTACCGGGATTTATTTATTAGCGTCTTCTGCCTGGGCAGATGCGGAACAACCTGCCAAAGCAGATACCGTTGCAGGTACAATAGTTACAGATACAATAAAAAAAGTCAGCCCCTATAGCGTATCGGAAACCATGGACAGGCTTGAGACACTCGTCAAAAAAAAAGGGTTTACAGTCTTCGCCCGAATTAACCACCAAAAAAATGCACAGGCTGTGAATCTGGAAATGAATGAAGCCCAGCTACTGATATTTGGTAATCCCAGAGGCGGAACATTACTCATGCAACAGGATATTGGTGTTGCCCTGGACTTACCCTTGCGAATCGCGGTTTATCAAGCAACAGATAACAAAGCCTATATCGCTTATCATAACCCGGTCACCCTGTTCGAGCCTTACCAACTACAGGGCAACAAGGTTATTCCAAAAGCCAGTAGTGGGCTGGATAAACTCACAACGGCTGTCATCAGCCGGAATCAGGGTCAGGATCAATAGCTGTCCCTGAAGGAGGCTCTAATTAAGGAGACTCTGATTAAGTCCGGTCGAATTTCCTGTGAGATGAAATTCGTCAGTTTTTTGATAGAAAAGTTAGCAATAGTCATTCTATTGGTCACTTTTATAGGGAAAAAATGGTGATATTTCAGCCTCAGGAAAATGACTGGGAATTGATCAGAGTCTCCTGAAGTAACCGTTACTGGCTGGAAGCTTGTCCGGGAACAGGAAGGTAGCAAAAATCACAGGAGAATCATAAGATGGGCTTATTGAATGAGGCAAATAGTCGTTCTATTTAACGATTTCAATAAGCTCAGATCAGGATGTTCATGGGATTTGCAGTCGCTTCTTAGTTCTCAGGTAAGCTCCCGGGTAACGTCACATTCACCTTGGCACCATCGGCGCTCATAATTTCCAATATCGCTGCGGTACGCTTACCGACGAAGATATCCGGGATCCCAGATGCCCGGTAAGATACTGTTGTTTGTGTATGAGGCTCAACTTTCATGGGATAAACCTGTGCAGCCTGCCCTTGCTGAATCGTTTTGCCATCGATACTCAGAGGGAAACGCTGATAATCTTTATCTATAATCCAGCCCTTAATACCCAGCAATGCAACCAGACTGGTGGGGTTGATCACATCAAACCGACTTTCCAGAATACTTTTCCCTTCTTTTTTTTCGACATGTGAAGCCAGCAACTTAATATCGATATCCATAACAGATGCATAACTTCTACCCTGATCACCTTCACGTGTTTTCATAGCAACGACAGAGGCAGTATTCGCCCCAGTCTCAGCGGATTGGGCTGCTGTTTCAGACCCGCCAATGTTTCGACGTGGTGTCACCAAGGAAGCTCTTCTTGGAATCACAGAAGAGATCAAGAGCCAGTTGCTCGAATCAATACGCCTCTTCCCTGAGCCATAAGTATGACCATAGCCCGTAGGATAACCCAGAACCGGATGACAGGACTGATACAGACCAGGGTTCTTTTCCCATTTGGCAAAAAAACCCTCTATGGTACGACCACGGGTCAGACGCTTGCGCGTCCCCTGATCACAACTGCCACCTTTTTCATGATAGGTAATTTCACAGGTTGCTACCTGCTTAACCGAGTGATTGGCGACGACAGTCTGTGTAAATCGCCCACGCTGTATTTCCTGACCGGCATGGTAAGTCCCCTCCTCTATATTGAAGGTATAATTCGCATAGCCGTTCCGCAACCAGCGCTCATGACAAACATGATAAATCATCGCAGAATCCGGATATTTTTCGACCTTTTCACTCGTATCTGATACGGCAGGCGTTGCAACCGCATCTTTTTCAGCAGCTTCTTTAACCTGACTGACAGTTTTTCCAATCAAGGTTGATAATTGGGTACAACCTGCCATCGACAGTACTAACGGGAGAACTGAAAAAAGAACAATATTTTTTTTAATTATCATTATTTTATATAGCCCACGTGATCACCCAAACGGCGCATGTAAATAGTCAACACACGTTATAAGGATCACCCTGCATTGGCAATACTTCCCGATATACGGAGACTCCTGCGATGAAATAGCCGCTAAATTGAGCCGTTACTTGCCTTGTAGTGTGGCAATCACTCATAATACAGTTTTCATCATGATGACCTCTTATGACGCCTGAGCCAGACATTCGCTCCAAACTGCTTTTTCACTTACAGGAGGTGCTCGCAGAGGATCAACTCATTACCGCAGAAGAAGAATTACGCCCCTATGAGTGCGATGGCCTGTCCGCCTATAAAAAACTGCCCATTGCAATTGTGTTGCCAGAAACAATTGAGCAGGTTCAACAGGTTATGCGGATCTGCTCCAGGCTTTTTGTCCCTGTAGTTGCGCGTGGTGCTGGCACCGGGCTATCTGGCGGGGCAATGCCACATGAAGGCGGCATCATTCTTGGCTTATCCCGCTTCAACAAAATACTGGAGATTGACGTTGATAATCAGATGGCACGGGTACAGCCTGGCGTTACCAATCTCTCAATCACACAGGCAGTCCGTCAATATGGACTGTATTATGCACCTGATCCTTCGTCTCAAATTGCCTGCTCCATTGGTGGCAATGTGGCCGAAAATTCAGGGGGTGTACATTGCCTGAAATACGGACTCACCGTACATAATGTGCTGGAGGTGCAAATGATCACTGTCAGCGGTGACCGGGTCACTCTGGGTTCTGCCGCGCTGGATAACCCGGGTTATGACCTGCTAGGCCTGATCACCGGCTCAGAAGGCATGCTGGGTATTATTGTAGAAGTACGGGTTCGCTTATTGCCTCGCCCGGAAAAGGTGAATGTGATTCTGGCAGCCTTTAACAAAACAGAACATGCTGCTGCGGCCGTTGCTGCAATTATTGCCGATGGTATTATTCCAGCCGGGCTGGAAATGATGGACAAGCTGGCTATCCAGGCTGCAGAAGACTTTGCCCGCGCTGGCTATCCCACTGATGCTGAGGCAATTTTACTGTGTGAACTGGATGGCTCCCAGGCTGAAGTGAATGAACAAAGCTACCTGGTCAAACGGCAGCTCAAACTAAAAAGTGCCAGCACCATTACGGAAGCAGATACCCCTGAGCAACAGGCCAGGCTATGGGCAGGCCGTAAATCCGCTTTCCCTGCGGTAGGACGAATTTCGCCAGATTATTACTGCATGGATGGCACCATACCCCGGCACCAGATTGGTCATGTGTTACACCGCATCCATGTATTGTCACAACAGTTTGGCTTACGGGTAGCCAATGTCTTCCATGCTGGCGATGGCAACCTGCACCCGCTGATACTGTATGACGCAAATATTGCGGGTGAGCTTGAAAAAGCAGAACAATTTGGCGCAGAAATCCTGAAGCTTTCTGTTGATGTTGGGGGCACTATCACCGGAGAACACGGTGTAGGCAACGAAAAACTTGATCAAATGTGCTATCAGTTCAATGATAATGAACTACAGTTTTTTCATCTTGTGAAAGAAGCATTTGATCCTGACCAAATTCTAAACCCTGGCAAGGCTGTGCCCACCTTGCACCGTTGTGCAGAACTTGGGCAAATGCATGTCCATCATGGCAAACTCCCTCACCCAGAACTACCACGGTTTTAATACATACTCGCTATGACTACAGAAAATCACTTGCTGGAGCAAGTAAGGTCTGCCATTTCCCAACGCACTCCCCTGTATATACAGGGGGGTAATAGCAAGGCATTTTATGGCAACACGGTGGATACTACGTTGCTGCTGGATACCACTTCGCATACCGGCGTGGTAGACTATATGCCTTCCGAATTATGTATTACCGTACGAGCAGGTACCCGCCTTCAGGATCTGGAATACATACTGGCGAGTGAACAGCAACTCCTCCCCTTTGAACCCCCCGTGTACACAAGTGCATCTACTATCGGTGGCGCTGTAGCGGCCGGTTTATCAGGACCTCGACGCCCTTATAGTGGAGCCGTTCGTGACGCTATTCTGGGAATGAAAATTCTCACTGGGCATGGCACTATCATCCATGTAGGGGGGCAGGTCATGAAAAATGTGGCCGGTTATGACATTAGTCGGCTCATGACGGGATCTCTGGGGACTTTGGGTGTGATTCTGGAAGTATCACTACGCGTCATCCCCAAACCGGCTCATGAACTCACCCTGGCTATCTCCCGTCCTCATGATGAAGCCATAAACTATTTCACCCGGTTACGTACCTCAGGATTACCCATCACCGCCAGTTGCTATCTTAATGACGAAATTCATCTACGGCTTTCAGGTTCAACATCCTACCTGCAAAGCCTTGTTAAAAAGCAGGAAGGCCAGGTGATCGAGAAAGCTGATGCCTTCTGGCAAAGCATTCGTAATCACACACATGACTTTTTTCAGCAGCATGATAAACCACTCTGGCGACTTTCCGTGGCACCCGCTTCAACTGCCAGTGCGCGGCTAAATACCGACAACCTGATTGAATGGGGAGGTGGCGTACGCTGGATAAGCAGTAACACCCCTGCCAATATTATTCACAGCATTGCCCGGAAAAAAGGCGGCTACGCTGTACTGTTTCGTGGCAAGATAGCAGGTGTCAATACATTCCCGGAGCCTGAACCTGCTCTGCTGGCACTACATAAACGTCTAAAACACAAACTGGATCCGCAACCTGTTTTCAACCCTGGCCGACTTTACCGAGAGCTGTAATACCCTATGGAAACCCATCTTACCCCTGACATCCAGAATAGCCCTGACGGGAAAGAAGCGGAAAGCATTCTGCGTACCTGCGTACATTGTGGTTTTTGTAATGCAACCTGTCCCACCTATCAGCTACTCGGTGATGAAAACGATGGCCCACGGGGGCGTATCTATCTCATCAAGCAAATGCTGGAAGGCAAGCAAAGCGCTACCAGGACACTCAAACATCTGGATCGCTGCCTGACCTGTCGCAACTGCGAAACAACCTGTCCTTCTGGCGTCCACTACGCAAAACTCCTGGATATTGGCCGCAAGGTTGCAGAAGCGACAACCAGCCGCCCCCCCAGGGAACAGGCTACACGAACATTACTTCGCAAAACCCTCCCCTATACAAAACGCTTTTCCACGCTACTTGGCAGTGGCCGTCTCGTAAAACCCTTGCTACCAACATCACTGCGAAAAAAGATTCCGCAGAAACGTTATGCAGTGCAGTGGCCAGAAACCACTCATGAGCGCGTCATGCTCATCCTTGATGGCTGTGTACAACCCGTATTAAGCCCTGATATCAATGCAGCCACTGCACAGGTACTGGATCGCCAGGGAATTCGCCTACAACGAGTACCGCGTGCAGGCTGCTGCGGTGCGGTTAGCCTGCATCTGGCAGCAGAAGAAGAAGGGCTACAGTTTATGCGTCACACCATTGATGCTTGCTGGCAGGACATCGAAAAGGGTGCCGAGGCCATTATCAGTACCGCCAGCGGTTGCGGTGCCTTGCTCAAGGAATATGGCTACTACCTGCGACACGATCCGAACTATGCCGATAAGGCAAAGCGCTTTAGTGAACTCACCAGAGACATCGCGGAAGTTATTAGCGATACCAATATTCAACCCGCCAAGCAACCCAAAACCCTTGCCTGGCACCCTCCCTGCACCTTGCAACATGGACAAAAAATAACGGGGGTCGTAGAAGACATCCTGACTCGTGCCGGTCACACGCTGGTTCCAGTGCACAATTCACACCTCTGCTGCGGCTCTGCCGGAACCTACTCCATACTACAGGCAGAGATAGCCCAACAACTACAACAACAGAAAATTCAACAGCTTCAAAAACACCAGCCAGAAATGATAGTCACTGCCAACATTGGTTGCCAGACACATTTACAAGAAGCAACCGACTTACCAGTCACTCACTGGATTAAGCTGCTGGTCTAGGAGCTTGTCCAAGACAGGTTTTTAGAAAACACTTGATATTCAATGGCCCGGCTCATCATCCCACAGATATTTGTGCAGTTGCAGCTGAAACCGTACAGGCAGGTGATCTTCCAGGATCCATTCAGCCAACTGCTGTGCCTCCAGCTCTCCGAAACTGGGTGAGAATAATAGTTGATGTGAAAACAGCTGGTGTGTTTCCGCAATCTGTTTACTCCACTCATAGTCGTCACGACTACAGATAACAAACTTGATTTCATCCTGCTCCCCCAGATAATCCAGGTTACTCCACAGGTTTTTTCCGGCTTCGGCAGAATCCGGGGTTTTAATATCCATGATTTTTTTAACCCGGGAATCCACCCCCTCCAGCGTCAGAGCACCACTGGTTTCCAATGAAGTCTGGTAACCGGCATCACACAGCCGTGTCAACAAGAGCAGGCTGTTTTTTTGAGCAAGTGGCTCACCACCTGTTACACAGACATAAGCAGGTGCATCTTCAGCGACACGCTGCAATATCGTATCTATCGTCACAGTTTTTCCACCCGTAAATGCATATTCAGTATCACAGTATTGGCATCGCAGGGGACAGCCGGTCAGGCGAATGAAAACTGTTGGCAGGCCAACGGTACATGATTCACCCTGTAGTGAATAAAAAATCTCGGTAATTCTCAATGTGTCCATAGAGGGAATATTCTCCTGGCATTTCGTCTGATGTAATTATTCAGCATAGCAGGCACTTCACAGAAAAGGGTAGTTCCCTTACACAAGAAGGCCGCAACAGCGTGAACAACATGGAAACATGCGTAATACTTGATAAGCCGACGTTCAATCCCATACTTCACTCGTTATAAGCCTTTTTTCTTCACGAGATCACATCCATGTTTGGCTGGCTTAAAAAACCGTTTCGCCCTCTTGTTCTAAAGCGCCACCCTGTTGATGATATCTTGTGGCAGCAGCTCAGCCAGCAACTTCCCCTGTTGCTTAATCTCCCCCCTGTAGAACGGGATAAGCTAAGAAAGTGGGTCACTCTGTTTATCCATGCCAAGACCTTTACCGGAGTACAAGGCCTTGTTGTCACAGATGAAATGCGCCTGATTATCGCGATACAGGCTTGTCTCCCCATCCTGAATCTGGATCTGGAGTACTATGATGGATGGATTGAGATCGTCATCTATCCAGGCCATTTCAAAGTCAGCAGGGAAGTGCCTGACCACA
This sequence comes from Thiotrichaceae bacterium, assembly GCA_015490895.1. Taxonomy (GTDB): domain Bacteria; phylum Pseudomonadota; class Gammaproteobacteria; order Thiotrichales; family Thiotrichaceae; genus HyVt-477. The sequence continues at coordinate 6,479 of WFWY01000140.1, read as the reverse complement.
ATGGATTGATCCATAATGAGGAACGTATACTAAGTGGTGAATCCTGGTCACAGGGCCCCCTGATATTATCCTGGGATGAAGCCTATACGGACAGTTTTCAGCCTCGCCCTGGGCATAACGTCATTATCCACGAGTTTTCACACAAGCTGGATATGCTAAATGGCCGAGCCAATGGAATGCCTCCCTTACACCCCTCCATGCACCGGGAGCAATGGACAGACTCGCTCAGCCGTGGCTATGCTACCTTACAACACCATCTGGATGACCCCGCTATCAATCGCTATGCCAGCACTAACCCCGCGGAATACTTTGCAGTTATTAGTGAATATTTTTTCACTGCACCCGCTATTCTGATAGAGCACCAGCCGGAAGTCTATCAGCAGCTGGTTCTATTTTATCGACAGGATCCCCGTGCGCGACAAGTTCTAGCAGCCAACGCTTAGAATCGTACATGAAATAACCTCGACACTCTAACTTGCTTTATTGCCCCGGATTGAATGATCTAAATCATTGCGTATTATAGTGCCTGTACGCCGCTTTTAATCATCCCGTCTGGAACAATCATTCTGCGTTATAATTGTCGTCGAAAGGTGTCGATGTTAATTCATGCACGTTACCCAGGAGCTTGTCCGAATGCTCCTGTGATTTTCGCTACGCTTCCTATTTTCGAGCAAGCCTCTGGTTATTCATCTTTATTAGAATATAATAATATGTTAATGTGTATTCTTTACGACTCATCTGTCAGGAGATTTGACATGGCATTATGGACATTACTCGTCTGGCTAGGCATTGGTGCGCTAGCCGGATTTTTTACACGCAAAATAGCAGGCGGCACTTCACCCTTTGGCGTCATTGGTGACATTATTCTTGGTCTTGCAGGCGGCGTACTTGGTGGCTACCTGTTAGCACTGAGTGGGGTCAGTAACACCACAGGCGGCCTGATCTCCAGCATAATCGCAGCCATTTTTGGTGCAGTCATCCTGGTCTGGTCTACACGCTTCCTGAAAAAAACGTAGGGAGATAACATCATGGCAGAACAGGAAAAAAGTTTTTTTGAACGTCTGGGCGAGCTACTCAATCAACCCCTGCCAGGCACGACAATCGAAACGCCGGCAATGGTTACCGACCCAAAAGAAAATGATGAAGATAAGGACCGTACTTTGCTGGAGCGTGTAAAGGATATCCTTAACACTCCTCTACCCGGCTCTGAAATAGCCGCGCAGACACCCAAACAAACCACAGCAATAAAAACGGAAGAAATTTCTGAAAACGATTTTCAGGAAAACTGGTGGGAAGCAGATTGGGCTGCGTTTAAAGCACACCAGGATCAGGATCGTCAGGGTCTGAATATGAAACAGCGACGTGACCAGGAAGCTTTCGCCCAATATCAGGAGCAGGAACGTGCACAATTCGACGCCTACCAAAACCAGGAGTTTGAAGTCTTTCAACGCCAACAACAGGCAAAGCTAAACTGGATACAGGAGCAACAACTCGCTCAGGCAGAAGGTGTGCAACCTTTACCCTACGGAATGGTACCGCCACCACCACCTGCACCTCCGGTGCCACCACAAATGCCTGTTCCTCCCTGGATCAGAAATACTGAAACCTAGGAGGCTGACCGAAAACCAGGAAGCTACTGCAAATCCCATAAGCATCATAACCTGAACTTATTGAAATCGTTAAAGAGAGCGAATAACCATAGCTATTTAACAATTTCAATCAACTCAGGTTAGTGCTTATGGAGTTTTGAGTAGCGACTACGAAACAGCTGGCGTTACCTTGTCAGGATCTTCCATACCCGGTAGCTCACGGTGAATCGGGTTTTCAATCGCCACATGATTCCTGGTGATTTTTGCCTTCCGCAACAATAAATCTACCCGTGTTAGCAAGCTCTCGGTTGTATCTGTTTTAACATCAAAGCTGGCCACGCCTGCACTGAGACTAATACGTAGCGGATCTCCTTTCCGGGCAGCAGGAAATGGGGTAAACATCACTGCTTCACGTATCCTCTCGGCAGCAATGTAGGCACCTTTTGCACCCGTTTCTGGCATGATGATAAGTATCCGGTCTTGCTCATCATAGCGAAAGGCGATGTCCGAATGACGTATACCATGAAATTCTTTTTTCTTTTTGTCAGTATATTCAATACCATCAAGAATGATCCTGCTCAAAAAGACCAGTACGCTTTCTGCCTGATGCTGCCCCTGTGCTTCCTGAATAGCAGTAAAGTCATCAATATCCAGCAAGATAATTGATAACTCTCGCTGATACCGTCTGGAGCGTTCAATATCATAGTTAAGCAGTTTATGAAGCACCTGGGACTGATAAAGCCCCGTTACCGGGTCAAGGCTGGACAAACGGGTCAAACGGTTCACCTCAGCTTTAAGTACGCCGTAAGTCATCGCTGCCCCCAGCACCAGACTCCCCCATAAGATAACCACTTGCGAGATCACACCACGTACCGGCAACTGAGCCAGTAATAATGCCACTCCGGTAAAAAAAATGAGAAAGAGGATGGCAAGCCTGTAGGGAAATAATGTTGACATGAGAGTACTCAAGTAATCTTCAAAGAATGCTCTGATACTAGACCCAAATAGCGTCAGGCTCAATCACAAGTGAAGAACGGTAGTCTTGTCCTCACCTTTGCGTACATACCAACGCTTTAAAATAGCTCACTTAGACTCCCTAAAATACACTCCTGACTGGAAAATACAGCATCTCCATGAGAATCGTCATAAACTTAATGTGTTATGCCCGATCCCCATGCCATTTTTGTCCTGCTGCTCACCGTGTTCGCTCTGCTGCTTTTCACGCGAGACAATATTCCGATAGAAACCTCTGCCTTATTCATTTTATCGTTATTAACCATTAGCTTTGAACTCTTCCCTTATGAAACAGCAACAGGGCGCTTTCATGCAGTCGAATTCTTTTACGGCTTTGGGCATGAAGCCCTGGTCGCTGTCTCCGCTCTTATGGTTGCCGGTTCCAGCCTGGTACGCACAGGAGCCCTTGAGCCGGTGGGACGTCTACTGGCAGTGCTATGGCGCAAACACCCTGCCCTGTCATTGCTGGTCACCCTGTTGTGTTCTGCCTGGCTGAGTGCCTTTATCAATAACACACCGATTGTTGTTTTGCTCATCCCTATTCTGGTAAGTGTCAGCATGCGTACGGGTGCCAATCCTTCATCCATACTCATGCCAATGGGATTCGCGACCTTGCTTGGCGGCATGGGAACCACCATTGGTACTTCTACCAATCTGCTGGTTGTCAGTGTGGCTGCTGATCTTGGGCTGCCACGCTTTACCATGTTCGATTTTGCACTACCCGCCTTGTTAGCTTCCAGTTTGGGTATTCTTTTTCTCTGGTTAATCGCACCACGTCTTTTGCCCAAACGTACACCGCTAATGGAAATCGCAACACCCTCCCGTATTTTTAGCGCCCACCTGGTCATCCCTGCCAATAGTGATGCAGTTGGACAGCGTCTGGAGGATATTCTGAAAAAAACCGGACATGAAATGAAAGTAGATAAAATTCGCCGTGGAGACAATACCTTTATCTATATTTACCCCAATCCTGATGTCACCATCCAGGCCAATGATCACTTGCTGGTTCATGACACCCCGGAAAAACTCAAACAGTTTGAACAGGCCACTGGCGCCACACTATACTCAGGTAGCAAAAAGGTAGATGACAAACATCCGCTACAAAATAAAGACCAGCAGCTTATTGAGATTATTGTCCATTCTCGTTCCCCTCTGTTTAATCGCACGCTGCAATCTGTACACTTTATAGAGCGCTACCAACTGGTCGCACTGGCGCTACACCGGGATGGAAAAAAAGTACGTAGTATGCCAAAGGGGCTCGGGAAACTCCGCCTGCGAGAAGGTGATGTACTGCTGGTACAAGGGAGACGTGAGCATATTGATGCACTAAAAGCACGTAATGAGTTTTTAATTCTTGACCGGCAACTGGATGTTCCCCATACCCAGAAAGCAGGACTGGCCTTGTTCATCATGCTACTGATTGTCCTCACCGCTGCCTTCGGGGTTCTTTCCATCGCCGTCAGTTCAGTTACCGGTGTGTTATTGATGCTATTAACAGGGTGTCTCAGCTGGCAACAGGCGACGCGGGCATTAAGTGTACCGGTCATCATGATTGTCGTTACCAGTCTGGCACTGGGTTTGGCTATGCAAATTACCGGAGGGAGTGCTTTCATTGCCAATCTATTTGTTACGCTTACCCAGGGCGCAACTCCCGCTGTGATAATCAGTGCCCTGATCTTGCTGATGGCCATTTTTACCAATATCGTTTCCAATAATGCAGCGGCTGTTATCGGCACTCCCATCGCTGTGAATATTGCCCAGGCACTGGGACAACCTCCCGAGCCGTTTGTACTAGCTGTATTATTTGGTGCCAATATGAGCTATGCCACCCCCATGGCCTATAAAACCAACCTGCTCATTATGAGCGCAGGTGACTATAGGTTTAAAGACTTTTTACGCGTAGGAATTCCCCTGACACTCCTGATGTGGCTGATCTACAGCCTGTTATTGCCCTTACTTTATGACTTGTCTCAGGAGGCGGCCTGAAAAAGAACAACAACTCTTCAACTCCATACCATCCTTGTGGATAAACCAGGCATCCGGCATAACGTAGTAGGATAGCCGTAAAACACCTGTACAGGATAACCATGTTAACCATTCCTTTTGAGAATACCTATCTTCAGCTTGGTAAGGCATTCTTTGTCAAGACCCGCCCTACGCCCGTCCGGCAACCTGAGATGATCAAGTTTAACAAGGAGCTTGCGGCAAAGCTGGGGCTGGCTGGCACCAATCTCGACTCCACGGAAGGTCTGGCGCTGTTTGCCGGCAACCAGATACCCGCAGGAGCAGAGCCCATTGCCATGGCCTATGCCGGACATCAATTTGGCCATTTCAACACGCAACTCGGTGATGGACGAGCACTGCTACTGGGTGAAATTGTGGCCCCAGACACACTCCGTTACGATATTCAGCTCAAAGGCTCCGGCCCCACCGATTTCTCTCGTGGTGGCGATGGCAGGGCAGCACTTGGCCCCGTCCTGCGGGAATACCTGGTTAGCGAAGCCATGGCAAAGCTTGGAGTGCCCACCACCCGTGCCCTGGCTGCCGTCAGCTCTGGTGAAGAGGTTGCCCGAACACAGCTGTTACCAGGAGCCATACTCACCCGAATTGCCACCAGCTATGTTCGGGTAGGCACCTTTCAATATTTCGCAGCACGCGGTAATGACAAGGCTATCCAGCAGCTGGCCGACTACGTTATTCATCGCAACTATCCCGATGCCACCCATGCCGACAACCCTTACCTGGCTCTTTTTGAAATGATTATCGCACGCCAGGCTCAATTACTTGCCCAATGGATGCAACTGGGCTTCATTCATGGCGTGATGAATACTGACAATATGTCCATCGCAGGAGAGACCATTGATTACGGCCCTTGCGCCTTTATGGATCACTTCAATCAACAACAAGTCTATAGCTCCATTGACCGTCAGGGACGCTATGCCTATCACAACCAGCCTGCGATTGCACAGTGGAACCTGACTCGTCTGGCAGAGTGCCTGATCCCTCTTTTGGCCGATGATGCCGAAAGCGCTATTCAGCATGCACAAGAGCAGCTGGACAACTTCCAGCAACTCTATCACCATGCCTGGCTAGCCGGTATGCGCCAAAAAACTGGCCTGTCACAAGAACAGGAGAATGATGCCGTACTGATTCATGCATTGCTAACCCTCATGCATGATAACCAGGCAGACTTTACCCTTACGTTTTACCATCTATCCCGGCTAACTCGAGACCCCGGCAGTGCCGACCGTAAGCTCCACCGTTTGTTTAAGAAAACAACGGATCTGAATGCCTGGCTAGGCCGTTGGCGTGAGCGCTTATCAGCAGAGCCACTCAGCGATAGTGAACGCCAACAAGCTATGCAGGCCGTGAATCCCGTCTATATCCCCCGGAACCATCGAATTGAAGCCGCTATAAGAGCAGCCGAAGACCACCAGGATTTCACCCTGTTCCATCAATTGCACCATGTGCTGCAAAAACCGTATGAAGAACAGCCTGGGCAAGAGCAATATAAGTTGCCTCCATTAGCAGAAGAAGTTGTCCAGCAAACTTTTTGTGGAACCTGACCTTCCTATTCTGGCAGAAAAGACCAGCCCAACCTGGCATAGCGTGTAAACATGAACGACTATTGCCGGGAGAAGGAAAAAATACACTTTAAATAACCCGCTATTACAAGTGTTTACTACCGAAACAGTTTGAGGCGAGAAAAAACAGGTTGACATATTAGAATATTCTTATATACTTATTCACATGCTGATAAAGCGTTCACAACAACGGATTAGCACAGTATTCAAATTAACTCGGAGAATAACCATGAAATTATTAACAACGCTTGCTCTTGCAACGACTCTCGCTATCTCAACCACGGCTTCTGCT
>WFWY01000139.1 GCA_015490895.1 Thiotrichaceae bacterium | reverse complement strand
ATATAAATAGAGTTTTTGTGGTGATCTATGAATAACAATAATCTGATTAGTATCGGTGTACCTATCTATAATGAAGAAAAATTTATTCGACAAGCTTTAGACGCTTTACTATCACAAAGCTATCAGGACATAGAAATTATTGTCTGTGATAATGCATCAACAGATCGTACTCCTGAGATTATTCAAGAATATATGAAGACTCATGCGAACATCAAATATTACAGAGAAGACACAAACAAAGGCAGTTTACATAACTACATAAAAGCATTCCAGCTATCCAATAGTAAATATTTTATGTGGGCTGGAGGGCATGATCTTTGGTCAAGTAACCTGATAAAAGAAACAGTTGAACAGCTAGAATCACACCCTGATGCTGCCATTGCTTTTGCAACAACCGTCTGGATTAATGAGCTTAGTGAACCCGCACAAAGAGAATCTGGCTGGTGCGATACACGTGCCATGCACCCGATAGAACGCTTCATTACAACTATCTGGGGTAATGTTCACCCTGTTTTAGGAGTAATGCGTAGCGACTACCTCAAATCCACACCTTTTGTGAATATTGCTGGTACTGACTTAATCATCTTATGCGACCTATCTTTAAAAGGTGATTTTATACATACTCCAAAAGCGACTTGCTATCGTAGAGAATTGAATACTAGAGCTGAAGAATCTCATCAAGAAAGAATGAAACGCTATCAGCATAAAGATTCTAAGTTTTCTACTACTAGACTAAACAAACTTTTTCCTCTATTTCATTTACCAATCGAACTTTTTAAAATTGTTATCCGCTCACAACTAACACTATCGGAGAAACTACAGTTACTGAGCGTTGCCCTACCCACTTTTTTAATAAAATATTTGATTGCTCGTCATAAAGTGCCTTACAAAAGTGAGTAACGCCATCAGAAAACTACTTAAGCTGTCCCAGTTCCTGTTTTTATTGGCCTGTCTCTATTTTCTATTTATCAGCTTTCATGACAGCCAGGAGTCACTCCTCACCATTATAACGACAGCGAAGCCCGGGTATCTCTTGCTATCTTTTCTATTCTGGAGTGTGCTGGTTTTTATTGCCCCCTGGTTTTCTCACAGCATTACACGCCAGTACCAGAACAAAATCACACAGAGCGACCTTGTGCAGACTTATATTCACCGTTTACCAGCCAAATACCTTCCTGGTGGTATCTGGCATACCGTTGCCCGCGGACATGATTTACTAAAAAAAGGCTTAACCAAAAAACAACTCTCCTTTTTGGTTTTTTACGAAAACTTCTGGCCCGTGCTGATCACCACACTGCTGGGAGGCAGTGGTGTCTTATTCTATCACTCGGACAACCTCTGGGGGACAACCGCAGCACTACTGCTCACAACAAGCCTGATTGTACTTCTAATCCTCATCGTGATGCGAAAGAAGCCATGGATTTTCCCCTTGCCAACCTATCTGGCAATCAGCCTGATTAGCATACTCTTCTGGCTAATAGCAGCCCTGTCCTTTGTCAGTTACCTCGTCGCCTTTAACCTGGCATCCCCGAATGCGCTGTATTTCTTTAATTACCTGTTCTCATGGCTGATTGGCTTTCTCAGCTTTTTTTCTCCACAGGGGATCGGTGTGTTCGAGCTAACCATGACCCAACTCACTCCTTTCCCAGTTTCAACCCAGGAGGCGATGGTCATTATTGCCGGTTTCAGGTTAATTGTGCTGGTCAGTGATCTAAGCAACTGGCTAATCTATATGGTTTTGTCAAAGAACCCGGGTGTACTCAGCCAATACGTAACCTGGACAACACTGTTTCGCAAGAGGTGATAAAAAGTAGGAAGTTTCAATACTGTTGAGTATCAAGCGCAGAATGAAGCAGTCACTATTCATCGACACTACTCACAGACAAAGCTATAAATAGAGTAATTGCTCAGATTACGCTGGATAGTTACTAAATAGGCACCTTACGATATAAGGACTACTAACCTGAGTTTTTAATCAACTTTTTCAATCAGCCAGCCCCACTCCACTTATCAAAAAAAGTTTCAGTTCAATTATCTTTTTGTAGAATTTCACTCCTGAAACGCTTCCAAAAAATAGAACTATCAGGAGGAAACGCTTATGTTTAAGACCAAACTCAAAGCATCATTTTACCATTTGCTTATCAGCATTGGAGTGGTTGGATCCTTGCTAACATTTGTTTTTCTATACTGGTATCCCGGAGTACTCGCAGAAATATCAGGACTGACTCAAATTGTTGTTATCATGATCGTAATCGACCTCGTACTCGGGCCTTTACTGACCTTTGTTGTCTATAGACCTGGAAAACCCAAACTCGCTTTTGATCTCGCCATGATTGGCCTGTTCCAGATTATCGCTCTGGGTTACGCTACATTGACGATCTACGAAGGCCACCCGCTTTACATCACCTATGCTACCGACCGGTTTGTCGTGGTTACTGCTAATGAAGTCGACCCGCAACAGGCCACCCACCAGGCATTCAGAAAATCCAGGTTAACAGGCCCTACACTGGCTTTTGCCAAGCAGCCTGATGACACTAAAGAAGCTGAAAAGATCATGTTTGATGTATTAACCAGGGGAGCCCCCGATATTGATAAGCGCCCCAGGCTCTATGAACCTATTAATAAACACCTGGAGACCGTTTTTTCCCGTAGTATCAACACAGAAAAATTACTCGCACATGAAGATACCAAACGTGAATTTATGGCATTTATTGATAAATACGGAGACGAAAAAAATTTCGCTTTTTTACCTTTAACAGGCCCGGGAAAAGACGTGATTTGGGCCCTTAACAGGAAAACAGGAAAGCCGGTTGATATTATTAATGTAAATCCATGGGCTATGGTGGCGAATATTCATTAGAACACCGCTGTCAAACTTCCAGTGAGACACGCCACCGTCTATCGGAATAATATACCCGGTGGAAGATTAATAATTCTACAATAATGCTTAGCACCGCCCCAGTTATTAAACTCTAACACCGGTGTTATCCCCTAAAAATTTAACAAAAACCACGGAGATACAAATATGCTAAAGAAGATTATTCTTGCGTCTGTTATTGCTACTGCCTCTATGACTTCCTCTTTTGCCGAAATGGTCAATATCAACAAAGCAGATGCAGAAACTATTGCTGAAAACTTAAAAGGTATTGGTCTCACCAAAGCTAAAGCCATTGTCAAATATAGAAAAGAGAACGGGAAATTCCAGACAGTAGATGATTTAACCAAGGTGAAAGGAATTGGTGAGAAAACCGTCGAAAAAAATCGCAGTGATTTAACGGTTAAAGCCACAAAAGTGAAAGAGCCTGCCAGGAAAAAATCTTCAGATTCCGACAAATAAATCAGGATTCAGCTGAGATCAGCATGGACAGGGGAGCTTTAAAGCTCCCTTTTTGTTGTTTATCCTCCTACATTTTCTTGGTTTCTGACAAGATAGCGTTACAATGAGCACACTTCTCCAAAGGCAAGTGGATTTATGGATCATCAACAACTTCTGGACTATGTACCAGACAAGACACTCTTAGAGGACAAGGTTGTCCTGATTACAGGTGCCAGCGATGGCATTGGTCGCGCTATTGCCAAGGCTTATGCACAGCATGGTGCCACGGTTGTTCTGCTCAGTAAAACGATCAAAAAGCTGGAAGCTGTCTACGATGAAATTACGCAGATGGGTGCACCAGAACCCGCTATTTATCCCCTGCACCTGGAGGGTGCAACAGTCAATGACTATGAAAAAATGGCCGAAATTATTGCTGAGCAACTAGGCAAGCTGGACGGCATCGTATTAAACGCGGGCTGGCTACCGGCCTACACTCCACTGAAATACTATGATGTTGAAATGTGGTCCAAAGTGCTGACGACCAACCTGCACGCCAACTTTCTCATCCTGAAATCTTGCCTCCCGTTGCTGGAAAAGTCAGCCGATGCAGCAGTACTTTTCTCCAGTCATGCTGCTACGGAGGCTTATAACGGTGGCTATGGTGTTGCCAAAGCAGGTAGCGACGCCTTATTGCAGATTATGGCGGAGGAATATGCTGACAAGCCTTTCATTCGGGTTAATGGCATTGATACCGGCCCGGTACGTACACATCTGCGTACTTACCACTTCCCTGGCGAAGACCCTGAAACCCTGGCTAAACCTGAAGCTCTGGTTGGCCCCTACCTTTATTTTATGGGTGCAGATGCTGGCAGGAAAACCGGACAAATCATTCGCTTCGAACGTCTGCCTGGTAATGCCACCTGGAAGGGTGCATCCTGACAGCAACCATCCTGAACCCTGACCATGAAGCAAGACTCCCTGTATCGCCAACCTCGCAAGCAAGTCGTCGATTTTGCCTTTGATGATGCTGTGGTTGATGTGTTTCCGGATATGATCCGCCGCTCTGTACCGGGCTATGAAACCCTGATCAGCCTGCTGGCTGTACTGGGGTATAAATATGCACAGGCTGGCTCCACTATCTATGACCTTGGCTGTTCCCTGGGAGCCAGCACATTATCACTCTACCAGCAGGTGCAACCATTAGATGTTCGTTATATCGCCATCGACAATGCACCAGCAATGGTAGAGCAATGCAGAAAAAACCTGAAAAAGCATATGCCCGGCAGCCAGCATGAAGTACTCTGTCAGGATATTCAGCACAGCCCCATAGAAAATGCCTCTATCGTGGTCATCAACTTCACCCTGCAATTCCTGCCCCTTGAGCAGCGCCATACCTTGCTGAAAAAGATTTATGCTGGACTCCTGCCAGGTGGCTGCCTCCTGCTTTCAGAAAAAATCCGCTTTAATGACGTACACAAGCAAAGCCTGGTCACGGACTGGCATCATGCCTTTAAACGTGCCAATCATTATAGTGATATGGAAATTAGCCAAAAACGCGCTGCACTGGAACATGTGCTCATCCCTGAAACACCTGAGAGCCACCAACAGCGCCTCTATAACAGTGGCTTCAAACAGGTTGAACAATGGTTTCAATGCTTTTCCTTTGTTTCATTTATAGCCATTAAAGCGTAGTCATCAATCATCATGATAAACAAGGATCTGCTCTACAAACATCTATCACAAACCCGCCTGCACCTCTGGATAGAATTATTACAACAGCAACTAAATAACATCTTCGAGACCATCCCTCACGGCAGGCATGATGAATGGCAAGCCATACTCCAGCAACTTCCCGCTATAACGCCCTCTTCAACCAATTACGATACAGACTGTGTTCGTGCCGGTGTAATAACCGACACCAGCCAGCAACAGCACCAGGTATTGCACACTTTCCTCAAACAGTTACAGCCCTGGCGCAAGGGACCTTATGAGCTCTTTGGTATTCACATTGATACCGAATGGCGCTCTGACTGGAAATGGCAACGTATCAGGGATCACATCAGCCCCCTTGAAAATCGCCTGGTACTCGATATCGGCTGCGGTAATGGCTACCATATGTGGCGTATGTTAGGTGCAGGTGCCAGGCTCGTTATCGGTGCAGATCCCAGCCGTTTGTTTCTGGCACAATTTGCCGCCATCAAACACTATATGGGAAACACCTTGCCCATTCACCTGCTGCCTTTGCGCGATGAAAACCTGCCAGATTTTCAGCAACAGGGCTTTGATACTGTTTTTTCAATGGGGGTACTCTATCATCGTAAGTCCCCATTCCAGCATTTGCAGGAACTTAAACGCTTTTTGCAACCCGGTGGCGAACTGGTACTGGAAACCCTGGTCGTGGAAGGCGACGAAAATACGGTATTAGTCCCTGAAGATCGCTATGCCAAAATGAGAAATGTCTGGTTTATCCCTTCAACCGCCCTGCTGAAACGCTGGCTCAGGCGCCTGGGATTTGCTGACATCAAAGTCATCAACGTCAATCAGACCCGTCTTGAAGAACAACGGGCAACAGACTGGATGAGCTATGAATCACTGGCCGACTTTCTGAACCCTCAAAACCCGGATCTAACCATCGAAGGCTATCCCGCCCCGCTTCGAGCAACACTTGTTTGTACCCGTACATAAGCTTGACGGATGTATTGATATGCACATACACTCCCCCAGCACAGTGATCGGTCTCAGCGCTCAGCGCTTGTAGTCACTCAACCTCCCGGCATTTTCAGGAACAGGATAAATGACACTCGCTATTTTTGATCTGGACAATACCCTGCTAGCCGGCGACAGTGATTATGAATGGGGCCAGTTTCTGGTAAACAAGGGCATTGTTGATAAAGCACGCTATGAACAGGCCAACCGGAGATTCTACCAGCAATATCAACAGGGACAACTGGATATTCAGGAATTTTGCCGCTTTGCCTTCAAACCCCTGGCCAGTCATCCCATGGAGAGTTTATTAGCCTGGCGGGAGGAATTTTTGCAGGAAATTATTACTCCAATCATGACGGAGAAAGCAAAATCACTGGTGAAAAGCCATCAGGAACGTGGGCAAACCTTGCTTGTTATCACAGCAACCAATCGCTTTATTACAGAACCTATTGTGGCTGCATTTGGTATACCACACCTGATAGCCACCGAACCCAGGCAAACAGAAAATGGCTTTATTGCACAAATCCAGGGCACTCCCTGTTTTCAGGAGGGTAAGGTCATCCGGTTAAAACAGTGGCTGAAAACACACAACAAGAACTTGCAGGGTAGCTTCTTCTATAGTGACTCTCACAACGACCTGCCATTGCTGGAAATAGTTGACAACCCCATTGCTGTCGATCCTGACAAGACACTGAAAAAAATAGCAAAACAGAGAAAGTGGCCCATTCTTTCGCTACGCTGAATCAGGCAGCCTATACCTGACTATCTGCCAGCTTACGTAGCACATAAGCCGCAGCATGAAACCCAAACGGCGCAGTAACACAGACTGCTGAACCAAATCCTCCCGCACAGTTTAGCCCTGAATGACTCATTCCTGCCCCTTTGGGCTTTTCCACAGAAATACCACCTGAAACATCGGGATAGACCAGGTGTTGTTCCGAAAAAATACAAGGTACTCCAAAACGCCTGTCAGTATTAGCGGGGAACTGATAGCCCTTCCTCAGCAGCCTTCTTACCCTGGACAACAGTGGATCCTGACGCGCTCTGGTAAGATCAGCCACCTGAATTCTGGTCGGGTCTGTCATTCCTCCCGCACCACCAATAGTAAGGACTTTTATCTTGTTTCGTCTACAGTAGTGGATCAGGGCAGCCTTGGTACGAAAGTTATCAATACAGTCGATGACCCAGTCATACTCACGATCAAGGAGTTCGGACAGATTATCCTCACCAATAAAATCATCAAGTATATTCACTTTACAGGCCGGGTTAATCCCTGCTATGCGCTCTGTGAGAGCGAGCGCCTTGGACTTCCCCAGATTCTCTTCCAGCGCCTGTAGCTGACGGTTAATATTGGATTCTGCCACATGATCCATATCGATGAGTGTTAGCTCACCGATTGCACTTCGTGCCAGAGCTTCAACCACCCAGGAGCCAACTCCACCCAGGCCAATAACACCAATATGTGACTGTGTGAAACGCTTGCAGGCTTTTTCACCATACACCCTGGCCACACCCTGAAACCGCCTGTTGAATTGACCTGATACCATGATATTGATAAAAATGTAGCGCCAAAACTAAAAAGGGATGCCGAAGCACCCCTTTTCATATTTTCTATCTATTTGCTCATCAGAAAATAATTATGAAATTTTCTGATCCAGTTCACCCGCTGCGTAACGCTGAGACATCTCGTCCAGTGACAGGATTTTTCCTATCTTGCTGGCCATACCAGCAGAACCGAAGGACTCATAACGCGCCTTACAGATTTCCTTCATTGCATTGGTAGATTCTTTCAGGAATTTACGTGGATCAAAGTTAGAAGGGTTATCAGTCAAATGCTTGCGAATAGACCCTGTAGATGCCATACGCAGATCGGTATCAATGTTTACCTTGGCAACACCATTCTTGATACCTTCAACAATTTCTTCTACAGGTACACCATAAGTCTGCCCCATATCACCACCGTAGTTATTGATGATTTCAAGCCAGTCCTGAGGTACAGAAGATGAACCATGCATCACCAGGTGTGTATTCGGCAGACGCTCGTGAATTTCCTTGATGCGATCAATACGCAGAATCTCACCGGTAGGTTCTTTCGTGAACTTATAGGCACCGTGTGATGTACCAATAGCGATAGCCAGTGCATCCACATTAGTCGCTTTCACGAAGTCAGCCGCTTCTTCAACAGAAGTCAGTAGCATATCCATATCCAGCTTGCCTTCTGCGCCGTGCCCGTCTTCTTCACCCATCTCACCCGTTTCCAGTGAGCCCAGGCAGCCCAGTTCACCTTCGACCGATACGCCACCGGCATGAGCCATTTTGACTACTTCAGCCGTTACATCGACATTATATTCAAATGAAGCTGGTGTTTTCATGTCTGCTTCCAGTGAGCCGTCCATCATGACAGAAGTAAAGCCAGATTGAATGGAACGCAAGCAGACCGCAGGCTCGGAACCGTGATCCTGATGCATAACGATAGGAATATGTGGGTACATTTCAGTCGCCGCAGTAATCAGGTGACGCAGAAAAGGCTCGCCAGCGTAAGAACGTGCACCCGCCGAACCTTGCATGATAACCGGAGAATCCACCTCATCAGCAGCTTGCATAATGGCGTGAACCTGCTCCATATTGTTTACGTTAAATGCGGGCATGCCATAGCCGTTTTCAGCTGCATGATCCAGAAGTTGTCTCATTGAAATTAGGGCCATCTGGTCCTCCTTTTAGTAATAAAATAGGTAAGTTAGTTTCTATAACAGGACGCGCCGGGAATCTGCCTCACTGCTACTTTTTCGTAATTAATCAACGTATGTATTTGGTAGACTGGGTAGTTACCTTTTTGCTTCCATTCTACAGGATACTTTCAAACGATAAAAATACCCCTGTAGAATAAATCTGAAATCCTCCATCGGCAGGGTAGCGGGTAGCGCATATGTCACCACTGATATGCAATCCGCCCTGTAGCAGCTTCGCCCTCCCGGTGAAAAAAGTACTTTTTGCCATATTTCCAAATTGCTAGTGCTCCTAAATAGCGGTCAAGCAAGGTTCCAGGCTGAACTGGATTAGATAGCCGGGACCAATGCGCTTCCTTACTATCTGTCAAACAAACCACTATCAGCATACAAGAAAGGGTTTTTAGTATCAGGCACCTGTTAGTAGATTTCATGCTCTCCAACACGAATCATTTTGAACATATTGGTACCTCCATCAATACCCAATAAGTCACCTTTGGTCACAATGACCATATCTCCTTCCTTGACAATACCGTTTTCAAGCAGTTGTTCAACCGCAATCCGGTTTGCTTCCATCGGGCTGGGTATATCGTGGGTAATCAATACTGGATATACACCCCGGTATAAATTAACACGCCGACAGGTTTTTTCAGATGTCGTTAACGCATAAATCGCGATACCCGAACTGATTCTGGACATCCACTTCGTTGTCGCTCCCGATTCGGTCAAAGCTGCAATGGCTCGAATATCCATATGGTTGGCAACATACATAGAGGCCATCGCAATACTTTCGTCAACACGCTTAAACATCACGTTCATACGATGGTCGGATTTTTTAGCTTGTGCAGTGGTTTCAGCTTCCTCACATATCTCACCCATGATTTCAACCACTTTTGCCGGATATTTACCCGTGGCCGTTTCACCTGAGAGCATGACAGCATCCGTACCATCCATGACTGCGTTGGCGACATCGAAAACTTCAGCTCGTGTCGGTATCGTATTCTCAATCATGCTTTCCATCATCTGGGTGGCAGTGATAACGACACGATTGAGTTCTCTGGCACGCTTGATTAACATTTTCTGGGTTTCAGGCAAACGGGCATCACCAATTTCAACCCCCAGGTCACCCCGAGCCACCATGATCACATCAGAGGCTTCAATCAGGAGGTCAAGCGTTGGCTGCTCAATCGCTTCAGCACGCTCAATCTTTGCCACTATTTTGGCACCCTCTCCTCCCGCTTCCTTCATGAGCTCCCGCGCATACTCAAGATCCACTGCTGCCCGCGGGAAGGAAACTGCCAGGAAATCAACGTTCATCTCCGCAGCCAGCTTGATGTCTTCCTTGTCTTTATCTGTCAAGGCCGAAGCGGATAACCCTCCGTTCTTACGGTTAATCCCTTTATTATTGGAAAGTTTGCCACCAACAACAACACGTGTGAAGATTTTACTACCGTCAACACCTGTCACTTTAAGGACGATTCGACCATCATCAAGCAATAGTACATCATCTTCATAAACATCGTTGGGCAGATCCTTATAGGTTAAACCCACAATATCGCTGGTACCGGCATCACGGTCATACTCGGCATCCAGAATAAAAGAATTTCCATTTTCAAGAATCACCGAACCGTTTACAAAGCGGTCAATACGTATTTTCGGCCCCTGCAAATCACCCAGGATACCGACATGCCTGCCCGTCTTCCTCGCGATTTCACGCACAAGTTTAGCGCGATGCCTGTGACTTTCGGGGTCACCGTGCGAGAAATTCATTCTCACCACATTTACACCTGCTAAAATCATGGCTTCGATTGTTTCAGGCGTATCCGTTGCAGGCCCCATCGTGGCGACTATTTTGGTTCTTCTCATGGAAGTTACTATCCTTGGTATTGTTCCTAATCTTAACCCGGTATCAGGAGTTAGCCTTTAGCACGTTCTTCAAGCATGGCAACAACGGGAAGTTTTTTACCTTCCAGGAACTCCAGAAATGAACCGCCACCTGTTGAAATATAAGAGACCTTGTCCGCAATATCATATTTATCAACGGCTGCTAATGTATCACCACCACCGGCTACAGAAAAACCATCTGATTCGGCTATCGCCATGGCAATGGCTTTCGTTCCAGCACCGAACTGATCAAATTCAAACACACCTACAGGGCCATTCCAGACAATGGTACCTGCCTTTTTGATCACTTCAGCCAATGCTGCCGCAGACTCAGGACCGATGTCAAAGATCATGTCATCATCTGCGACCTCATTGACAGCCTTGGTTGTCGCTTCTGCTGTTTCAGAAAACTCTTTTCCGCAAACAACGTCAGTGGGAACAGGAATATCACCACCATTGGCCTGAGCCGCTGCCTTCAATTCTCTTGCCGTTTCAACAAGGTCGGCCTCATACAGCGACTTACCGACATTATGACCTTCCGCTGCAATAAAGGTATTCGCAATACCTCCTCCCACGATTAACTGATCCACCACTTTGGAAAGTGATTCCAGTACCGTCAGCTTGGTCGATACTTTAGACCCCCCCACCAGTGCAACCATGGGACGTGCCGGGTTATCCAGGGCTTTTCCCAGTGCGTCCAGCTCTCCTGCCAGTAACGGGCCAGCCGCAGCGACAGGGGCAAACTGACCCGCCCCATGTGTCGATGCCTGTGCACGGTGTGCTGTTCCAAAAGCATCCATGACATAAACATCGCACAAGTCAGCATAGCGTCTGGACAATGCTTCATCATTGGCTTTTTCACCTTTGTTGAAGCGAACATTTTCCAGTAACACCACCTCACCATCCTTCATTTCAGGTGCATTCTCAAGGTAGTCAGCCACCAGCTTTACCTCTTTGCCCAGTAAACCGCCCAGATGGGCTGCAACAGGCGCAAGCGAAAACTGCTCTTCTGGCTGGCCTTCAACAGGACGCCCCAAATGTGACATAACCATGACTTTTGCACCCGCCGAAACAGCCTTTTCAATCGTAGGTAATGAAGCGCGAATACGCTTGTCGGAAGTTACCTTGCCATCTTTTATGGGAACATTCAGGTCTTGACGAATCAGTACACGCTTGCCAGAAAGATCGAGATCGGTCATCTTGATGATGGACATAGAAAACTCCTTGAGAGATTAAGATTAATTAAATAAAAACAGCAAGCTCCTGAGTAATGACCGGCTGCATTTATTAAATCATTCTTTGGGTAGCAGTATGGCAGGATGGATACACTGTGCTTATCCACCCTGCTACAATCAATCTTTCTCTTCTGTTGTCAAAAGAGAAAGATTGTTAAGGAGACTCTGATCAAACCCCAATCGTTTTCCTGAGGCTGAAATATCGCCATTTTTTCACTATAAAAGTGACCAACAGAATGACTATTGCTAACTTTTCTATCAAAAAACTGACGAATTTCATCTCACAGGAAATTCGACCAGGCTTAACCAGAGGTTAAACCTTAAGCAATATGGCTCACCAACCGCAGCATGTTACAGGTGTAACCGTACTCGTTGTCGTACCATGAAACCACTTTAACGAAGGTATCATCCAGCGCGATACCTGCTTCAGAATCAAAGATTGAAGAGGCACTGATGCCGCGGAAGTCAGAAGAAACCACCTTCTCATCAGTATACTGAAGCGTACCTTGCATGGTCGTTTCTGAGGCTTCTTTAATCGCTGCACAGATTTCATCATAGGATGCGGCTTTATCCAGTTCACACGTCAGGTCAACGACAGAAACGTCAACAGAAGGAATACGGAAAGCCATACCCGTCAGCTTGCCATTTAACTCAGGCAATACCACACCAACGGCTTTTGCTGCACCTGTTGAAGAAGGAATGATATTCTCAAATACAGAACGACCGCCACGCCAATCTTTCATGGAAGGACCATCAACCGTTTTCTGGGTAGCCGTAGAGGCATGAACGGTAGTCATCAAACCGCGCTTCAAGCCCCAGTTATCATTAATCACTTTAGCAATCGGTGCTAAACAGTTAGTGGTACAGGAGGCGGCTGAAATAATTTGTTGGCCATCATAAGTCTCATGGTTCACACCATAGACAAACATCGGTGTGCCATCTTTAGAAGGTGCAGACTGAACCACTTTTTTGGCACCTGCATCGATGTGTGCCTGACAGCTCTCTTCGGTCAGGAAGAACCCTGTACAATCAATAACCACGTCAGCATCAACATCACCCCATTTTAAATCAGCAGGGTTACGCTCGGCTGAAAGACGAATTTTTTTACCATCTACAGTAAACGAAGTATCATCAACTGCATCAATGCTGCCGTCAAAGCGACCATGTGCAGTATCATATTTCAGCATGTATGCCAAATAATCGTTATCCAGCAAATCGTTAATACCGACTACTTCCAGATCAGGAAAGTCTTTCTTGATTGCACGGAAAACCATGCGTCCGATACGTCCAAAACCATTAATACCGACTTTAACTGTCATCGTGTTTCTCCTAAGTTAGTAATATAAAAATATACGCCTTCCAGGGAAGCCCTGTGAGACAGAAGGCGTTTAAATTGATTAGTGATAAGTTGACTACCCTGCTTCCTGGTTTGCTTTCCTAAGCCACTTCATTAATAGCGTTAACCACGTTATCAACTGTGAAACCGAAGTGTTCAAATAGTACAGGTGCAGGAGCAGACTCCCCGAAAGTCGTCATGCCAATGATCTTGCCCTTCATGCCAACATACTTGTACCAACCATCCGGTATTGCCGCTTCAACAGCCACTCGAGCAGTGACGGATGCAGGTAATACAGATTCTTTGTAAGCATCATCCTGGGCATCAAAAGCATCCGTTGAGGGCATAGAAACAACACGTACTTTCTTATCCGATGCTTCTGCTGCCTTAACAGCGAGATCTACTTCAGAGCCGGTTGCAATAACAATAACATCGGGAGTACCGTCGGTATCAACCAGGATATAACCGCCTCTGGCAATATTGGCGATCTGCTCAGCCGTACGGTTTTGATGTGCCAGATTTTGACGTGAAAAGATCAAGCAGGATGGGCCGTCTTTCTTTTCAATGGCTGCGCGCCATGAGACAGCGGTTTCAACCGCATCACACGTTCTCCAAACACTCATATTCGGAATCATGCGTAGTGTAGGAATTTGTTCAACAGCCTGGTGTGTAGGGCCATCTTCACCCAAACCGATAGAATCATGGGTGTAGACAAAGATGCTCTGGATTTTCATCAGTGCCGCCATACGCAGCGCATTACGAGCATATTCAGAGAACATCAGGAAGGTGGCACCATACGGCAATAAGCCACCATGCAAAACCACGCCAT
The DNA here is from genome assembly GCA_015490895.1 of Thiotrichaceae bacterium. Taxonomy (GTDB): domain Bacteria; phylum Pseudomonadota; class Gammaproteobacteria; order Thiotrichales; family Thiotrichaceae; genus HyVt-477. The sequence goes on along the minus strand of WFWY01000139.1, from coordinate 41,286 downwards.
TCATAATGGCGCTCATACCGAATTCACGTACACCATAAGAGATATAGTTGCCGGCAAAATTCATTTCCTTCGAACCATTGTTATCATTGATCTTCACACTGCAATCGCTGAAAGTATTGTTTGAAGGTGTCAGGTCAGCAGAGCCGCCAAGTAGCTCAGGTAACTTTGAACAGTAACCGTTTAATGACATTTTTGAAGAGATACGGGTTGCCTGTGTAGGTGCTTCTTTGTTTACCTCGGCAATAAATTTGTCGGCATGCTCTGCCCAGCCTGTGGGTAACTCACCCGCCATACGACGCTCAAACTCAGCAGCTTCTTCCGGGAAAGCAGTCTTATAGGAGGAAAATTTCTCATTCCAGCTGGCTTCAGCCGCTTTACCGGCTTCTTTTGCATCCCAACCAGCATAAATCTCGTCAGGAATTTCAAAAGGAGCATGGTTCCAGTTAAGCGCCTCGCGAGTAGCAGCGATCTCATCCTCACCCAGCGCTTCACCATGTACATGGTGACCACCTTCCTTGTTTGGCGCGCCTTTACCTATCACTGTTTTACAGCAAATCAATGAAGGCTTGTCAGTGGCAGCAATCGCCTCTTCAGTTGCTTTTTTAATCGCATCAGGATCATGCCCGTCTACATCAGCAACAACGTGCCAGCCATAAGCTTCAAAACGCCCGGGTGTATCATCACCAAACCAGCCATCAACATTTCCATCAATGGATATATTGTTATCATCATAGAAGCAAATCAGCTTGCCCAGGCCAAACGACCCTGCCAATGAGCAGGCTTCATGCGAAATACCTTCCATTAAACAGCCATCACCCAGGAAAACGTAGGTTTTATGATCTACGATTTCATGTCCATCCTTGTTAAACTGCGCCGCCATAACCTTTTCGGCCAGCGCCATGCCTACCGCATTACTAATACCCTGACCAAGTGGCCCCGTAGTTGTTTCAATACCTGGAGCATAACCATACTCCGGGTGCCCCGGAGTTTTGGAATGCAGGGCACGAAAACCTTTCAGGTCATCAATAGAAAGATCATAGCCTGTCAGGTGTAAAACAGAATAGGGAAGCATTGAACCATGACCGTTGGACATCACGAAACGATCACGATCAGCCCATTTTGGATTGGTTGGGTTATGCTTCATAAAATCGTTATATAGGACTTCGGCGATATCCGCCATACCCATAGGGGCTCCCGGGTGTCCTGAGTTAGGAATTTGTACGGCATCCATGGTAAGGGCACGGATGGCATTTGCCAGTTCGTTGCGTGTTGGCATTGATTAGTCTCCTATGGTTTATTGTATACAGCTTAACTGGACGCCAGGGGGGTAAAACAGGGAGCTTTTAGCTCACCACTTTTACTTAGTGCACACCCTGTAACCGCCAGAACTGAAGAATGAAAAACATCAATAAGTTCTTATTACTGTTTGAAAAAACATATTGATACTTTACATACTGCACGAATGGTTTTTGCTGGTTTTCACTACGCCGCGAAGAACTTGGGTGTATTACAGATATCCCACTTGGTACAAAAGTCGTTCAGCTTATATTAAATCGTGGTTATTGTGTAGGAGTAATTACAAATCGACAACACCCATTTAGTTATATAAGCCCGTTCAGCACATATTTTCCGTATTCTATCTAGTCCTCCTCATTTTTTCTAATTTATCGCTGGAACTTCATGGCGACTTGTTGTAAATTACCTCGCCTCTTTGCATAACAATGTAAAAAAAACCAACAAGGAAATTCTGAGGAGCGTTGCGATCACATTGGCTTATGTGACCAGGCTCAGAATTATAACCCCTAATTGCAACGGCGCTCAGTCATATTCTTACAGGAGAATTTATATGGCTGAGAGTCACCTCTTTACCTCAGAATCCGTATCCGCTGGCCATCCCGACAAAATGGCTGACCAAATCTCTGATGGCGTTCTTGATGCTATCCTCGCACAGGACACAGCTGCACGTGTTGCCTGTGAGACGCTGGTTAAAACCGGCATGGTCGTATTAGCGGGCGAAGTCACCACCAACGCGACTATCGACTATGAGCGTATTGTTCGTGATGTCGTCAACGACATTGGTTATAACAGCTCCGAAATAGGTTTCGATGGATCTTCCTGCGCCGTCCTTAATGCACTGGGACAACAGTCCCCGGATATTGCCATGGGCGTGGATCGTGAAGACAAGGAAGCACAGGGCGCTGGCGACCAGGGCTTAATGTTTGGTTATGCCAGCAATGAAACCGATGTCCTCATGCCGGCCCCTATCACCTATTCTCATCGTCTTGTTGCCAAACAGGCTGAACTGATGAAGTCCGGCAAACTTGCCTGGCTACGCCCTGACGCCAAGAGCCAGGTCACTTTCCGTTATAATGACGGCAAACCCGTTGCCATTGATGCCGTTGTACTTTCCACACAGCACAATCCAGATATTACACTGGAAGACCTGCGTGAAGCCATTATGGAAGAAATTATCAAGCCTGTCCTACCCGCTGAATGGCTTAATGAAAACACCCAATATCACATTAACCCAACAGGTAATTTCGTTATCGGCGGTCCGGTAGGAGACTGCGGCCTAACCGGTCGCAAGATCATTGTGGACACATACGGAGGTATGGCGCGTCATGGCGGTGGCGCATTCTCCGGCAAAGATCCTTCCAAGGTTGACCGTTCTGCTGCTTATGCAGGGCGTTATGTCGCCAAAAATATTGTTGCTGCAGGTCTGGCCGATCGTTGTGAAATCCAGATTTCCTATGCCATTGGTGTAGCCGAACCTACTTCTATTTCCATAGACACTTTTGGAACGGGCAACGTAGATGATACAAACATCGAAGCACTGGTACGTGAGCATTTTGACCTACGTCCTTACGGCATTGTTACCATGCTTGATTTATTGCAACCCATCTATCGCAATACAGCGGCCTATGGTCATTTCGGGCGCGAAGACCTCGATCTTCCATGGGAGAAGACGGATAAGGCTGATGCACTGAAAGCCTCCGTTTAATTTAATTTTAGAGAGGCTCAAGCAACAGCTTCTACAACATTCAGGAATACACACATGACAAACAATAATGACTACATCGTCGCTGATATCACACTCGCTGACTGGGGCCGTAAAGAGCTCAATATTGCAGAAACAGAAATGCCCGGCCTGGTTTCACTGCGAGAGAAGTATGGTAAAGAACAACCCTTGAAAGGTGCACGCATTGCCGGCTCTTTACACATGACTATCCAGACTGCTGTGTTAATCGAAACATTAACTGCGCTCGGAGCAGAAGTCCGCTGGGCATCCTGTAACATTTTCTCCACCCAGGATCACGCTGCCGCGGCCATCGCTGCTTCCGGTGTTCCGGTTTTTGCCACCAAAGGTGAAACCCTGGATGAGTACTGGGATTACTGCCACAAGATTTTCGAATGGCACGATGGCGGCACACCCAATATGATTCTCGATGATGGTGGTGATGCAACTATGCTGATTGAACTAGGAACGAAAGCAGAGCAGGATATTTCAGTACTGGATAACCCGGAAAGTGAAGAAGAGGTGGCTCTGTATAAATCCATCAAGGCAAAACTGGCCACCGATCCTAATTGGTATTCGACTATTCGACCTAATATCATGGGTGTTACCGAAGAGACAACGACAGGTGTCCACCGCTTGTATGAGATGGCAAAGGAAGGATCACTGACTTATCCCGCCATCAACGTCAATGACTCAGTTACCAAATCCAAATTTGATAACCTGTATGGCTGTCGCGAATCGCTGGTTGATGGTATCAAACGTGCTACTGATGTCATGATCGCCGGAAAAATTGCCGTCGTTCTGGGTTACGGCGATGTAGGAAAAGGCTGCGCCCAGTCATTACGCGGCCTGGGTGCGACTGTTTGGGTAACTGAAATTGACCCTATTTGTGCTTTACAGGCATCCATGGAAGGTTATCGCGTGGTAACCATGGATGAGGCGGCCTCGCAAGGTGATATATTTGTCACAGCAACCGGAAACTTCCATGTCATTACCGAAGCACACATGTTACAGATGAAGAACGAAACGATCGTTTGTAATATTGGCCATTTTGACAATGAAATTGATGTGGCCGGCATGGAAAAGTACGAATGGGAAAACATCAAGCCACAAGTTGACCATATCAAGCTACCCAGCGGAAATAACATTATCCTGCTAGCACAGGGTCGCCTGGTAAACCTGGGTTGTGCAACAGGTCATCCCAGCTTTGTGATGTCCAACTCCTTCACTAACCAGGTATTGGCACAAATCGAACTGTTTGCACATGGCGACAATTATGAGAACAAGGTCTATATGCTACCCAAGGCACTGGATGAAGAGGTTGCCCGTTTACATCTGGAAAAAATTGGTGCCCGGCTAACGGAACTTACGGACTACCAGGCTGAGTACATCAGTGTACCCAAAGAAGGCCCCTACAAGGTTGAGCACTACCGCTATTAATCTCTTTCTGTGCCAGTATTCGTGGAACTCATAAAAAAGATCTCATTTTTCTTTCATCCCGGAATACATACACAGTCTCTAATTTTTCACGCTATCATCGACCCGTCAGCCGGATGCCGGCCTGACGGGTCGTTACGGACGAATCATGGATATACCAAAACTCAGCTTTGAATTCTTCCCGCCAAAAACAGATAAGGGTGTTGAAAAACTGCGTACCGTTCGCAATGAACTGACCGCACTACAACCGGAGTATTTTTCTGTTACTTATGGTGCAGGTGGCTCAACCCAGGACTGTACCCTACAGACAGTTATTGATACTCAGAAAGAAACTGGCATTAATGCCGCTCCCCACCTTTCCTGTGTTGGCTCCAGTAAACGTCATATTCGCAATATTCTTGACACTTATCAGGCAAACAATATCAAAAGGATTGTTGCCCTGCGAGGAGACCTGCCCTCAGGCATGCAGGATATTGGTGAATTGCATTATGCCAATGAACTGGTCAGTTTTATCCGCGAAGAAACTGGTGACTATTTTGATATTGAAGTCGCAGCTTATCCGGAAATGCACCCCCAGGCGCCCAATTTTCAGACGGATCTGGAAAATTTTGCCAGAAAAGTTCGTGCCGGCAGCAATGGTGCAATTACCCAGTATTTTTATAATATTGACGGGTATTTTCGCTTTGTAGATAGCTGTCGGGGAATCGGTCTGGAAATACCCATCATCCCCGGCATCATGCCCATTACCAATTTCACCCAGCTCGCACGCTTCTCGGATGCCACGGGTGCAGAAATTCCCCGTTGGTTACGCAAGCGGCTAGAAAGTTATGGCGACGACCTGGAATCCATTGAAAAGCTGGGAACCGATTTTGTCACAGAAATGTGTGTCAAACTGGTCGAACAAGGTGTACCCGGATTACACTTCTACTCTATGAATCGTGTAGAGCCCAGCATGACTATATGGAAAAATATTACAGGCACCCGGCAGCTTGCTGAACCTGTTTAAAATCCCCCTAATAAATACCTATACGTGTACCTCTCTTCTCACGTAAAAGATAGTACATACCAGCATAAGGAATGTTGATCTGTTGCTGACTAGCCAACGGAGCATTCAACGTAATCGATAAAATAGCCCGCATCACACCAGAATGAGACACCAGCAGTATTCTCTGTCCTCGATAACGTTCCAGTAGTTCTTCCAGCGCAATGCTCACCCGCTGTGTAAACGTTGCCAGAGGTTCGGCACCACACGGACGGCAGTTAACAGGATCTGCATAAAACTCCTGATAAGCCCTTTCATTTTGCTGAATAAGCTGAGCAGGTGTTTTCCCCTCCCACTCACCGTAACCCGCTTCTTTGAAGTCATTAACGACCTCCAGAGGAATCTCTCTTTTCTTTGCCAGTTGCTCGGCAAACCTCACACAGCGCAGCATGGGAGAGGTTACGATACAGGCCCACTCTGCCGTATCAACCTTATCCCCTATAGCCACTTCCATTTGCTGCCAGCCACGCATGCTTAAAGGATGGTCTGTACCACTTCCCCGGTACATTCTTCCTCCTTCGGGCTCACCATGCCGCAGCAGGTCAATATGAGTGTTCTGACGCTTCACTACGATCACCTCTCTCATTGTTTCCTGAAGCCCTGTCATTAACAGTAAAAGTCATAAGTGTCAGAAAAGCAACATATGAAAATGCCTTAAGGAGCCTCTGATTAAGTCCGAGTGGAATTTCTCGATTGATAGGATTGTTCAGTTTTTGATTGAAAATGAAGCTAATCGTCACTCTATTAGGGAGATTTTTAGACAAAAATGGGCGATTCTAGCTTCGAGAAAACCGCTCACGACTTGATCAGAGCCTCCTTAAGGACAGAATAGAAAGGTATACCCTGCATACTGTTTGTACCACCTTAACGGCTTTGTCTGCTCTCTAATTACCACGCCTTTGGCTTCGAGATCCGGCTGCACCGTTTTGGCCCACCAGCCTGACGTTGCATCCTCTGGAAAAAGAGCCCCTGGCAGCTGCGAAATAACCTGCTCCTGGATTTAGATTTCCTTTTGGGTTAAGCCCGGGCTTTTAACAGGCAAGACCTTTAAAAAAGCTTTTTTCATTGCCACATATTTTTCAGCATTGACTCGTGACACCTTCCCCGAGCAGTTGATGTTTTCAACTTCAATTTTATTACCTTTCAGTCAGGAGCTTGTCCGAGAACAGGAAGCACCGAAATTAGCCTTGTATCGAAAGCTAGTGCTCGTATTGATACAAGGAGGGGCGGGGGTAACTATCAGATCAGGATACGGCTTCTTCAGTAGCACCTGCCTGTTCTTCGTCAAAATTCAGTTTTAGCTGGCCTTTAATCGCAGTCACCCTGACAATACCGCCGTGACTCAAAGCACCAAATAATATTTCATCAGCCAATGGACGTTTGATATTTTCCTGAACAACTCTGGCCATGGGGCGAGCACCCATAACGGGATCATAACCCTTTTCAGCCAACCAGCGCTTCGCCTTGTCATCAACAATCAAGGTAACTTTCTTTTCTTCAAGCTGTGTTTCAAGCTGGATCAAAAACTTATCAACCACATGCTTGATCACTGTCTTATCGAGAGGATTAAACTGGATAATGGCATCAAGACGATTCCTGAACTCCGGCGTGAAGGCCTTTTCAACGGCCTTCCTGGAGTCCAGGCTATGATTTTGCTCTGTAAAGCCAATAGAAGCACGGCTGATATTCTCTGCGCCTGCATTGCTGGTCATAATAACGATCACATTACGGAAATCAACTTTACGTCCATTACTATCCGTTAGTGAACCATTGTCCATCACCTGTAGTAAAATATTAAACACATCCGGGTGCGCCTTTTCGATTTCATCCATCAGCAGGACAGCATGTGGGTTTTTCATAACGGCTTCTGTCAATAACCCGCCTTCATCAAAGCCTACATAACCAGGGGGAGCCCCTATCAAGCGGGAAACTGTATGTCGCTCCATATATTCAGACATATCAAAGCGTAATAACTCAATCCCCAGATGTTCAGCCAACTGTTTGGTAACCTCGGTCTTACCCACTCCCGTTGGCCCTGCAAACAGGAAGGAACCTATTGTTTTATTGTCTTCACGCAAACCTGACCGGGCCATTTTAATGGCGGTCACCAACTGCTCAATAGCGTCACTCTGCCCAAATACAACACGTTTCAGGTTATCGCTCAACCGTTTAAGCACATCCATGTCCGATGTAGATACTGTCTTGGGAGGTATCCGGGCAATTTTGGCAACAATCGCTTCAATATCCTTTACGGAAATAGTCTTCTTCCTGGCCTTTCCTGATTGCAACTGCCGGTTAGCCCCAGCTTCATCAATCACATCAATCGCCTTATCCGGCAAATGCCGGTCAGTAATATAGCGGGCGGATAATTCAGCAGCAGTTTTCAGGGCAGGATTGGTATATTTCACCTTATGGTGAGTTTCAAAACGACTCTTCAGTCCTTGCAAAATTTTAATCGTGTCTGCAACAGTCGGTTCGTTAATATCAATTTTCTGGAACCGGCGAGCCAGCGCTCGATCCTTTTCAAACACACCATGGTATTCCTGGTATGTTGTTGAACCAATACACTTTAGCTCACCATTGGCCAAAACCGGCTTGATGAGATTGGATGCATCCATAGTGCCACCGGAGGTCGCCCCGGCTCCAATAATAATATGGATTTCATCAATAAACAGGACTGCATCTTCTTCATTTCTAATCTGATTAAGGACGGCTTTGAGACGTTTTTCGAAATCACCACGATACTTTGTGCCCGCAACTAACGCCCCCAGATCCAGCGAATAGATAATCGTACTGGCAAGCACCTCGGGGACTTGTCCATCAACGATACGTTTTGCCAGCCCTTCTGCTATCGCTGTCTTGCCAACACCAGCTTCACCAACCAACAGGGGATTATTTTTACGCCGGCGACAGAGAACCTGCACGGTTCGCTCTACTTCATCCTCCCGGCCTATCAGTGGGTCTATCCTTCCTTCCCGGGCTCTTTGATTCAGGTTGGTAGCAAATTTCTCCAGCGGGCTCTCGGAGGGTTCGGCATTATCGGTATCACTTTCTATGCCGGGTTCACTATCGTCTTCACCTAACAAGTCCTTTAGTGACGGTTCTTCCTCGTACTTGCGAACACCATGGGAAACATAGTTAACCAAATCCAGACGGGTCATATTTTGTTTGTTAAGATAGTAAACTGCGTGCGATTCAGGCTCTCCAAAAATGGCAATAAGAATATTTTCACCAGAAACCTCATCCTTACCTGAAGCCTGAACATGATAAACAGCACGCTGTATCACCCGCTGGAAGCCTAGCGTCGGCTGGGTATCACGTTCATCATCATTCAACAGCACGGGTGTACTGTCTTCAATGAAACTGTCCAGCTCAGACTGTAACATGGGAATATCAACACCACAGGCATCAAGTGCTTCAGCTGCATTGGGGTTACTGGTCATCGCATAGAGCAAGTGCTCTACGGTAACAAATTCGTGCCGTTTCTCACGCGCTTCCCGAAATAGCGTATTGATCGAAAATTCAACTTCTGTACTAAGCATGATTACTCCCTTGTTATATTCCTGAGTCCATCAGTATTGACAAAGACTCTGCTACCCTCACAACGACTAAAATTATTGTAAAATCCGTCAATAACAGGATCAATTGACCTCCATTGTGCATAACAGTGGATGTTCGTTTTCTCTGGCAAACTGATTCACCTGAGCAACTTTCGTTTCTGCAATATCACGAGTATATACCCCACAGACACCTCTGCCTTTTGTATGTACATTGAGCATGATGCGCGTTGCTCTTTCGCGATCCAGACCGAAAAATAATTCTAGTATCTCAACGACAAACTCCATTGGAGTGAAGTCATCGTTAAGGAGTATAACCTTGTAGAGCTTTGGTTCCTTGACATCAGGCCGGGATTCTTCAACCGCTAGTCCTGAATCACTCTGATGGTCGGTATCATCAGCCATTGATACTTTTGCCTCTGTTTATTGGATGCATTAATCGTTTAAAGAAAGGATAGGATGAGCGTGCTTTGCTTATGCATCAAATGGGCAAGGCTTATCCGTTATCCTCATAGTCCATGCTTTACCGGGTGACACTACTTATCTCGTGCCCGATTTACAAAAACCGAAAATCATAGTGGTATCTTAGCAGCAAGCATATCTACTACCTATGGGCATATCATGATTTTTCCAGCGGATATGACCATCCATTTGCGTCATCCAGGAACATGTTAAAATAATCAGACAAGTCCCTGTAGCCAATTATACCGATAAATGACTAGAAGCTGAACTCGTTAATCGTTAGGATAATACCAGACCTTTTACACTTTTTAATTTCCAGGGGAAATCTATGAAATATCATGTCTATGCCATTGGCAATGCCTTGGTTGACAAAGAATTTGAAGTCACTGATGACTTTCTGAAATCACGCAATATTGAAAAGGGAATGATGTCCTTACTGGATGAGGAGGCGCATATTGATCTGTTACAAACACTAAAGGATACTTTTGGGCTGAAAAAACGTGCTGGCGGTGGTTCTGCGGCCAACAGCATCGTTGCTATTAGCCAGTTTGGCGGTAAAACCTTTTACGCTTGCAAGGTAGCTAATGATGAGCAGGGAAACTTTTACATGAAAGATCTGCACGATGCGGGTGTGAACACCCGTCTCAGGGATGTGCAATGTGATGGTCACACGGGCAAGTGCATGGTTATGGTTACTCCCGATGCTGAGCGCACCATGAATACCTTCCTGGGAATTACCGCTGATTTCTCCGAAGCCGAGCTTCATCTCGATGAGCTTAAACAATCCGAATATTTATATATTGAAGGTTATCTCGTCACTTCTGATGTATCCCGGGCTGCTGCAATAAAGGCCCGACAAATCGCTAAAGAGCATGGGATAAAGACAGCTATGACTTTTTCAGATCCTTCCATGGTCACCTACTTCAGCGATGGTATAAAAGAAATGTTCGGTGATGGCGTAGATCTTTTATTCTGCAATGAAGAGGAGGTATTGACCTTCACACAAGCCGACAACCTTGATGATGCCATTGCCGCACTACTACCCAAAGTGGAGAAACTGGTTATCACGCTTGGAAAACAGGGTGCGTATATCGCCAGCGCCAGGGGTAAAGTCAAGATACCGGCACAAACTGTAGAGGCTGTAGATACCAACGGTGCCGGAGACATGTTTGCCGGGGCATTCCTGTATGGCATCACTCATGGCCTCAATGATGAGCAAGCGGGAAAGTTGGCCAATATGGCGGCTGCCAAAGTAGTCTCAACCTTTGGTGCAAGACTGGATAAAAGCACCTACCAGAGTTTACTTGCCCAGCTATAAAGCATCCACAGGCAATGAAACCAGGTAAAACACTCTACTATGTACATGATCCCATGTGTAGCTGGTGCTGGGGCTTTCGACCCACCTGGTTGGCAGTTCAGAAACAGCTACCACCTGGAATCAGGCTTGTTTCACTGCTAGGTGGCCTGGCTCCTGATTCAGATCTCCCAATGCCCCCGGATATGCAGAAAATGATTGCCCGCATATGGAGCACGATTCAGAAACAGATTCCCGGCACTCCCTTTAATTTTGACTTCTGGACTTCCACCCTGCCCAGACGCTCGACCTATCCCGCCTGCCGGGCAGTCATTGCCGCACGCAAGCAACGAGCTTCTCATGAAGAAGCGATGACTCTAGCCATTCAGGAAGCTTATTACCTCAACGCACAGAACCCGTCGGTAAACTCTGTTCTAATCGACCTTGCCAAAACATTATCACTGGATGTAAACATCTTCACCAAGGATCTGTTTGACCCAGGGACACAGCGTCAACTTGCCAATGAAATTCACCTGTCCCGGTCGTTAGGTGCCAAAGGCTTCCCCAGCCTGATTTTGGTAACAGACACATCACGTTCTTTGTTACACATCGATTATAATCAGCCAGAAGTGATTTTAGAACAGCTCAGTTAGATTCGACGCTGGGCCGCTTGAGCCGAAAGAAGATACCTGCAAGAAAGACAAAAACCAGGGCATTCGCCATTTGGTGCAAGTTAAAATCCACATAGCTATGCAGGAGTAATAACAACATACCTAGACCGGCACCTATCTGTAAATTTTTAAAGGTTCCCTGCCGTTGACTACGCCACAGTTCTACCCAGCGCAGAAGATAAAGCACCAGGAAAGCAATGATAATAACGGCACCAAACAAACCCATGTCAGAGACAAGCTCCAGGTAATCATTATGGGCGTGATTGATGAAACTTTGCTGGTCTATAGGTTGAAAAGCACGGTACATTTGAGGAAAGGTTCCTGGCCCACTTCCCCATGGAAACATCTCTGTAATAGCCCGCTGTGTATTTTCAAAAATACGAAAGCGTTCATCTTCCATAGGATCTTTAGCAAAGCGGTTTAAAATCGGCACGATGCCAACCTTAAACGCTGCTATTACTCCAATAATACTCACCACCGACAACAGTCCAAATGACTTAATCTTTCCCTGATGACGCCCCAAAGCTAGAGTAGAAAGTATCAAGCCCAGCAAAATCAAACCAATACCCGCACGCGACCCTGAAAGGAAAGAGACCAGTATCATCAGTATGAGAAGTAATGATAATGTCAGCGTCACACTCAGGCTACGGCTATTGTGATACTTTTCACCATCGGTATTCGCTGTAACGGAAGCCATCAACAGACCAATTAATAACGGCAACACCAATTCCAGAAAGCCAACAAAGTGATCCCGGTTACGATAGGTACCGCTTGCCGTATCACCATGCTCCGGATTACCGAGATAAAACATATCTGCCCCGGAGGCATATTGAATAATACCAAGCCCCACCTCAAAAAAAACGACAACTAGCAAGACTGTTACCAGCAGCCGTACATTGCGCCGGGGCAAACTCATCACTGTCAGAAACAAAGCAACCAGGGGAATCAGGTAAAACAGGGAACGTTTCGTGTTCTCAGGAATCAGCGACAAGGATGGCCAGGCCACCTCCACACCCTGAGCAGAAATGAATTGGGCTACGTCTGCATACAATTCACGCCCGGGTAAACCACCTGCATAAATCATTTCCGGCAAGGGAATCAGGTAAAGACCAACAAACATAACGGAGAGTACGATGAACCCTCCGTAAAAATAACCAATGTTACCGGAACTGGCCTGTGTCCAGAAAATAATGAGCAGCATAAGAACACCAATAATCTGTGCCACCAGTTCAAACATTTCTTTATACTGGTTCATAAAAAGCGGTGCTGAAAAAATCAACATCGCTGCCAGGAAAGTCAATAGTTTCAGATTAGTGCGCGGTAAAGGTGTTGTCATAGTGTACTCGCTGCTGGCGACATCACGGGTAGAATAGTCATCTCATCGAACCAGACCCCTCCTTTGAAAGACTGTTCATGATGATACTTGCTGGCGGCTTCCAATCTAAGCATTTGCGACTCACAACCCTGATCCGGCACTGTAAACTCGAAGGCTATTTCATGCCATTTTTTGCTACCCTTAACAGCAGGACTTGTGGCAAAGACTTGTGAGCTTTCATCAGCACACGTTATCCTCCAGACCAGACCCTGAGGGTTTTCCAGATTGTCGATGCGTGACTGCATTGTCATTTTATAGTGCTGCCCAGACTCCAGCAATAACCGCTGGGAAACATGGTTAAAGCGAATTGCTTTACGTCTTTTAAAAACAACATGAAGTCCTCGCTTGCCTTTTACTCCATGTGTTCTCCCAAGAGAAACTTTTGCCTGCCTGGACTGCCGGAAATACCAGTCAAACCCGGTACCATGCCCTACCCCCTCAAAGCCACCGTCATACAGCGAACCGATTAGATCGAATTCTTTACTGCTTAAGCCACTTACCCAGGTAGAATACGCCAGCTTCCACAGCCTGGCTTGCTGTAAACGCTTCACATAAGCATTTCTCTCATTTTTTTCTAGCGGGATACCGCTACTCACTCTTAGCTGATAGAAGTATTGCAAGATACTCAAATCCGCATCGTGTTGTACCATGTAGACAAAAAAATCCTGCCACCAGGAACTGGGACGTGAAGCATAAGAATTCAGTAAATCACGGGATTCCGAGTTTGCATAAGTTAACAGAACAGGAAATATAGGCTTGTAAAGACCACGATGGCGCGTTAATAAGAAATCCCACTCAGCCAGTACTTTTTCAATATCACCCTGCCCTGCCCAATAGTCCGCAAGTGCCACACGCACATAGGAATGTACCGGCCACTGCCTTGGTGCAATAGCCAGTGCCTGCTGCAAATAGACGGCATCCTGATGCTGTTCATAAACAGGAATCAGCTGAGCCGTTGCGCGACCATTCGTAGGATCAACACTGAGTGCCTGTAATGCATAGGTCCTGGCTTCGTCAAAATCACCTTGTTCCTTAGCTATCTCTGCCAGGCTGGTTAATGCTCCACTGTTATGTGGGTTCCAGCGTAATATACGGGTATAAATCGCTTGCCCAGCAGATACACCCGGTACAAACCTTCCCTGAATTTCTGCTACCTTGGGCGGCACACTAAAATAAAGTGTCAACGCTGCAACGAATACTAAGAAAAGCCGAAACAAAAATGTGCGCGTTTTCAACACCCCTGTTACCCATACTCTATCTTAACTGGCCTGCCTCACTGGCTCCATTTCTTCGTTGCTTGAACTACGATCTCCATATGTATAATAATTATCGTAATTTGCGTAATGCCCTCTACCTGTTTTTACCTTGGTCAGAAGCACACCAATCACATTGCCATAACTACGCTTCAGGCGTTTTAATGCATCCATGACTGCCCCTTTCTTGCTTTCCTCGCTGGCCGTAATAAACACGGTGGCATGTGCTCTGTTGGATAAAATCAAGGCATCTGCCATGCCCAGCACGGGTGGAGAGTCAATAATAACCTGATCAAACTGATCCGACAGCAAATCCAGCAAATCCATCATACTTCTACTGGCCAATAGTTTCACCGGGTTACTGGGAATCACACCAGCCGACAAAATACTGAATCCGTGAACAGGAGTAGCCTGTAGCGCATTCTCAAGCGTAGATTTTCCAACCAACACATCGGTTACACCACGATCATTCGACATATCCATGTATTCATGCAGTGAAGGTCTACGCAAGTCCGCATCAACCAGTACCACCCGCTTACCTTCCTGGGCAATCACGGTTGCCAGATTAATACTGGTACAAGATTTTCCTTCGTTAGGTGCACAACTGGTTGTATGCAAAATTTTAGGCATGCCGTCTTCTGTCGAATATTCCAGATCAATAGCAATAGAGCGGAATGCCTCTGTAACTGGAGAAAAAGGTTCTTCGTAAATAATCAAGGGCTCATGGCCTTTCGTTTTTCTGGTGAACGGGAAAAAGCCAATGACAGGAAGGTTTGTTAGTTTTTCAATATCATCAACCGTCTTCACCGTATCATCCAGATTCTCAAGCAGGAAAGCCAGGCCCACACCCAACATCAAACCTAATAACAAGCCAATGGCCAAGTTACGTGGAACATTCGGTTTATATTTTGAAAAGGGTACAAAAGCGGCATCCAGAATTGAAACATTATTGGCAACCACGCCACCGGCTACCCCAACTTCTTTCACCCGCTGTAGCAGACCGTCATACAGCTGGCGATTAGTTTCCACCTCTCTTTTCAAGGTTTGATAACCAATCGACTTGTCACGCAAAGCCATCATTTCCGCTTTTTTCTTGCTCAGCTGTTTCTTTAAGGCAGCAGCGTTATCCCTCGCAGACAAATAGTTACTTTTTAACTCAGAAGATGAACCACTATTAATCAGTGCAGTCTCCTTTTTAATCTGGCGCTCAAGCGCAATGATCTGATTCCTGATTTCTCTCATCGCAGGATAAGCCGGCTTATAGACTTGCCCAAGCTCCGAATATTTGGTCTCCAGGTCTGCTTTTTTCTCCTTTAATTTCTGGATAACACTATTTTCCATTAATCGAATATTTCCCGACACCCGTTTCTTCTGTCGGTATTCACTCTCTGCAGCAATGAGCTTGGTTTGAGCTTCTGTATAAGCTTGTGATAAAGCCTGTAATTCACCGGAGATAATCGACTGGTTATCATCCGTGTTGACTATTTTTTTCTCCCTGGCATAGGCTACGAGCTCTTCTTCAGATTTTTGCAGACGACTTTTTGCAATCATCAGCTGCTCTGTCAAGAACTGTTCTGCATATTGGGTAGAATCTCCGCGGCTCTCCAGGTTCATTTTGATATAGTTAGCAGCCAGTGAGTTGACAATTCTTGCCGCCAACTCAGGCTCTGGAGATTCATAATAAATATGTACGATATTAGATTTTTTTGCGGGAGCCACTGTTAAATGCGCCAGGAAATCAAGCTCAACAGGCTTGTCACCCAACTGGTCAACGGGTCTGCTAACATCATCAATCAGCTCATCATCAATGGAATCACTTGATTCTCCACCTGTTGACCAAAGATCCGCTACAGTCTGACGTAAGGGGTCTAGCACTGTTTCTTTTATGAATGTCTTAAATTCACCTATTTTCTCGGCAACAAATGGCTTTTCCAGTTGCGGCTTGTTGTAATACTCTTCAAGCCCCAACTCCTCAATTACCCGTCTCGCCAGAGCACGACTCTTTAGCACGTCATATTGTGTTTGATAAAAATTCTGGTCTATTGCTTTTTGTTCATAGACATCGTAGCTGACAATCTTGTCTGCTTCCCGGTCGATATTGATAGTCACTTCTGCCCGATAGGTCGGCACAATAGACAGTGTGTAGAGCAGTGAAAGAATAAATACTAACGACGTCACTGTAAAAATAAGCAACTTATGCTGTTTAAGCACCTTGATAATATCGCTAATATTAATCTCATCAAGCTCATCTTCCTCGCGATACCCCCCCCCACGAGTTAATAGTTTGTCTGGCTCATGCAGATCTAACCTGGAGCCATCGATAGCCACCACTGAATTAGTATTTTTTCTATCCATAATAACGTCTTATTAATGAGTCCTGTCTAAAAGACTACCTGTTGAACAAAGCTTGGAATATTTTATAGTCCAGAAGAGATTGGCCGGTCATCTACTCAACACCCCTGAAAAGAAAGAAATCATAACCGCCCCTGCATACTACAGTTGCACTATGAATATAAACTGAATGATAAAAAGTGGCACGAGCATATAAAATGCTGATTATTAATAACTAATGGCTTATTTTTGACCTGTTTTTTATAAAAGAGACTGTACAGATATTCATAGAGCACATTAAATGGGTTAGAGTTTCTCATTTTTCTTTCACCCTACAATACTCACACAGCCTCTAACCTTTATACCGGTATACTAAAAACTGGCCTTCTCTTACCAAAACCCTGGTTATACCTTATCAATTCCCTGATTTTTTATTTAGCAGTACTCATACACCACATTTAATTCTCTGTGCAGGACTGTTTGGCTCACATGTTGACCCGTTGAAACGTCGGTATAAGCTTTTGCTGAATGAGTATTTTAATGGTAGTTGCAAATGAGACTGACCAGGAGGCGTGAAAATTGAAGTGGTAGGCGCGGGCGGATTCGAACCGCCGACCCCTACCATGTCAAGGTAGTACTCTAACCAACTGAGCTACGCGCCTACATAAATAAACGTGATGACACGCTTATCCGGGGAGGATCGCATTCTATCTTTTTAAAAAACTTTTCACAAGCCGGTTTTTGGCACCCGAAAAGCACTTCTGGAAACAGGGTTATTCCGATACTATTTCTGTGCGAATACGTCCACTATTGGCAATCACAACTTTCTTTACACTGACCAGGTTACTATTAATAGACAATAAATCTATTGACAGGCTCCCTCCAATACCTCTGACCCTTCCGTTCATCATATAGCCGATTTCCCCTGCATAATTACCATTACCTGTCACTGTCAAGTCTGTATCCAGCTTTTCATGTACACGAAGTAATTCGGCGGTATCATTCGTCCCATCGCGATTGAGATCGCAGGTAAAAGCAAGCTGGTCAAAGTCACCATTACCATTACAGTCCATATAGATCAACCAGCCATTCGCATAGTTAAATTTGTCTGCATCACTTTCACAATCAGAACCGTCAGCATTACTAACGCATAAAACCACATCCATATTTCGTTTTAATGCCTCACTTCGCACATAAAACAATGCAATAACCAGTTCATTAGTCACGATATCTATCTGGTTTCTTTGCACCATGGTGCGTAATGAAGGCACTGCCATTGTCAGCAAAATAGAACTGATCGCCAACACCACCATCATCTCCACCAAAGTAAAGCCCGTCCCGTTACTATATTTTGCCTTCTCCCGGATCATTGTCTTTTTTCCTGCGGCTTACTCCAGAAAACAGACTCCAGTACACCTGCATTGTAGGTCATGATCTGTGATAGTTTTTTCCCTGAACGTAAATCTACATCTTGTACACAGTCTCCTTCCGAGCAAGCCTTTCCGCTTGATGAGCGCGGCTCATTAAAAACCAGTTGTACCCCACCAGGGATTTCATTGGCACTGACGACGGTGAACAAGTCATCGTTATCGGGATCACCTCCATCGCCATCCAGATCCACGACTGGCTTTGCCTGTAAAATGTCCAGAACATAAGCTCTACCCTGGGTCGCCGGTATGTTGCAAGCACTGATGGACGAAGTAACATTGGCATAAATATCAGGAACCAGGGTTGTAAAAATCACTTTCCCCCGGTTTGTCAGGCTATTGGACAGAACCTTTTCCCCCTCTCCGGAAAACTGGAAATACCAGCCTCTTTTATCATTTACCGTCAGGACGCTCTGGTTAACCAGTGGATTCGTCAGGGTAATAGCTCCTTCTGCATCAGTTGTCATCTCCACGGCAACGAGGTCTTCTTCAGTAATGGCGGTGTAGTCTTCAGGAAGAGGCAGTCTCACTCGTCTGTCGGCCAATACGTAAAAACGATCTGTCGTTTCAGTATCTAAGGGGCTGGTACGATCTCCGCTGCCAATAGCAATTAACAGGCTCGTCTGGCCTCCTTTGCGTGTTAGTGATACATCTGGCTCATTAAAGAACTTACGTGGCTCCACTCCCGTCTGTGCCATATTCAGACTGGCTATTTTGATTAACTTTGAATCATTCAGGTCGAAATTATCACTATCGTCGTCATATAAATCACCATCCAGTTCCAGTCGCCAGACATTCCCCACTACATCAGCAAAATACATGCGATCAACTGCACCATCCTTGTTCATGTCCAGGATACGTACACCACCAGGAATACTATGCGTTAACTCGGAACTACCCGCTATTGCATTGCCACCAACCGTGCCTTTTTTTATAGACCAGATAAATTCACCAGTTTTGGCATCCACAACAAAAACATCATTACCTACCGTATCTGATGCTTCCCGCTCCTCTACTGGTTTGTCCTGGTTATTAGAGTCGTATCCCCCCGTGAATATCAGCACCTCCTTGAGGCTTGCATCATTTTTCACCGTATGCATCCGTGCCAGATAAGGTTTGGACCAGGTTTCACCCAGGTGCTGATAATATCCGTCATTACCTCCTTCTATTTTCCATTTCACTTTTGGTGTATTGGGGTCAGTGATATCCAGTGCATAATAAATATTACCTCCCCTACGCAAACCAAAGTACAAATACACATGCTCACCCTGGGCGGACTCTATTACTCCATCATGGTCGATATCGTTTATCCAGACATTGGCGTACCCATCCACTCCATACTTATGCCCACGGTACACATTATCGTCAAACTGTGGTTTGATATTTTTTAGTAACGCCTGGGGCATGAAGGCAAATATCTCTTCTCCCGTATAGGTATCAAAGGCATGCAGATAACCTTCGTTAGTACCAGCAAAAATCACCTGTTTATGGGTAGAGCTATCCTTGTCATTATGATCTTTATCATAGGTCACAATCATTGGTTCAAAATGCAACATATCCCCCATATGTTTTCTTGCATTTCCTCTACAGGCACCTTCATTGGCATCAAAATCCTCATAACCACGAATAAAGCAAATATATTTTTTCCGCTCTGCCTCTGTGGCACTGGTTAAGCCCAGAAAACTGTCCGTTAAACCCGCACTATTATCGACAGAAACATTTGTGATCGACAGGGCATGAGCTGCTTCAGTCAGGTCACAGTCAACACTTGCCGCACATCCAATATCCGTATACAGGTTCCGAACCGCCGGATCGAGTAAAGAGGCTGCACCACCTTTGGCAACATCTGTCCCGTCCGCCGTTTCAGAAGTCGACCAGTAGTCCAGTGCTCCCACCGTAAAGGCGCCCAGTTCCGTTACTGCATTCTGGTTGTTTTTTCCCTGTATTAAACGCAGCCCATTGGAGTTTACCGTCTTGAATTTCTTCAGGTTGCCTTTCCACAGTACATTTGTGCCAACTTCAAAGGTTGGAATAAATACCGAGTCTTCATGATTGAGCCCTGTTTTGGTCACAACGCTATAACCGGGGTTGGAAAAAGCCGTGGTAGTCGTATTAAGCTCCAGCTCACTGAGAATATCACTAAACGCGGTAATCAGCGTTGCCTGGTCAGACGCAGAAAAATAACCTTCAACCGCAGCCGTATCCGGGTCATCCACCGTCGTCAGCATCTTCAGATAATTTTCTGCCGCGCTGTTCTGCCCCAACCCCAGACCAACCGTATAGGTCTGAATTGTTTGATCACCCTCAAACCCGGAAAGATTATCATTGTTGGCTAAATAGGCCATCAATTCAGGACCACAGCGACCACGCGTCAAACCCGCAGGGGAGGCTTCACAGTTCAATCCCCGAAAGATATCGGCTAACGCATTGGTACCTTCGTTATTGGTCACCACCTTGTCGTAGGTCGCATTGATCGCGACAGAACTGCCCGCCTGGGGGTAACCATCTGACAGCAAGATAATTGCATTACTCTGACAGGCACTTTTCACCGGCGTAATATAGGTTGGTTCAGAAGCTGCCGCGCCTGAACACATTGTATACAAACAGGTTCCCTCAGCACTACCAACATCCGCCAGGCCACTTCCACAAGCTCCTTCCAGATCACCATGAGCACGATGACTATCCAGATCTGCCACATCAATAATCAGGGTTTGCGCGTTATCCGGGTTATCATCCGGTATGTGACAAATCGCAATCTGATTACCCGTACCTGAGCCGCTACCAGAACCGGTTGGGAATAAAACAGCCTGTTCTGTGGCATTGTCATCAAAATTGCTGCTTAACACGAGATCCCAGGTACTCCCATCAGTACTCAGATAGACCTCATAGGCATTAACCCGTCCATTGTCCTCACCATCTTGACGAGCCAGATAACGAAATTCTTTCAGGTTATGCAAGGCTCCCAAATCAATAATGAGCTGGTGTGGGTGTACCGGGTCGGCATAATACCACTGGGTATGCCAGAACGTACTTGTATCATTGTCAAATGCATTGGTCGCCGGGCGAGATACTGCATCAGTCTCTTCGCTATCAACTGAAACCAGCGACCACAGTCCCTTATCCAGAATCAGGTCAGCATCATCGATAAGAGAGAGTTCCGCAACCGATGTCCAGGGATCACTATCATAAGCAGACAAAGCCACAAACTTGACATATCTGGCTTCCGGATAACTGCTACCAGTAGACCCTGTATACGGAAATTCTCCTGCTATTCCCTGCAACTGTACCTCAAAGTCACCACTTTCACCGGTGCTATAAGTCGCAGCAATCACCTGATAAACACCTGCGGACAGGGTTTGCGTAATACGTGAGTTATACCCGGAACCTCCATCATCATTCTGGTCAATAATGGTTCCATCCTCAGTCAGCAGGTACAGGTAGGTATCTACTGTCGACGATGTTAAGTCAATCGTAAAATCTCCTGACTGATCCACTGTAAAGTAATAAACCGGATTATCGCTCGACGTTTCATCCCTGCCACCTGAGTTCGTCCAGGCTCCCCCTATCTTTCTTACCTCTATACCTGAAGGGTAGGTTATTTTTTCAATATTCGTGCCTTCCACAGAGAGTCCGTAATCACCCACTTCACCCGCACTATACGTTGCCGCCACAATTTTATAGGTGCCTGCAGCAGGGAAGTTATAGGTCAGCCGTGAATCATAATAATAGCCTGCACCATCATCATCTTCGGCAAGAATCGTATTATTCTCATCCAGCAAATACAGATAGGTATCATCATCCGTACCATTGGCATCCCACAAGTTAATAGTGGCATTACCTGCTGCATTAATATCAAGCAAATAGATATCATTTCCACTCGCTGAAATACTTTGTCCACCTGAACTATTCCAGTAACCTGATAGCGTATAGGTCTGGCTATAATCTCGTGTCGGGCTGCTGGTATAGCTTGTTGACCCTCCACCAGTAGAAGCCGGCACACAATCTGTTTTTATCACATCACAATTGGCGTAAGTGCCTGGCGAGACCGGGTTGCTGGCATCTGCGGGGCAACGATATTCCGCAGGCACGACACCATCCGGAAGGCGTTCCGTCCAGACCGTATCACAGACCGTATTATCCCAGGCTCCGGGAGAGCCGGTATAGGTCGAGGGATGTGCCACCCATTCATTACCATTTTCTTCAAGAGGCCCTAACCCCCAATCTACTTTCTCACCCCTATAGTAGAGTGCTGCTTCATACAGTGAATCCACCAACGGCGTCCATCCGGTAGGCGACCAGCTGTCAGCGATCTTTGGCAAAAAATCAAAAACCGTTGAACCAACTGCAGGCTCCGGAATATTATTTGCGTTCCAGTTAGGAGTCCCGTCTGCATTGAGTGGTAAGCCAGCCTCAACAATCGCTCGTGCATCTGCCGTTAGTGGACTCACGGGAAACTTCACACCCTGACCAAAGCTACTACGGCTGGCACCAATGCTGCCAAAATTCATAATACCCACGTTAATGCTGGGAGGAACGGTATTAAGAATCTCATTAAACGCAGCTTTCATGGCCTGAAAGCGTGACTGCCCGGTATTGCCAACCTCGGCACTCATACTGCCACTGACGTCCATAACAAACAGGACATTTTGGCTCGTGGAAACCGACTCATCCGGAAAGTAAATATCCGTATCATCTTTGGCATAAACAGTCGCAGCGAACATCGCCAGAAGACTGAGCGTCAGGGGTTTGATTATTGTTGTCATGCTTATAGCCCTATGGGTCTTTTTTATTTTATGGGTATCTCTTATATTCCTGCCCGGAATGATGAAACCCTCTCATTATTATTAATAGTTAGCACGGGTCTGTGATAACTCGATCACAGATTACTACCCAAATAGTATCGGCTTTTCTACTGTTCTACTGTCCTAAAGGCCATTTCCAGCAAAAGCGGGAAGCTCCTTGCCTTCACCTTTAAATAACTGATCGCGGGCACCCGTGCCCTGCAAGGTGGAATCAATTGAAAAGGTATAAATGCGACACCGCGTTGCATCAGGGCCAATACTCGCCGCCTCACCAGATTGCCCAAAGCACGTATATTCTGCACCTCTGGTAATCGTCACTGCTGACTTCACACGCCCTGTATCTAATTCACGGGTCTGGATATCAGGCGTTGTTCCATCATCTATCCACTTATAGACATTGTAAAAGTTGACAACTTTTCTCTTTGCCGATTCCGAAGCTTGTGAAACCATCATTTGCTGCTGCTCATTGGAGGCAATGATTAGATCCTGCGAAGATAACCGCACCGATGAAATACCCAGCATGGTAATGACCAATAACACTACCAGTGCAACAATAAGGGAAACACCTGCCTGATACTGCAACTGCCTGATAACAGGTCTTGTCTGCCTAGTCATTTTATCTTCTCACTAACCCTTTATTAATTAGCACGATCAACATTGGAAAGGTGCACAGTCGAGGTAAAAACCTTCCTCAAATAACGATCAGTTTTATAAATTCTTCTGTCCAACAACATAAAACCCTGCTCTGTTTCTACCGGTAAAACCTCGTTTTTTGAGCGCACCAATAGAGCCATCTGCACACTAACAACATTTCCCCAACTGTTATTGTCCTCTACAACGCTCGCTCTCTGATACACCGTATTTCCACCCGCTTTAACACCATAGCGAAACTGCATGGCTTCAATACCGTCTGCAATCGGCACCGTAATATTTCTCGAAGAAGTACACTTGAGCTTATTATCCCCAATAAAATAACTGTTATAGACAACCGCTAAACGACCCTGACCACTAACAGGGTCAGCACTACAGTTTGCTGCCTGGATTGAGTTAGTTGCTGGATCAGCTGCATAGCTTCCTGCACAATCCTGCCAGTAAAGTGCCTCTGGATCTCTCGGGTTGTCCGGCATAAAAGCAATTGAAATTCTGTCTCTTCGCCTTTGATCTTTTGTATAACGGTTATACCTGTTAATGTATGTTGCCTCCTGATAGCTAACTGCACCATCTGTATCACAAACAAAACCACTCACATTTCCGTCTGATTCCGTTAAAAAGGCCTTGTCAATAGCATGAATATAAATAGACGGATAACCTGCATGTTCAATACCATCACGTAAAAAGGTCATTGCAATTCGGGCATTGGCCTCAAGCTCTCCCAGCTCCGCACGAAATGTGCTGGAACTTTTATTGCTGGAATAACTACTGACCACTGTAAAGATAAGAAACAGACCTATCATCATGGATACCATTAACTCAACCAGAGAGAAGCCCTGTTGTTTTTTATTATCCAGGTAGTCGTTTAGGAAGGATATTTCCGGTCTGTTCATAAGCTGGCTTCCGTCACGGAGTTATCGTCAGAACAACGCTTGAATCTTCGACTTCCTGCCCAACAATATCTGCACGCTCTCTCCATGACACCGTAATGGTATGATCAATATTCTCGCCACAGACAAGTGCTCCACAAGAAATGCTCAACGAGCCATTGGGTAGTTCATTCTTTACGCCGCCTGTTCTTAACCGGATATCAGTATCTGAACCATAAAGATACCCGCAAGTCATCTGAAACTTGTCGAATTCAGCCAGCTGTGATGCATCACAGACCTCAGCAGTGCAATCCGGAAACGATGCAAGGTTGCCACTACAGCTAACAGGGTTATCCGGGTCAGTTGCATAATTGCCAGCGCTAACGCCATCCGGGTTCATACGTATTCTTTCTGCCACCTCTTGAGATAGCAAGGTGGCAACTGTTCGATAGTGTGCGGCATCCGTACCTTTAAGCCCCGTTACCTGCAATGCAGAAGTGCCCAAAAGACCTAATGCCAGAAGGAGTGTTGTGACCAACACTTCAATCATGGATAAACCCTGCATGGACTGGATAGATGCTCTCATCTAGGTTGAACTCTTATATTATTGTTATTATTAAATACTGGATATTATATTAACATAGCTTATCGGAGAAATAAGCCACTTCATCGCACCACTGGTCAGATACTTTTTTAACAGAAAGGTCTAGTTTTTCATATCCGCCTAGCCGAATTTAGCAAGACAAGAGCATACACCCACAGGTAAAATCATTCATCAGCCAGACAGAACAAACATCTATGAACAACTTACTGGATACACTGTTGCCACCATCCATACATGACTTTTTTGCACCCTACTCGGCGTTATTTGCCGACCAGCCCTGGGTACAAGGGGCAGCTATCTTCCTGGTCACTTTCCTTCTGGCCTCTTTGCTTACCTGGTTTATCTTCGCAATACTCCGCCGACTTACCCAAAAAACGACAACCTATCTTGATGACAAACTACTGAAAATTGCCCGTCCTCCAGTCTATTATTCGTTGGTTATTACAGGCTTTTCTACCGCAATCCGTGTCATGCCGCTATCCGAGAAGCTCACCCAGGTTCTTATCTATGGTTTGAAAACCATTGGCGTTTTAGTATGGACTGTTGCACTGATTCGCTTTTCAAAAATTGTTCTTAAGCAGCTGGCCTGGCTAAGTAAAAAAGGGCGTTTTATTCAGCCACAAACCGTTCCCCTGTTTGATAACCTGGTTCGTGTGCTCATTATTGCCGCCGCTATTTATATCACCTTCCGTATCTGGGGTATTGATATGACGGCCTGGCTGGCATCAGCAGGCATTATTGGTATTGCGGTAGGTTTTGCAGCAAAGGATACGCTCGCCAATTTATTCTCTGGCGTTTTTATTCTTGCAGATGCACCCTATAAAATAGGTGACTATGTGGTACTGGATAATGGACAGCGTGGCAAGGTAACCCACATTGGTATCCGCAGCACCCGGTTTTTAACACGCGACGATGTAGAAATTACCGTGCCCAACTCGATCGTTGGCAACAGTAAAATTGTTAACCAGACCGGGGGGCCACATACCAAATTTCGTATTCGTATCAAGATCGGGCTGGCTTACGGCTCAGATATTAATCACTCGCGTGAACTTCTGGTTAACATTGCTAAAAGTGAAGCCGAAGTTTGCAAATCCCCTGAACCACGCGTGCGCTTTCGCCTGTTTGGAGAGTCCAGCCTGGATCATGAGTTGCTTTGCTGGGTGGATGACCCTGAATTACGGGGGCGTGTAACAGACAAATTGAGTGTTAAAATTTATAATCGTTTCAAGGCGGAAAATATTGAAATCCCTTATACCAAACACGATCTCTATATCAAGGAAATGCCCAAAAACATGTAATTACTCAGCGTAATAATATGCAAGATGGTAAGCTGTTGATTATTATGGCTACGGCAGCAGGGATGTATTCACAGCGCCCCTAATTTATCAATAACCTGCCGTTTCCACTATGTAATTGCGCTGAGTAGTTTCAAAAACATTAATACACGAGGATGAAGGTTCATCATTCGCATCCGTCAGGAAAGCACTTCCTCTCCCCCCATATAGGTTCGTAATATTTCAGGAATGCGAATACTGCCGTCCGCTTGCTGATAATTCTCAACCACCGCCACCAGAGTTCTGCCTATCGCCAATCCTGAGCCATTCAGGGTATGTAACAATGCCGTTTTACCTGTTTCTTTCTGACGGTACCGCGCCATCATCCGCCTGGCCTGAAAATCCCCGAAGTTAGAACAGGAAGAAATCTCCCTGTAGGTGTCCTGTCCAGGCAACCAAACCTCCAGATCATAAGTTTTAGCCGCTGAAAAACCTGTATCACCCGCGCAGAGTGTCACTACACGATAAGGCAAACCAAGTTTTTGTAAAATATTTTCCGCATGTCCCAGCAATACTTCCAGCCGATCCCAGGATTCTTCCGGCTTAACCATCTGTACCATTTCGACTTTTTCAAACTGGTGCTGACGGATCAAACCACGCGTATCTTTGCCATACGATCCGGCTTCTGAGCGAAAACAGGGCGTATGCGCGGTATACATAAGTGGCAACGCTTGCTCTTCAATAATATCTCCACGCACCAGATTGGTGACGGGTACTTCAGCGGTCGGTATCAAATAATAACCCTGCTCTCCTTGTAGTTTAAACAGGTCTGCCTCGAATTTGGGTAACTGCCCAGTCCCTTCCAGGCTATCCGTATTCACCAGGTAAGGGACATATACCTCGGTATATCCGTGTTCCCGGGTATGTGTATCTAGCATAAACTGTATCAGCGCCCGGTGCAGCCGTGCCATGGCACCACGCATCACAACAAAACGTGAACCTGTCAATTTTACTGCTGACTCAAAGTCCATCCAGCCATTGGGAGCACCCAGATCAACATGATCCCTGGGCTCGAAATCAAAAGAGGGTGGCTCACCCCAGCGGCGAACTTCAACATTGTCGTCTTCACTTTTACCATCAGGAACAGAGTCGTGCAGGAGGTTCGGTACCCCCATCAACATATCCTGAATCTCGGCATTTATAGCAGACAGCGCTTCTTCTGCTGCTTTTAAACGCCCTCCCAGGTCTGCCACCTGATCCAGCAATGGCTGAATATCCTCTCCTTTCGCCTTAGCCTGACCAATGCTTCTAGAACGGGTATTACGCTCATTTTGCAGCTCCTGTGTAGTAACGGACAGTTTTTTGCGACGTGCTTCCAGCTCAGAAAAGATCGTGACATCCAACTCAAAGCCACGGCGTCTTAATTGTGTAGCGATATCATCAATATTCGCCCGAAGTCGTTTTATATCCAGCATGATGGTTATTCTGTTATAAAAAAATCAGGCGCTGACTATACATCAGAACTGGCGACCTGTAACCATCCCTAGCCATACTGCTAACACACAGGTAATCACACTGAGCAGAACATTCAGCAAGGCTTGCCACAACGCACCTTCGCGAAGCAAATCCAGAGTATCCAGTGAAAAGGTGGAAAAGGTCGTCAATGCCCCCAGAAAACCAACCAGCACCCCCAGGCGAATGGCAGGATCCAGATGCGCTTTCTGGATAAAGAGGATGGTTAACAAACCCATTAGAAAGGAGCCAATAACATTGACACTCAACGTACCATAAGGAAAATCACGCCCCAGCCAGTCATAAACAAGGTTAGAAAGAAAGTATCGGGTGATGGCACCCAGGGCACCGCCAATCATAATACTAATGAGCTGTAACACACTCATTACAGTAGTAACCCATAAGCTGAAAAATGAGACATTACAGCTAAACCTGTACCGCTATTAATAACTGTAACGACTCAGGTTGCCCCATTTTGCATCAACCCTGGACAAAAAATGCACGCATATACAGGATAGACATAAGCACTTTTACCGCAGAAAAGACGCAAATAAAGGAGCGGACTGGGTTATTATTAGCCATTTTCAATCTTAATAGTGGGGAATTTGGTACTGTAATCCTTGGACTGTTCCGCCAGTTTAGCAGTCATTCTGCGAGAAATATCCTTATACATCTGCGTGATTTTGCTATCCGGATCTGACACCACCGTGGGCTTGCCATCATCCGTCTGTACCCGGATACTCATATCCAGAGGCAAAGCACCAAGGAAGTCCACACCGTGTTCCTGTGCCATACGTGTGCCCCCACCCTCACCAAAGATTTCTTCTGCATGACCACATTCACTACAGATATGAACACTCATATTCTCGACGATTCCCAGTACAGGAATTTCGACTTTCTCAAACATCTTCAAACCCTTGATAGCATCCAGCAAGGCAATATCCTGTGGGGTTGTAACAATAACAGCGCCACTAACGGGTATCTTTTGTGACAATGTCAGCTGTGTATCGCCGGTTCCAGGTGGCAAGTCAACCACCAGATAATCCAGCTCTCCCCAGTTCGTATCACTCAACAACTGTTCCAGTGCCTGCGTTACCATCGGGCCGCGCCAGATCATCGGTGTATCTTCTTCAATCAAAAAGCCAATGGACATGGTTTTGATGCCGTAATTTTCCATCGGATTTAGCGACTTGCCATCCGGAGATTCCGGCTGTCCGCTAATCCCCATCATACGGGGCTGGCTAGGCCCATAAATATCCGCATCCAGCAAACCGACACGGGCACCATCGGCCTGTAATGCCAGAGCAAGGTTAACGGATGTTGTAGACTTCCCCACGCCCCCCTTGCCAGAAGCAACCGCGATAATATTTCTAATACCATCAATACGCTTTAAGGTTTTTTGTACTGCATGTGCTGCAACACGTGTTTCTACATTCACTTCAACCGCACGAATACCTTCAGTGCCTTCCAGCTTGTTTTTAATTTCTTCAGCCAGCTCTTCACGGTAAGTTCCGGCAGGATAACCTTGCTGAATACGGATAAAAACCTTGCCATCATCACTGATATCAATCGCCTTCACCTGATTCAAGACCACAATATCCCTTTCCAGATAGCGATCGTTAATTTCTTTTAATAAAGTTTCAATCTGCTCTTTGGAAACTTCTGCCATAATTTACTCCAATTCGAATAGGTGCCGGATCTGGCACTGGTAACTTAGTGGCGGGTATTCTACACGATTCACCTGTCGACAAAAACTGGACAAAACCTATGGGTACTTTTGTTATGCCAGCGCTCCCAGAATGTCTTCCAAAACAGGTCGCATACGATACACACAAGCCTCCCCTTCAGCAATCGCCGGCTCTGCCTTATGAAATTCTATGGTGACAATATCACCTACTTTGGGCGATAAAGTGATATCCGGGGGATCACCCGCCATGCGACTACGGGTAATGCGGTTTTGCATAATACTGATAGTACTGGAAAAGATTTCAAACAAACCGGGCATATCCTTATCCCGTTGAATAATTTTTGCCAGCAATGCTTCTTTACCCCCCTGGATACCATTGACAACCTGATTGGATACCTTATTCCACAAATTCACTTCTTCCTCTGAGAGACTATCCAGTTGCCGGGCTTGATCAGCGGGATCGGGGATTTCACTGAAGGAGCGTTTCGAAATATCTGCATACAAATTCACCGCGATGACAATATCTGCCCCCAATGCACGGCACAATGATACAGGCACCGGATTCACCAGGCCACCATCCACCAGCCAATACCCATCATGTACAACCGGTGTAAACAAACCCGGAAGCGCTATCGAAGCCCGTACCGCTTCAAGCAGAGGCCCTTCACGTAGCCACACTTCTTGCCCCGTACGTAATTGTGTTGCTACCGCACCAAATGTTTTGGGCAACTGATCAACCGGTACATTTTTAAAGGCTTTTTCCTGCATGGCCTCCAGTAATTTCTCACCCTGAATGAAACCACCACCCGATATGGATATATCCAGGTAACCAAGCACATCTTTCCAGGTCATGGGTCTGGCCCATTTCTCCAGCTTCTTTAGACGGTTACTTGCATAAGCTGCACCCACCAGTGCTCCCATGGAAGTACCCGCTATTATGGAAGGACGAATGCCCAGATGCTCCAATGCATTCAATACCCCGATATGAGACCAGCCTTTGGCTCCCCCGCCACCTAAAGCAATACCGATCCTGGGCTGTACATTCCCTTGTTTCATATGAGTACCTCTTGTATCTCTCAAAAATCAGGATTTTTGTTCGAGTAATTCGAGTGAAAAGACGGATGAGCATCGAAACCGCACCGTATAGAAGGGATGTGCAAGACCGCAGTAACCAGACAAAACGGCGTATCAGATACTCCTACCTTCATCTGTTAAACCTGCGATAATCAGCTGAAGGTTTCAGATTCAAGGTCTTATACGATTATATGCCAATCTGTTATCACGATGCTCGAATTTATGCAGAAAACTGATACTGTATGGGCGTTGCTCAAACAGCTGACCCAGTAACTGACGAGCACCGGGGAATTGCATAGCATCCTGCTGCCGATATAACTCCGCCAATTTATCCTGCCCTTCCTGATATTGTGAAGCTATCTCCAGCGTCCAGCCGATTTGCTGATCGAGATTATAACGTGCCTCATAAACCTCCATTAAGCGGAAAAGAGGTTCTATCTTTAGATTATCAAGGTTAAGGGACAAACCGGAATAATCTGTCCCGGAAGAGCGTACAAGAGTAGAATAAAACAAGGCCTTCAGTGTACCCCTATCTCTAGCAGGCCACTGTATATCAAACCTGTTTTGCATCGCATAAATACTGCCTTCTCCCTCTTTGAACACCAGCTCATCAAAGGTAACGGGGATACGAAAGCCACTCTGTAGATCAGGCTCAATCACCCCCGCTGCGTTTCCACCGGAAACCTGCCATAAATTACCTGCAACCTGGTATCTCAAGGCGGCGAACCTCAGCTGATAATGTTTTTGCTGATTATAGCCAACGAATACGTCACCCTGAAAGGGGACTTTATTGGAGAATATGCGCTCAATCAGCTCCTGTGTATCCGCATCCTGCGCTGAAGCATCCAGATAAAAATGGTAATGAACGAGTGCAAATTGTACATTGTGTGAATTAAAGATAAGCGGCCCATGCCTAACATCCGCTCGCCAGACCAACTGCTTCAGAGAAGAATCCATTTCAGGCTTAACAGAACGTAGCCGTAGTAAAAAATATCCCCCAAAAAAAGACCGCTTATAAGTGACAAGCTCAATATAAAGCCCTTGCGATGAAGGCTGCTGGAATACACTAAAGAACTGGCGAACCTGCTTTTCAGCAGAACTGCCCACATACACTGTAGCAATGCCCCAAACAGCGAATATCAGTAGCAACAGCACCCCAACGGATGACTTGATAGCCCTCTTCTTTTTCTTGTTTACTAACATAATAAACAAGAAAATACAGCAAATTAGATGTACACTTGCTGAAGCTCCGGAAGTTTTAGCAAACTCCGGTCAAAACCGTTTGACCGGAACAATATCCATTTCCAGAAGACTGCCTGAGAGCAGTAAGCCACTCCTGTCCCCTTACTATTATTGAAAGGCAGGCGGCGGGGTTAGTGGATTCGTTGTTCCTTGTGGTTCTGACTGGGCTGGTGCTGATGATTCCGTATTGCCGGAAGGTGTCGCAGCAGGGGACGACGCACCTGGTGCAGCAGGGGGCTTTATAGCAGCCGGTGTACCAGAGCTCGCTGGAACAGCCGAGACCGTTGGCAAAGGAGGAGGCCCACCCAGATTGCCCGGTGAACGCTGCTCTTTGGGGATAAAATAATAAGCTGCCTGCTCAACGGGAATAGAAACAGGAGTACCTTGAGAACGACCAGACTCTGTGGCCGATGTAGCAGAGCCACTTTCATCAGCCCTCTCAATATGTTGATTATCCGGCTCGACCACTGCACTTCTCTCAGCCGCCTGACCTTGTTGGCTAATAGTGTGTGCTCCTGAAGCTGCGGGTGATGAAGGTGAAGAAGGTGGATACGCAATCACCTCAGTATCCTGGGCGCTGGCACCAACACGATGAGAGGCACCTTCGGATAACGACTCTTTTTGCCGAGGCATTGTTACATCTTTACTGTCAGCACTCGGTATTGCAACCTCCTGATCCTCCAGAGCATCAGCACCCGTATCAAGATGATCCTGTCTGTTCGATAGATAAAAAACTAACAGTGCAACACTCGATAACAAAAGAAAAATACGTATCAATTTCTTCATAGCAAACCCTGTATTATTAATCTGGATGATTATTATATCTTATGCTACCCTACAGGATGTCACAAAGCTGAGAAATAATCCATCCCGTTTCTTGGCAGGCACGACCGTTCGGAGTATTGCTAGTACCATTTTTAAACAGTTGGCGTGCTACTCGGATCTGACAAAATACTCATTTAGTTTATTTGACAGCCTGGATCTACACATGAAAAAAGAAACCCCTAAAAAAACAACTGGTTTAATTGATGAATCAAAGAGAAATGCATTAAAAAAGCTGGGCAAACGTACAATTTATATATCCCCCGTCGTACTCAGCATGCTAACTTCCAGAAAGGCATCAGCATTATCACCTCCCCCTCCCCCCTGATTCAATCACCAGCAAGATGCATCCATTGTATCTTGCTGATCGCTGATACTTTCTGCGGCTCCCGTATTTTCCTGATAATAACCACCCCACCTTTAAGCGACCCCTCCTCAAACTACTGTAAACCCACTGAAATCAACAACAATTCACCATCCGGGGTACGGCAGAATAACGCCAATGAGAAAACAACCTGTTCTACTACCTTGATTATGCAATAACAGGTTATGGAAGCAATGAATTCTGCTTAAGTCGACTCCTTAATTTAGCAGGTCGGGTTTTATACCATTGCCAGTTAAATAGCCGCCTCCTCCACCACCTATATTTCACCATGTTTCTGGCTAAATAAGGGATAAAGCTAGTCAAAACTTTCACTCGCTGCCTTCTGGTTGCTGCTTTATCAGAAAGTAGCAGCAGGATAGCATTACGGTAAAACCTCCTGGCAGGCTTATCCAGTCTACGATATTTTGGTACTATTGAAATACGAAGCAAATCATGCACCAAGGCATTTTGCAGAGCGAAATAAGGGGCGAAATCCGGAGCTTTTTTCTGAACAAGTTGATATACAGCTTCCAGCTCAGCACTACCAACAGACTGCAATAACTGTGCTTGCTCAAAAATATACCGGATATCCGGATAAAAAGCTTGTCTCATATGTCCATAGTAATGATGAACCTGATTATAGAGATAAAGAAACTGGTCAGGAAATGCATAAAATGTAGCGGTATTTGTCGTATGCAACTGTAGATTTTGCCTATCTATACACCACATAATCAATTCCGGATGGCGTGACTGGAAGTTGGGTCTGCGATGTAATTCCAGATAAGCATAACCTGAAGGATGGAATAAAGGTTCAATATGTACTTCTTCAGGCTGTAACGCCAGCTTAAGGTCATTGTTTTCATGATAATAGCCCCTGGCAAGTAACAGTTCCCGGCTTTTCTCTATTTCCTCAGGAAAAACCAACAAGTCTATATCACCCATCATCCTGCAATCAGAATACGGTAACAGCCCAGGTAGTGCATGAGACCCTTTTAACAGCACAGGTGTTACACCACCTTCATTCAAAATAGCCAGGCTTGCTTCCAGAATTTCTTTTAACTGTAAATTGCGTTGTTGATTTAGCAAATAAACCGCCTGTAGTGCCTCCAGAACATCAGCTGGCACCTGAGCATCCAGCTTACGCTCAACAAGACGACGATAAAACAGGGGAGCAACAAACAGATTGACCGCGGTGGTAAAACAGGCCTCCCAGTCAGGCGGTACCATAACGTCAACAGCCAGAGGCGCTTGCGGAAAAGGTGCCGGACTTACCACGTCGAACAATAACGCAAGAGTGTCCCTGATAGATGCATTACTCAACTGGAGCTCCCGAAAGCTAGTGAGGTGTCTATCCATCACTAGCCACACTTACCATCAAACCAGGTTTTCCGGAATACGAGTCCCCTTTGCTGCATAACATCTTCCACTGATCACAACCTTGAATAAGTAAATAAACTATATCATCAACGCTTATTTGAAACCCCTTGCTTCTATATAATACCTCACAGAAGGCTGCCTCAACACATCCCTGCCGCACAACTGAATATAACTTGACAAAACTATCACTCATAGACTAGGTTTATTGACAATGTGCAAAGTTTAAGCACATTTAACTTCGAGCTAACTACTCAGGTTTCCCTCTATCTTGTTAAGACGAAAGTGCGCGGTCTATAAGTAAGTATTAATAAGCACTTTCAAAGCTGCCGCGTCCTGCTCTCGCTCCTCACCTACATCCCTGTAGGCGACGCAACTATTGGGGAGCATAGAGCGTAGCCGAGTCGTTACACTTCGAGTACAAATATTCATGACAAGGGCTAAACACACCTGCTCGTCGGTTCACGCTGTATTCAGCGCATTGGCCGTATCATAGGAGACCCACTCATACCCAAAAAGGGTCGGCTGACTTGTTTTATACACCATTTCATTGACGGTGTATTTCAACATACAAACAGGCTACCACTTTGATACGGTGCCAGGAGCTTCCTTTATCTTGAATAAAGCACCAGTAGTTAGGAGTCTGTCGGATTTGACCGTTTGAAGCGAAAATCCGACAGACTCCCAGGGCTATCACAACATAAAAGGCACCCAGATGATGAAAATCCATACTCACCTGATCTCCATTATTGGCTTTCTTGTCGTACTCATTAGCTCTTTCTATTCCAGCAGTGCTCTCGCCATTCCAGATCCAGCTATTTGTGGAACCTCTTACACACTCCCCCATAATACCTGGCGACAAATCACGCTTCCCTGTAAAGCTCCCGACGGTGAAAGCACCCTGGCCGACATTCTGGGGGATGATTTGCCCGGTACTCAGGGCGTACACTGGGCCGTTTATCGTTACAATACCACTACAGAGAGCTACGATTCAGTTAACCTCACCGACACACTAAACCCGAAAGAGGGTTACTGGGTAGCTCAAGTCACCGGGGTGACCGTTTTGCTGGACATGCCTGATAACAGCCAACCTGTTCCCTTAATAACGCCCAGTACTTATTGTAGCGATGCCGGCGGGTGCGTCGAACATAGCCTGGCAGAGAATGCCAATGCTGTGCAATGGCAAATGATAGGCTTTCCCTTTCCCGGATCATTCCCCCTCAGCAAGCTTCGTATAGTAGCAAGCTCGTGTACTAACCCTGAAGGTTGTACATTGCAAGAATCTGCCGCCAACAATCTGCTGCATGACACCTTCTGGTCATACAATGGAGCAGATTATCTAGCGGTAACCGGTAACCAGAGAATCTCTCCCTGGTATGGCTACTGGGCTGCCACATTGGCTAACGCATCGACCGAAAAACCAATGCTGCAAGTCCCCAGTAGCTCCTTCGGAGGAGATGGTGATGCAGACACCATTGAAGACGGCGTGGATAACTGTCCAACCATCGCCAATGTCGATCAAACCAATACCGATACAGACGCTTTGGGCAATGCCTGTGATGCCGATGATGATAATGACACCCTCAGCGACGTCGACGAGATAAACGCGGGTACCGACCCGCTAAAAGCCGACACCGATGACGACAACGTTGCTGACAATCTTGACCAGTTCCCAAAAGATAGCACCAGAGCAGCTAGTGAAGAGAGCGCCCACAGGGTACTGACTCAGGCCAGCTATGGCGCCACCCTGGATGAAATAAAGCGTATTGTGCGGATTGGTACCGATGCCTGGATAGAATCTGAGCTCGCTAAACCTTCCGCCTATGACAGCAGTTCCGATACACACCTGACACACCTTGAACGCACCCTGCAAATTGCCATTGCAGCCGAGCCCAATACAAACTGGTACGGCACTGCGATCTTTAATCAAAGTACCGCGGATTCAAGCGTCGATGAATACCAGATGGCAACCTGGTGGGAAAACGCCATCGGCCTGCACCCCACCAACCAGGCACACGGTAGCGATCAACTCCGTCAACGTATTGCCTACGCTTTAAGCCAGATTCTTGTAGTATCCAATGGTGAATCTCCTCTCAACTCAAGAGGAGAAGCACTATCCGCCTACTATGACATACTTGCTAAACACGCATTCGGGAACTTCCGGGATCTATTGGGTGAAGTAGCACGCAGTCCAGCCATGGGTATTTATCTATCTCACCAGGGCAACCGCAAAGCCAACCCTGCGACCGGCACTCGTCCAGATGAAAACTTCGCAAGAGAAATAATGCAATTATTTACTATCGGCCTCTATCAACTCAACGTAGATGGATCAGCAAATAGAGACGGCAACCCGATGAGCTACCCAGATACGGGCACTGCACTCGTCCCAACCTATAGTCAGGAAGACATTGAAGAGATGTCAAAAGTAATGACCGGCTGGGACCTGGTTGCCAATAATCGCTATGGAAGGCGTAGCAACCGAACAGGAGATTACACCCAGCCCATGGAGTTCACGCCCTCAGAGCATGAAGATGAAGTGGCAGCGGGGGGAGATGGACTGGTTACCATACTCGGACAAACATTTGCGCTAAATTCTGGCACAGACCAAAGTGGCATGGATGCTGCTCTGGACATTTTGTTCAACCACCCAAACCTTGGACCCTTTATCAGCCGACATCTTATTATGCGACTGGTAACATCCAATCCTTCTTCTGCCTACATTGCTCGAGTTGCCAGCGTCTTTAACAACAATGGCCAGGGGATACGCGGTGATTTGAAATCAACCGTCAGGGCTATTCTCAAAGACCCCGAAGCGCGTGGAGATAGCTATAAAACAACGCCCGGTTTTGGAAAAACCAAGGAGCCAATACTGGCGTGGACACAATTACTGCGCGCCTTTAACGCCGTGCCACTTGATGGCTGGACAGGACAGGATCGCGCCACTCCGGTATCCGGCGTTTATTGGTATAAAAATCCCCAGAGACAGTTTGCACAGGCACCCTTACGAGCCAACCATGTATTTAATTTCTATAGCCCGGACTTTATCCCCAGTGATAGCTACTTTGTCAGCAACAAGCTGGTTAGCCCGGAAGTACAAATCCAGACCGAGCAAATACTGCTGGAATTTAATAACCGTGTCTATTCACAATTACTCAATTACGAAAAAAATCGTATTACTGTAGAAAGAGGCCAAACACTCAGTGAATACGCCAGCACCAGAAGCTACTGGAACGACCAGATCATTATCGACTTTACACCACAGCTTGAGCTTTTCGAGCAGGTACTGGATGGCGATACCAATGGTGATTTTGTCAATATGGAAAAGACCGACACCGACGGGGTTCGTTTCAGGTCAAAGGCCATTGATGCATTAATCACTCATCTGGATTTGCTGCTATTAGGTAACACCATGACACCTGAGTTTCGAAGTGGGTTGCATCATTATCTGACGGATGCGGCGGGTATCCGTCACTCCAATGATTTCAAGGAAGCGCGCAATATCATTCGGGAAGCCGTGCGCTTCATCGTCACCTCAAGCAGTTATATGATCCAAAAATAAGGGTAAGGCAATGACAAGATTTACAGGACAAAAACGCCGTGATTTTATTAAATCGCTAGTTGGAGCCAGCGTTGCCGGTTCTCTTGGTACACTAGGTCAGCTGGCACTTATCCGCGAAGCCGTTGCAGCGAGTCCCGCATTCTCTGACTACAAGGCTCTTGTGTGCCTATTTATGCACGGAGGCAACGATACATTCAATATGATTATCCCTACCGGGGGAGCGGCTAATACTGGATATACTGACTATGCCAGTATTCGTGGCAACCTGGCTATTTCCAATACAGACCTGGGATTAGGCACCCTTTCAAGCACCAATACTGATCTGGATAATGGAATCCTGGGTACGGGGAGTAATAACCCTTATTATGTCAACGGTTCTCTGGAAAGCGCTTACCTTAAAGGACTTTATAACCTGTCATCCAGCAAGGGTATCGACCTTGGGATTAATGGCGTTATGCCCGAGCTTGCCCAGCTCATTACCCGCAACAAGGCCTCGGTAATTGCCAATGTTGGCAACCTGGTAGCCCCGGTTACACGCGCTGAAATCCTCAACAAAACGGCCAACCTGCCACTTTTCCTGTTCGCACACAATCATCAACAACGTGCATTAAAAACCGGCCAGGGGAATAACCTGAGTACGACAGGTTGGGCTGGACGGATTGCAGATAACTGGATAGGTGTTAATAATAATTCCACACTTGGACTCAATATCGCGTATGCAGGCAATGACCGGCTGTTAGAAGGTGAAACAACGACACCTCTGGTATTAAGCCCTGGGAACCCACCTGGTTTTTCACAGATGAAAATTAATACCAGTGCCTCAAATGATGATCGCCGCGCACTATTCAAGGCACTTGCTGGTAAACAAAATACATCTGTTTCGGGCAATGTCACTTTTGACAGCCGTAATACATTTTCTACAACCGATCCTTTCCGGTCGATGTATGCATCCAAACTTGACAAATCAATCACATCCTTTGACCTGTTAACCACCGCCTGGGATGCTAATCCAATAAGCTACACAGCGACAGGCTCCTATGGTGAAGCACTCTTTGATATCCCGACTGCTGGCGATCTGGGCTTCAATACTAAAATCAATGGAGGTCTTATCAAGCAATTTGAATCGGTGGCAAAAATGATTGATCTGGGTGCTCGTGATGCATTCTCAACCGGCAGCTATAACCGTCAAATATTCACTGTGTCCATCAATGGTTTTGATACCCATGCCGCACAAGCCGGCAAACATCCGCTGTTACTGAGAGAACTCAGCCTTGCACTCTGGAAATTCCAGACAGCCCTGGAAGAACTCGGCCATGCCAATAAAGTAACCACTTTCACCATGTCAGATTTTGGGCGCACTGTAAGTAATAATGGTGATGGTACTGATCATGCCTGGGGTGCACACCATATCGTCCTGGGAGGCGATGGCGCACGTACGACAGGCAACCTGAATGGTGGCCAGCTACATGGCACATTACCCGATATTACTCTGGGAGGGAATGATGACTACAGTTCAAAAGGGAGAATCATACCAACCACATCACAAGATCAGGTGAATGCCAGCATCTGCGACTGGTTTGGTGTCGATAGTGCACTCATGCCGCTTATTTTTCCTAATCTGGTAAACTTTCAGAGCGGAGCCGACTTACAAAGTGCCTACCTGAATAATCTATTTTCAAGCTGAGAATTAAAATAGCCTGTGTGTTATTTTTTAGCCAGTTTTTGTGGCGGATTACCACGCCAGTAGGCCCACTCTATTAAAGCATCATGAGCTTTCTTTCCTCGCTGCCTGGCTGCAGTCCCATTATGCAAAATGGATACGATATACTCCCGGCCATCCACACCACGAACATAACCCGCAATAGCTCTCGCATTCCTCAGACTTCCTGTTTTAAATCGTCCTTTCCCAGCAACCGGCGTATTGCGGAAACGTTTTTTTAACGTACCATCCCGGCCTGCTATCGCCAGAGAATCCATCAGATACTGGCGGTGCGGACTTCGATAAGCATGGAGTAACAGCTCTCCGACGTGCCTTGCACTAATACTTGACCAGCGACTCAGTCCAGAACCATTTTCAATACGTAACTCGGCAAAGTTGAGTTTCTGTGAACGTAACCATTGTTTAATAGCCTGCTCACCTTTTCGAGGTGTCGAGGGTGCTCCCAGCTTACGCGCACCAATAGACAATAGCAGCTGACGTGCCATCAAGTTGTTGCTTTCCTTGTTAACTTCTTTAATGATCTGGCTCAGCGGTGCCGACTGGTGACGATACAGGAGACGCGCCTGTGCGGGTGTTGTGCCACGTGCAAAACGTGCCTTCATCACACCACCAACATCCTGTTTCCAGTAACGCTGCATACTGGCAAATATCATACTGGGGGAATCAGTAATCGCTTTCTTATAATGCCGTTTGCCGCAACGTGTCGAAAACCGTCCACTAAACGTCACCACATGCCCGGCTGGGCCAGATGATACATTCATACGAGGACTTCTAGCTCGACCTCTACAACGCCCTTTCACTGAACGGATATGATTGACGATACGCACATTGTGTGCCGGTGCAGGTGTATACACCATCGCCCTGCCCTGTACATTTTGTACAATAAACTCACTGGTTTTCTGGTTAAACAACAAGGCATCCGGCTGCGCGTTATAGGCTTCATAACGCTTACCATCGAAGGCTCCCGGATTGATATTGGGAGGTCTGAAATAGCTGTTATCAAAAACAACTTGACCACGTATATGGCGTACACCTTTATTTCGTAACTGGCGCAAGATCTGCCGCAACTGTTGCGTATCAAAGTCAGGAGCCCCATAGCCCTTGATAATCAGATTACCATTGAGTGTGCCCCCTTTGAGTTGTCCTGTCATATAGACTTCGGTGGGCCAACGGTAATGAGCGCCCAAAGTGCCCAGGGCGGCATACGTTGTAACCAGCTTCATCACCGAGGCTGGTACATGTGGACTGTTCTCATTAAACACCAGCATGGGCTGCCGATCACCTATACGCAGAACAAACACTCCCATACTGCCTGAATCGACATTACTCTTTTGTAAAACCTTTCTAACTCCCCAGGGTAATTGCCGGAGCATCTGTCCTGTGCCGGATGATGAAACTGTAGCTTTCGGCGCAGGACGGCTCACAACCTGGGACGTGGAGCGTTGCGAAACCTGTTGGGTGGCTATTTCAGAGTGCCCGGAATGTACGGGGATTAGTGTATCCGACATCAACCAGTCAAATTCATCTTTGGATAGTCCCTCTGCTGACACCCTCATCACAGAAGCCCCTATGACCAGGATCACTAACCATGCACTCAACCGTACTGCCCTTAGTATCATCATACTTCCCCATAAATCTAATTTAACTTATCAAGTTTATAGCATAAATACATGATAAGCATTAGTATAAATTATGCTCGCTTTCCATATCTGATTCAAGAAAATTTATTCACTCTCCACACAGAGTCTGTCATATTTAGAAGCCAGTCTTTATCTTTTCACTCCAAACGGTTAACTTCAACAGACTCCTTGCATACAAAATTCGAAAACGGTATAAGTGCACCCTGCATCCAATACACCCTTTAAAC